>NZ_JBVIHP010000014.1:0-70119 GCF_055570235.1 Streptomyces sp. NPDC031274 | reverse complement strand
CAGGTGAGCGTGGCGTGAGTGTGGCGGGCAACCCAACCCCCCTCCCTCGCCCCTCCGCTTTCCCCAAAAAAACCCCCCCCCCCCCCCCCCCACGCCCCCCCCCCCACCCACCCCCCCCCCCCCCCCCCCCACCAGCACTCGGGGAGGGACCCAAGCATGGCCGCGCGCCACCGCCGTATCGCCATCGCCATCACGTCAGTTCTGATCGCCGTACCGGCGGGCGTCGGACTCGTCGGCTGCAGCGCAGTCGAGAAGGCGCTCGACTGCGTTCAGACCGCGGACGCCATAGCCGACAGCGTCACCGACCTCCAGCAGGCCGTCGAGAAGGCGGGCGACGACCCCACGCAGGCCGACAAGGCGCTCGACGACATCGACAAGAACATCGACGAGATCGGCGACAAGACCGACAACACCGATGTCAACAAGGCGGTCGACAGCCTCGACAAGGCCGTCGGCAACGTCCGCAAGTCCATCGACAACGGCGACGCGACCCCGGACCTCAGCCCGATCACGGACGCGGCGGGCGAACTGACGAAGGTCTGCACGCCGTAACATCCGCGGGCTTGGATACTGGTCGTCATGACCCGCCTCATCCTCGCCACCCGTAACGCCGGCAAGATCACGGAACTCAAGGCGATCCTCGCCGACGCAGGCCTCACCCATGACCTCGTCGGCGCGGACGCCTACCCCGAGATCCCCGACGTCAGGGAAACCGGCGTCACCTTCGCCGAGAACGCCCTCCTCAAGGCCCACGCCCTGGCCAAGGCCACCGGCCTCCCCGCGGTCGCCGACGACTCCGGCCTCTGCGTCGACGTCCTCGGCGGCGCCCCTGGCATCTTCTCCGCCCGCTGGGCGGGCCGCCACGGCGACGACCAGGCGAACCTGGACCTGCTCCTGGCCCAACTCGGCGACATCGACGCCGACACCCACCGGGGCGCCCACTTCGCCTGCGCCGCGGCCCTCGCCCTCCCGGACGGCACGGAACGCGTGGTCGAGGGCCAACTACGAGGCGTCCTGCGCCACGCCCCCTCGGGCACGGGCGGCTTCGGCTACGACCCGATCCTCCAGCCGGAGGGCGAGAAGCGGACGTGCGCGGAACTCTCGGCCGCGGAGAAGAACGCGATCAGCCACCGGGGGAAGGCGTTCCGGGCGCTGGTGCCCGTGGTTCGGGAGCTGCTGGCCTGACGCTGCGGACGACGAAAGCCCGGCTCGCGGGGTGCGCGAGCCGGGCCTTAGAAACGAAGGCGTGCGGCCGGAGGGACTCGAACCCTCAAGGGATTTCTCCCACAACATCCTAAGTGTTGCGCGTAGGCCAGTTCCGCCACGGCCGCATGGCCAGTCATGTTACCGGTCAGGCGGTGCTTAGTCTCGGGACCCCAATGGGTGCACGGCGGCCTCCGCGACACCAGGTACTGGTGATCGCATGACAGTTGGGACAGAGCAGCCGCAGATTCTCGCTCCGGTCGTCGCTCCAGTCGCCGTTGATGTGGTCGATCTCCAGCGTCATGGGCTTCCCGTTCCACTCGGGCGGGGTTCCACACCCGTCGCAAAGCTCGGGGACGCCGATCTCGCGAAGCGCTCGACGCAGGAAGACGGTCCTGGTTCGGCGCTGACGGTCGTGCTTGACGAGCACGTCCGCTGCCGTCTTCAGAGGTGTCGTTCCTGGCTTGCCCCGTTGGTGGGCCTGACCGAGAAAGTGGGAGGTGTCCAGTCCGTCCTCGTCCACCCAGCGACGGAACAGTGCGTATGGCTGGCCGTTCGCCGCCTTCCCCAGCATGCGCAGTGCTCCTGCGATGGATGAGGACTGCGAGACCACTTGCCGAAGTTCCTCGGGGGAAGGTCTGGTGTGCCCTCGCCGTGGACGTGGAAAGTGGGAGACATCGATTCCGAAGTGGTCGAACCGCGTGAACAGATGACGGCGGAGGTTCCCGTAAGGGCGCGTGCCCAGAAAGGCGATGGCTTCGTCGATGCTGGAACAGCTCTCGGCGGCTTGTGTCAGCAGTTCCCGCGTGTAGCGGACCGGCTCGCTCATGACCGTCGCCCCTTGGCCCGGCCCCGGTAAGTATCTGTGGTCGAGTGGCAGTTGGGGCACAGCAGTCGCAGATTCTCTATCCGGTTGTTGCGCCAGTCACCGTCGATGTGGTCCACCTCCAGCGCCAGGGGATGTCCTTGCCACAGCGGATCCGTTCCGCACATCGCGCACCGCTCGACGACGCCGAGTTCGGTCATGGCCCGCTTGAGCCGGTCACTCTGCATGCGCCGGGCCGTCGTCGGCTCTTGTTCGACCAGGATCTGATGCGGCGTGCGGCGCTGCTTGGGGACACCAGCCCGGGACGGCTGCTGGAAGTGCGACGTGTCGATGCCGTATGCCTTGATGCGGCGCGCGATGTGCGTGTGGTGGCCGCCCACGACCTCGATCCCCAGGTACCGCAACGCGTCGTTCACGCTCTTCGAGGCGGCCACGGCAGGTTCGAGGACCTCCCTGGTCCACCGAGCCCCCTCCCGCTCGAAGTGGGACGTATCTACCCCGAGCTTTTTCATCCGCTGATGGATGTACCTCCGCGTCGAACTCTTCGGATCCACCTCCAATCTGCCCAGTGCCTCGGACAACGTCCGTGATGACTTGGCAGCTTCCTCCAGTCGCTCCCTGGTGTACGCGCTGACCGGCATGATTTCCCCTCCGCATCCGGCCGCCTGTTCGCAGCCTCGTACGGCCTAACGAACTGACAATCGGACCGTCACGTCCGAAATGCGGAACGGCCCGCCCCACTTTCACGTGGGGCGGGCCGGAGAGGGGGTGGGGGCTCAGAACCGAGGCGTCGGAGCCGCCGCCTCCACCATCTCCGCCGCCTCCTCCTTCGTCTCCACCGACGGGGGCGAGCCCGAGAGCGGCTTCTGGGCTGTTTCCTTCATGCAGAGCACCGCGATGACGCCCACGAGGGCCGCCGCCATCGAGTAGTAGGCCGGGATCATGTCCGTTCCCGTGATGCTGATCAGGGACGTGATGACCAAGGGGGCCGTGCCGCCGAAGAGGGACGCCGAGAGGTTGTAGCCGACCGACAGGGAGCCGTAGCGGACCGATGTGGGGAACAGCGCCGGGAGCGTTGCCGACATGGTGCCCAGGAGGCAGACCAGGGAGAGGCCGAGGAGGAGCATGCCGCCGGAGACCGCGATCAGGCTGCCCTGCTGGATCAGGAGGAACGCCGGAAGGGAGAGGACCAGGAAGCCGACCATGCCCGTCATCAGGAGCGGCTTGCGGCCGAAGCGGTCGGAGAGCTTGCCCACCTGGCTGATGATCAGCATCAGGATGATCATCGTGCCGATGAGGATCAGCAGGCCGTGTGAGTCGTCGTAGCCGAGTTCGTCGGAGAGGTACGTCGGCATGTACGACAGGAGCATGTAGTCGGTGATGTTGTACGCGCCGACCAGCGCGATGCAGAGGATCAGCGTGGGCCAGTAGTTGGTGAAGATCTTCGCCAGGTCGCCCTTGGCGGTGGTTTCCACGCTGGAGGCGCCCTCGGAGGCCGAGTGGAAGGTGGCGTCCTCCATCTTCTGGAACGCGGGCGTCTCGTCGAGCTTCAGCCGCAGGTAGAGGCCGACGAGGCCGAGCGGGCCCGCGACGAGGAACGGGAGGCGCCAGCCCCACGACTCCATGGCGTCCGAGCCGAGCGCGGTGTTCAGGATGAGGACGAGGCCCGCCGCGCCGACGTATCCGGCGAGGGTGCCCATCTCCAGGAAGCTGCCGTAGTAACCACGCCGCTTGTCGGGCGCGTACTCGGCGATGAAGGTCGAGGCGCCGCCGTACTCACCGCCCGTCGAGAAGCCCTGTACGAGGCGGAAGAAGATCAGCAGGACCGGGGCCCAGAAGCCGATCGTGGAGTAGGACGGGATGAGTCCGATGGCCAGGGTGCCGATGGCCATCATGATCATTGTCAGCGCAAGAACCTTTTTGCGGCCGACCTTGTCACCCATCGGGCCGAACACCATGCCGCCGATGGGGCGCACCAGGAACGACACCGCGAACGTGGCAAATGAGGAGATCAGCTGGACCGTGTCGTTCCCGGAAGGGAAGAAGACATGGCCGATGGTGACGGCCAGGTAGCTGTAGATGCCGAAGTCGAACCACTCCATGGCATTTCCGAGCGAGGCCGCTTTGACCGCCCGCTTGACCGCGGCCTCGTCCGTGACCGTGATATCGGTGCGGCGCAGCGGGGGATCCTTGCGGCGTTTGACGGCTCGGAAGAGGGTGCGGTGACGCTTCACAGCCTCTGTATCGGCCTCTGCCTCGTCGTGGGCCGCCATGGGTAGTCCTTCCGTTCTGCGAACAATCCTCCTGGCATCACTTGCTCGATCTTGGCCGACGCAAACGGAAGCCCCCTTGGGCTTGAAGGGGGCTTCGTCACAGTCGGAGGGGGAGGGGCGGGTTGGATCCCCAGGTCAGATGTCCAGGCCAGTCAGATGCCCAGGTCAGTCAGATGTCCGGGGCAGTCAGATGCCCAGGTCCTTGATGATCTTGGCTACGTGGCCGGTCGCCTTGACGTTGTAGAAGGCGTGCTCGACCTTCCCCGTCTCGTCGACCACGATCGTGGAGCGGATGACGCCGGTCACGGTCTTGCCGTACAGCTTCTTCTCGCCGAAGGCGCCGTACGCCTCAAGGGTCTCCTTGGAGGGGTCGCCGACCAGCGTGACCTTGAGGTTCTCCTTCTCGCGGAACTTGGCCAGCTTCTCCGGCTTGTCCGGGGACACGCCGATGACGTCGTACCCGGCGCTCGCCAGGACGTCGAGGTTGTCCGTGAAGTCGCAGGCCTGCTTGGTGCAGCCGGGGGTGAGGGCGGCCGGGTAGAAGTAGACGATGACCTTGCGGCCCTTGTGGGCGGCGAGGGAGACCTCGTTGCCGTCCGCGTCCGGCAGGGTGAAGGCCGGGGCCGTGTCGCCGGGGGTGAGTCGCTCGCTCATCTTCGGTCTCCTCGCACAGGGTGTATCGCACAGGATGTTCGTGAAACGTGTGGTGACGGAGTCGAGGGTAATAGGGGTGCCGTGGGGTGAGGTGAGCGTGGAGCTGACAGACTGTCGGCGATACGTACAGCGATACGTGCACAAGGAACAGGCAGAACACACAGCCGGACACGACCACGGAGGCAGCGCGGTGTCGGACACGTCGGATATCAGGACCCCGGCGCAGATCGAGGCGGACATCAAGCACCGCCGCGAGACGCTCGCCGAGACGCTCGACGAGATCGGGGTGCGGGTTCACCCGAAGACGATCGTGGGTGACGCGAAGGCCAAGGTCGCCGCGAGCGTGGACAACACCCTCGGCCGGGCGTACGTAGGTGCCAACCGCGTCGTGTCGGACGTGCGGGCCCAGTTCGTGACCGAGGAAGGCGCGCCGCGTCTGGAGCGCATCGTGCCGGTGGCGCTGGTCGCCGTGGGCCTCGTGGGGCTGCTCGCGGTGGGTTCGCGGCGCCGCAAGGACTGACCCGGCTGCGTACGAAGGACAGGCCCGGCGGCGTACGAAGGACAGGACCGGCAGTGTACGAAGAGCTGCCCCGGCATCGTACGGGCGTGCCGTCTGCGGGTAGGTTCGGGGCGTGAGCGCCAAAAGCCAGGGACAGAGCCCGCACGACGACAAGTTGCCCATCCGGATGTTGCACGACCGTGTGCTCGTGCGGCAGGACACCACGGAGGGGGAGCGCAGGTCGGGCGGAGGCATCCTGATCCCCGCGACCGCCGCCGTCGGCAGGCGTCTGGCCTGGGCCGAGGTCGTCGCCGTCGGGCAGAACGTGCGGGCGGTGGAACCGGGTGACCGGGTCCTGTACGACCCGGAGGACCGGGCCGAGGTGGAGGTGCGGGGCGTGGCGTACGTGCTGATGCGCGAGCGCGACCTGCATGCCGTGGCCGCCGACCGGTTCGAGGGCTCCGAGGATTCGACGGGCTTGTACCTGTAGCGGGCCGAGAACGCGCGTAAGGGGCTGGTGACCATCGTCACCAGCCCCTTTTGCGCGTTCTTTGCTACCTTTCAAGGACCCCGACGAGACGCGCCGTACCGGGTTTCCGCAAAGACGACGCACCCCCATTCAAGTGACGCGATCTCGCGTCTCTACGTGTCGGAGGTGCCGTCGTGGCCTGGGTTCTGTTGATCGTCGCCGGTCTGCTCGAAGTGGGCTGGTCGATCGGGATGAAGTTCACCGAGGGGTTCACCCGGCTGTGGCCGAGCGTGTTCACCGGCCTCGGGATCGTCGCGAGCATGATGCTGCTCTCGCACGCCGCCAAGACGCTGCCCATCGGTACGGCGTACGGCGTGTGGGTCGGCATCGGCGCTGCCGGTGCGGCGGTGGTCGGGATGATGGTCCTCGGTGAGCCTGCCACCGCCGCCCGGATCTTCTTCGTGGTGCTGCTGCTCGTCGCCGTCGTGGGCCTGAAGGCGACCTCGGGGCACTAGTACCGGAAGGGCACTGGTACCTACCGGAAGGGCGCCAGTGCCAGAAGGGTCCTAGTGCCAGAAGGGCCCTACTCGAAGCCCTCGCCCTTCCTCCTCGCCGCCGCGTTGTCCGGAAAGCCGCCCACGGCCCCCTCGGCGACGCCCGTCCCGCCGTCGACGGTGGCGCCGCCGTCCGTCTGGCCGCCCTGGGCGGTGCCCGGGTCGGTGGGGGTGCCTCCGTCGGTCGCTCCGCCGTCGACGGTGGCACCGCCGTCCGTCTGGCCCTGCGTCTGCCCTTGGTCCTGCCCCTGCGTCTGGCCCTGGTCCTGGCCTTGGGTCTGCCCTTGGTCCTGGCCCTGCGTCTGGCCCTGGTCCTGACCCTGGGTCTGGCCCTGGTCCTGGCCCGGCGTCTCGCTGCCGCCGCCGGTGGCCGCTCCGCCGGTCGCCGGGTCCTCCTCGACGCCCGAGGGGTCCGGGATCTCCGGTACGTCGGAGCCTTCCTCCACGTCCAGGTCGAAGTCCGTGACCGGCTCGTCCTCCAGGGCCGTCCTGGTGAACTGCGCCCAGATCTGCGCCGGGTAGGCGCCGCCGTTGATGCGGGGCTGGCCGAGCGCCCCGTACAGCGGGGTGTGCGCGCCGGTGTCCGGGTTCTGGCCCATTACGGAGACGACGGTGGCGAGCTCGGGGGTGTAGCCCGCGAACCAGGCCGCCTTGTCCTCCTCCGCGGTGCCGGTCTTGCCCGCCGCCGGGCGGCCCGCGGCCTGCGCGGCCGTGCCGGTGCCGCCGTCGACGACGCTCTGCAGGACGGACGTGGTGGTGTCGGCGGCCTCGCGGCTGACGGCCTGCGCGGTGGTCGGCTCCGGCAGTTCGACCGCCTGGCCGCTCTTGGTGACCTTCTTGACCATCGAGTACGTGGGCTTCTTGCCGTGGTTGGCGAGCGTCGCGTACGCCTCCGTCATGTCAAGGACGGAGGCCGTGGACGGGCCGAGCGCGATGGAGGGGGACGCGGTCAGGTCGGGGGTGCTCTTCGGGACGCCGAGGGACACCGCCGTGTCCTTGACCTTGTCCGAGCCGACGTCGACGGCCATCTGCGCGTAGACCGAGTTGACGGACTTGTCGGTGGCGGTGCTCACGGGGATGTTGCCGTAGTTGACGTCGTCCTCGTTCTCGGGGGCGTACGTGCCGCCGTCCCAGCCCTGCACGGGGCGCTTGTTGGTGCCGTCGTAGATCGTGTTCGGGGTGATCGTGCGGCCGTCCTGGGTGACCGAGCCGTTCTCCACGGCCGAGGTGAAGACGAACGGCTTGAAGGTGGAGCCCACCTGGTAGTCGCGGCGCGTGGCGTTGTTGACGTACTGCTTGGTGTAGTCGATGCCGCCGTACATGGCGACGACCTCGCCGGTCTTCGGGTCGATCGAGGCGCCGCCGGCCCGCACGTTGCGGTCGACCTTGCGGGCGTCCTTGTCGACCTTGGACATCACCTGGTCGTCGACGGCCTCCTTGAAGGCGTCCTGACGGTTCTTCTGGAGGGTGGTGGTGATGCGGTAGCCGCCCTTGGCCAGGGTGTCCTCGTCGACGATCTTGTTGGACGTCAGATAGTCCTCGACGGCCTGTACGAGGTACCCGCGCTGCCCGGAGAGGCCGGAGGAGCCCTTGGCCTCCTTGGGCGCGGGGAACGTGGCCTTGGCCCGGTCGGCGGCGCTGAGCCACCTCTGCTTGACCATGCCGTCCAGGACGTAGTTCCAGCGGCCCTCGGCGCGCTTCTTGTTCTCCGGGTGGGTCGCGATGTCGTACGCGTTGGGGGAGTTGAGGAGTGTCGCCAGATAGGCGCCCTGTGCGGTGGTGAGCTTCTTGACGTCCTTGCCGAAGTACGCCTGGGCCGCGGCCTGCACGCCGTACGCGTTGCGCCCGAAGTAGCTGGTGTTCAGATATCCGGCGAGGATGTCGTCCTTGCTCACCTCGCGGTCCAGCTTGATGGAGATGAAGAATTCTTTGGCCTTGCGGGTGACCGTCTGCTCCTGGCCCAGGTAGTAGTTCTTCACGAACTGCTGGGTGATCGTCGAACCGGACTGCTTTCCCTTGCCGGTGACGGTGTTGTAGGCGGCGCGGATCATCGCCTTGGGGTCGACCGCGGACTCGCTGTAGAAGTCCCGGTCCTCGGCGGCGAGCGCCGCGTGCTGGACCTCCTTGGGGATCTGGCTCAGCGGTACGTTCTCGCGGTTGACCTCGCCGTCGCGGGCCAGCTGGGTGCCGTCGGCGTAGAGGTAGACGTTGCTCTGCGCGGTGGCCGCCGCGTTGGCCGGGGGGATGTCGACGATCATGTAGCCCGCGGCGAAGCCGCCGACGAGGAGCAGGATCAGCAGGACGAACCCGCCGAGCACCATGCGCCAGGTGGGGAAGATCCGCCGCCAGCCCTTGCGCTTGGGGCGTTTCGTCTTCTTGCCCTTCTTGTCCTTCTTGCCGGTGCCATCGGCGCCGTCGATGCCGTCGGCACCGGTCGCTCCTTCTGCGGCGCCTCCCGAGGCGCCGGCGGCGTTCGCCGATGCGCCGGCCGGTGTGGAGGCCGGGGGATCCACGGGTTCGCGGGGCGCCCAGCCCTCGGGCTCTTTGCCACCCGGCTGCTGCGGCTCGTCGCTGCTGCTCATGTCTCGTGGAACTCCCGGTTCGCGTCGTACGTCACGTACGCCTCGTACGACCCATTGCACACTGTCGCTTCCTGCGTTCCCCACCAGGCACGCGCCGCGCACGGAAAATGCCTGGCACGAGCGATGACGACCGCACTAGGCTCCGTCTCTTTGGCCCGTACCCGGCCCCTACCTGGCCCGGCTCACGGCAAGGCTCACGTCAAGGCTCTCGTAAAGAACGTAAAGACTCTCGTTAAAGGGGATGCGTGTGCGTACAGGACGGTTCCGCTTGTACGCGGCCGTCGCCCGAGGAGGCTTCCGGCGGTACGCCACCTATAGGACGGCCACCCTGGCGGGGGTGTTCACCAACACGGTCTTCGGGCTGATCCTCGCCTACACCTACATCGCGCTCTGGGACGAGCGTCCCGGGCTCGGCGGCTACGACCAGGCGCAGGCACTGACGTTCGTATGGCTGGGGCAGGCGCTGCTCACGGTGATGGCCCTGATGGGCGGTGGCTTCGAGGGCGAGCTGATCGAGCGGATCCGCACCGGGGACATCGCCGTCGACCTCTACCGGCCCGCCGACCTGCAGCTCTGGTGGCTGGCGACCGACCTGGGCAGGACCCTGTTCCAGCTCCTGGGGCGTGGTGTCGTGCCGATGGTGTTCGGGGCTCTCCTCTTCGACCTGGCCCTGCCCACCGAACCGCTGCGCTGGCTGGCGTTCCTGCTCGCCGTCTTCCTCGGCGCGCTCGTCAGCTTCGCGATCCGCTTCCTGGTGGCGCTCTCCGCGTTCTGGCTGATGGACGGCGCGGGCACCACCCAGGTGGCGATGCTCGCGGGCACCTTCTTCTCCGGGATGCTGCTCCCGCTGAACGTCTTCCCGGGCGCCCTCGGCGAGCTCGCCCGCGCGCTGCCCTGGTCGGCGCTGCTCCAGGTGCCCGTCGACGTGTTCCTCGGCAAGCACACGGGCGTGGACCTGCTGTGGACGTACGCCTTCCAGATCGGCTGGGCGGCGGCGCTGCTCACGACCGGGCGGCTGCTCCAGGCCGTGGCCACGCGACGGGTGGTGGTCCAGGGTGGGTGACGTGAAGGAGGCGCGGTACGGCCTCGCGCGGGCGCGGCGGAACAGACTTACGCGGGCGCGGCGGCACGGCCTTGCGCAGGTGCGCGACGGCCTTCGGGCCTACCGGCTGATCTCCGGGATGTGGATCCGCTCCCTGATGGCCTACCGCCTGTCGTTCGTGATGACCGCGGTCGGCAACCTCGCGGTGACGGCGTTCGACTTCGTGGCGATCCTGCTGATGTTCTCGCAGGTGGACCGGCTCGGTGGCTATTCGCTCTCCGAGGTCGCTTTCCTCTACGGCACCACCTGCACGTCGTTCGGGTTCGCCGACCTCGCCCTGGGGTCCATGGACCGCCTGGGCAAGCGGGTGCGTGACGGCACGCTCGACACGCTCCTGGTGCGGCCCGCCCCGGTGATCGCGCAGGTCGCCGCCGACCGCTTCGGCCTGCACCGGCTCGGGCGCGTGACGCAGGGCGCGCTGGTCCTCGCGTACTCGCTCGTGGTCCTGGACATCGGCTGGACCCCGCTGAAGGTCCTGATGGTCCCGCTGATGCTGCTCTGCGGCGCGGGCATCTTCGCGGCCGTGTTCGTGGGGGGCGCGGCCTTCCAGTTCGCGGCGCGGGACGCGGCCGAGGTGCAGAACGCGTTCACGTACGGCGGCACCACGCTGCTCCAGTTCCCGCCGACCGTCTTCGCCAAGGACCTGGTGCGCGGCGCCACCTTCATCCTGCCGCTGGCCTTCGTGAACTGGATCCCCGCGCTGTACGTCCTCGGGCGGCCCTACCCGCTCGACCTGCCGACATGGGTGGCGTTCACGCCGCCCCTCGTGGCTGTCGCCCTTCTCGCGCTCGCGGGCCTCGCCTGGCGCACGGGACTCCGTTCGTACCGCAGCACAGGGAGCTGAACTGCCGTGGGACCAGACCTCATTGAGCTCGACGGCGTCGAGAAGGTCTTCGACGTACGCAAGAAGACCGGTTTCATGCGGCGCGAGAAGCACGAGGTGCGTGCCGTCGACGGCATCAGCTTCACCGTGCCGCGCGGCGAGATGGTCGGCTACATCGGCCCGAACGGCGCGGGCAAGTCGACGACGATCAAGATGCTGACGGGCATCCTGACGCCGAGCGGCGGCCGGTTGCGGGTCGCGGGCATCGACCCGTCCCGCGAGCGCACCCGCCTCGCGCGGCGCATCGGCGTGGTCTTCGGCCAGCGCACCACCCTGTGGTGGGACCTGCCGCTGATCGACTCGTACCGCCTGATGCACCGCATGTACCGGATCCCGGACGCCCGCTTCAAGGAGAACCTCGACCGGTGTGTCGAACTCCTGGAGCTGGCAGAGCTGTTGGACGTCCCTGTACGGCAGCTCTCGCTCGGCCAGCGGATGCGCGGGGACATCGCGGCGGCGCTCCTGCACGACCCGGAGGTGCTCTACCTGGACGAGCCGACGATCGGCCTCGACGTGATCAGCAAGGCCAAAGTCCGGGGATTCCTGCGGGACTTGAACGCCGAGGCGGGCACGACGGTCCTGCTCACCACGCATGACCTGACCGACATCGAGCAGCTCTGCAAGCGGGTGATGGTCATCGACCACGGGCGTCTGATGTACGACGGTGCCCTTGCCGGTCTGCACGAGGTGGGGGAGAGCGAGCGGACCCTGGTCGTGGATCTGGAGCGCGAACTTCCGCCCATCGAGGTGGAGTCGGCGCGGGTGGTGAAGGTGGAGGGGCCGCGGCAGTGGCTCGCCTTCCCGGCGGCGGAGTCGGCAGCTCCGCTTGTCGCCCGGGTCGCGGAGCGGTATCCGATGGTCGACCTCTCGGTCAGGGAACCCGACATCGAGGCGGTCATCGCCAAGATGTACGCGGACAAGACGAACTCGTAGGCTGCTCATATGACCGACGAGCAGCCTCATCTCCCCGATCTCCGGGCCGCCGACGCCGACCGCGAACGCGTCGCCGAACGACTCCGTGACGCGGTGGCCGAGGGCCGCCTGGACATGGAGGAGTTCGAGGAGCGCCTGGACGCGACGTACAAGGCGCGTACGTACGGCGAGTTGGAGCCGATCACGCGGGATCTGCCGCAGGCGGGCGCCAAGATCTCCATGGTGAAGGCCTCGGTGAGCGACGACCCCGCCGCCATCGACTGGTCCGAGCGGATGGTGAGCGGCGAACCGACGTCGAAGCTCGGCTTCGCCTTCTGGGGCGGTTTCAGCCGCAAGGGCGGCTGGGTGGTCGGTCGGCAGTTCGACGGGGTCGCGGTGTGGGGCGGCGGCGAGATCGACCTGCGCGAGGCGCGGTTCACGGAGCGCGACGTGGAGATCCGCTGCTGGACCCTCATGGGAGGCATGCAGGTCATCGTGCCGCCCGAGATGACCGTCGTGGTCAAGGGCTTCGGCTTCATGGGCGGCTTCGACGACGAGGCGACCGGCGAGGGAACGCCCGGCTCGCCCCGCGTGGTCGTCAAGGGCTTCGCCCTGATGGGCGGCGTCGGCGTGGACCGCAAGATCCGCAAGGTCGAGAAGCTGCGCCTGAAGGAGGAGCGGCGCCGCGATCGTCTGGAGCGGCGCGAGGAGCGGCGCGAGCTGCAGATGCGCAGGCGCGGGGAGCAGCGGGGCTGAGGCTCTCGCGGGCTGCGGGCTGCGGGCTGCGGGCTGCGGGCTGCGGGCTGCGGGCCGCAGGCCCCAGGCTGGCGGGCTCGGGGGCTCGGGGGCTCGGTCCGTGGACGGAGCCCCCTGGCAGGGCTTTGAGCGCCCCTACAGCTCGGCGGCCGCGGAGCCCCGCAGCTGCGTCACGTTGAACGTGTCCGCCATCTTCAGGTAGCCCGAGTCGCTCGGGTGCAGATGGTCGCCCGAGTCGTACTGGGCACGCAGCTTGCGCGGGTCGTACGGATCGCGCAGCGCCTTGTCGAAGTCGACGAACTCGTCGAAGACCTTGCCGCCACGGATCTGCTCGTTCACGGCCTGGCGCACGTTCTCAAGCGAGGGCTCGTACCCCCGGTGGCCGCCGAACGGCATCAGGGTCGCCCCGACGACCCGCAGCCCGCGCGTGTGCGCCTGCCGGGTCAGCTCCCGCAGTCCTTCGACGATGCGGTCGGGGTTGTTCTGGTGCGGATTGCGCAGGATGTCGTTGACGCCGAGCGCGACGACGACGGCCTTGACGCCCGTCCGGTCCAGGACGTCGCGGTCGAAGCGGGAGAGCCCGCTCGGGTTGTCCGCGGGCGACCCGTTCCCGTCCGAGAGGACGCGGTTGCCGCTGATGCCCTCGTTCACGACGCCGTAGCGCGGGGCGCCCGAATCGGTGCGCAGGCGGGCGGCGAGGCCGTCGGTCCAGCGGGCGTTGGCGCCCATCGTGGAGGAGATGCCGTCGGTGAGCGAGTCACCGAAGACGACGACGGTGCCGTCCGACTCGTGGCTCAGGACGTCCACGGCCGACAGGTAGCGCCAGGAGGTGCTCTGCTGGTTGTACGCGGTGCCGTTCGGGTCTTCCGTACGGTCGCCCTCGGCGACGTAGCTGACCTGGCGGGCGTGCGGGTGGAAGGTGACGGGACCTGAAGCGGTCGGTGAGAACGTCGAGACCAGGAGGTCGCTGTCGTGCGGCACGCGCAGCCGGACCGCGTCGCTCATCACCTGCTGGCCCGCGGGGATCACCACGGACGTGTTGCCGTTGAAGTTCAGGCGGCGCAGGGTGCCGGGGGCCGCGGCCGGGTTGTTCGCCCCGAGGGCGACGGCGATGGAGGCGTGGGTGATGCTCAGCGGCTGCTTGCCGTACAGGTTCGACAGGGTGATGCGGGTGCTCTCGCCGCCGACGCTGGTGTGCACGACGTTGCGGATGGACCGGCCCGCGAAGCCGTTGCGGTGCGTGTTCGGTTCGGCCGCCGCGGGGGATGCCGCCCAGGAGCCGACCCAGGTGCCGGAGGACGCGGGCGCGGCAGAGTTGCGCGGGCCGCGTGGCCCCGCGCTGATGTTGTCCTGAGATCCGTCGTCGGTGCCTGAAACACCGAGGTATATGGCGGCGGAAATCACCACTATTACCGCGAGCACCGCGGCAAGCAGGGCATAACCGTGACGCTTGGTCATGCGGGCTGTGTCTCCTCGAGCAGGGGGAGCCCGAGGCTCCGATGTGATCACCCCATGATGCGTCATGGGCCGTGAGGCGGCCGACACTGCCCCCCTCCGCCTCTTCAGACGCCGGGAACTTGTGGTCCGTTCCAGGAGTCGGTCAGGAAGAGAACGGCAAGGGGGGCGGGAAGGGAGCGGGAAGGGAGCAGGAAGGGAAGCGGAGAGCCGGGGACAATAGGGGTGAGGGCGACGTGAACCACGCGAACGGGCCAGGTGGAGTGAGTGGAACGTAGGAATCGATCAGTTCCGGCGGGCGAGGCGCGTGACGCAGCTCATGGTGCCGCTCATGGCGTCGCCCATGACGAGGCTCACACGGAGCCGGCGTCCGGCACGGGCGGCGGCGGCTTCACGTACAGCCCCGCCGACGAGGAGAAGCGGCGCGGTGTCCGCCGGATGAAGATCACCGCGACGGGCCTCCTCGTCTTCGTCGCGCTCGTCTACGTGCTCGCCAAGTGGGCGCAGAACTCCGGCGCGGGCGCCTGGGCGGGCTATGTGGCCGCGGCGGCCGAGGCGGGCATGGTCGGCGCGCTCGCCGACTGGTTCGCGGTGACGGCGCTCTTCCGCCACCCGCTGGGCCTGCCCATCCCGCACACGGCGATCATCCCGAACAAAAAGGATCAACTGGGCGTCTCCCTGGGCGAATTCGTCGGTGAGAACTTTCTCTCGTCCGATGTCGTACGGGACCGCCTGCGTGCCGTGGGTATCGGCAGCCGTCTCGGCACCTGGCTCGCGGACCCCGAACACGCCGACCGGGTGACGGCGGAACTGGCGACGGCGCTGCGCGGCGCCCTCACGGTCCTGCGCGACTCGCACGTCCAGGCGGTCGTCGGCGAGGCCATCACGCGCCGGGCCGACACCCAGGAGATCGCGCCGGGCATCGGGAAGATGCTGGAGAAGGTCGTCGCGGACGGCGGCCACAAGCGCGTCGTCGACCTCGTCTGCGCACGCGCCCACGACTGGCTGGTGGAGCACGACGAGTCGGTCATGGACGCGGTGCAGGGCGGCGCCCCCGGCTGGACCCCGCGGTTCGTCGACAAGAAGGTCGGCGAGCGCGTCTACAAGGAGCTGCTCCGCTTCCTCGCCGAGATGCGGGACATGCCCGAGCACCCCGCGCGCGGTGCCGTGGACCGCTTCCTCGCCGACTTCGCCGCCGACCTCCAGTCCGACCCGGACACCCGTGAGCGAGTGGAGCGCCTCAAGCGGGAGGTCCTGGGCCGCGGCGAGGTGCAGGACCTGATCGCCTCCGCCTGGTCCGCCGTACGCCAGATGATCGTGGCCGCCGCCGAGGACGAGCGCAGCGAGCTGCGCCTGCGGGTGCGGGCCGCGCTGCTCTCGCTCGGCTCGCGGATGGCGACGGACGGACGGCTCCAGCAGAAGGTGGACGGCTGGATCGAGGGCGCCGCGGTGTACGTGGTGACGACGTACCGGAACGAGATCACCTCCCTGATCACCGACACGGTCGCGGGCTGGGACGCCGAGCACACCTCGAAGAAGATCGAGGCGCACATCGGCAGGGACCTGCAGTTCATCCGGATCAACGGCACGGTGGTGGGGGCGCTGGCGGGGCTGGCGATCTATACGGTGTCGCATGCGCTGGGGGGCTGATTCTCAGCCCGTCCGGGGGTCTTTCAGCCCGTCCGGCGTTTGAGGACGAACTCGGCGAAGCCGGTGATGACGGCAACCAGGGCCCCCGCGCCGAGCGGGTTTTCGGGAAGGGGCGGGGTCGGGGAAAGGAGAACCGCAGTGACCAAGCGCCAGGTGACCAAAAGCCAGGTGGCCAAGCGCGAGGTGACCAAGCGCGAGGTGACCAAGCCTCACGCCGTCGCGGTCCTGATCCGCGACGGCGTACTCCCCATGGAGCTGGGCCTGGTCCACCAGCTCTTCGGCAACGCGCGCGCCCCCTCCACCGGAGAGCCCCTCTACGACCTCCGCACCTGCGCCCTCACCCCCGGCATGATCCGCACGGACGCGGACTTCCCCGTCTACGCCGAGCACGGCCCCGAGGCGGTGGCGGGCGCGGACACGGTCATCGTCCCGGCCTCGCACGAACAGGACGAGTCGCTGACGCCGGGCGGCGGCCTCCCGCCCGCCCTCGCGAAGACGCTCAAGTCCGCCACGGACGTCGGTGCCCGTACCGCCTCCATCTGCACAGGCGCCTTCGTCCTGGCGGCAGCGGGCCTCCTGGACGGTCGCAGGGCGACTACGCACTGGCTCTCGGCGGACCTCTTCGCCCGTACGTTCCCGGCGGTGACGGTCGACCCTGACGTCCTGTACGTGGACGAGGGCCCGGTCCTCACCTCCGCGGGCGAGGCCGCGGGCATCGACCTCTGCCTGCACATGATCCGGGGCGATCACGGCTCGGCGGTGGCGGCCGACGTGGCCCGCCGCACCGTCGTACCCCCGCACCGCGAGGGCGGCCAGGCCCAGTACATCCGGCGCCCGGTGGCGGAGCCCCGCCTGACGTCGACGGGCCGGGCCCGCGAGTGGGCCCGGACGCGCCTGTCCGAGCCCCTGACGCTCGCGGAGATGGCCGCCCAGGAATCCATGAGCGTGCGCACCTTCAGCCGCCGCTTCCGCGAGGAGACGGGCCTGACGCCGATGCAGTGGCTGACCCAGCGCCGCGTGGACCGGGCCCGCGAGCTCCTTGAGGAGACGGACCGCACGGTCGACCGCATCGCGGCGGAGGCGGGCTTCGGCACGGGCGCGTCGCTGAGGCAGCACTTCCAGGCGGGGCTCGGGGTGTCGCCGGGGTCGTACCGGACGACGTTCAGGGGCACAGGGGGCGCGCGGCCGGTCTGAGCGGCCCCAGCGGTCCCAGCGGTCTGAGTACGCGTACTCTGTCGCGCCCCACGGCGAAGTCGACAGGGTCGTACCCATGACGGCAAAGTCGATGAACATGAGCACGCGCACGAGTCTGCGAATAAGCCCGCGCATGTATCCCCGCATGAACCCGCGCATGAGCCCGCGCCATGAACTGAGCCCCATAAACCCGCGGAACCTGCTGTGGTCCCTGCCCGACAGCCCGCCCCTGCGGCGCTGGGTGACGCGCGCGCTCGGCGCGGGCCTCGCGGCAGCGGCGTACCTCCTCTGTCTGCCCTGGGACCTGCGCAACCGCCCCGAGACGCCCGGCGCGATCGACGAGACGTCACCGGTGACGGCGCTCGGCATCACCGCCCTGGCCGTCACGATGCTGGCCCTGGCGGCCTACTTCGGCTTCCGTGACCGTCTCGGCTGGGCGCTGCTGCTTGTGGCGGGCCCTCCGGCGACGCTGATGTACGTCTCGTTCGACAGCCACCCGGAGCCGGACGCGGCGGTGTGGCCGCTGGCGTGGGGGGCCTTCGCCCTGGTGATGGGGGCGGGGGTCCTCGCGGTGGCGGGATTCGCGCGCCTGTTCAGGGACAGCGGGAGCGAGGCCTGAACCGAGGCGCGGAGCCGGTGGGGCCGTCGGACGGAGCCGGTCCGGTCGCGCCGTCGGACGGAACAGGTGAGGTCGGACGGATGATCCGATGGGGTGAGGTCAGACGGAGCGGGTGAGGTCAGACGGAGCGGGTGAGGTCGTCCGACGCCCGGCGGCGATCGGCGAGCGCCCAGGAGGCAAGCCCCACGCCCCCCGCGACCCCGAAGACCGCGGGCCAGGCCCCGACCTTCTTGGCGAGCGGATGCGACCCGGCGAAGGCGGCGACGTACGTGGCACTGAGCGCGACGGCGGTCCTGCCGCCCGCGCTCTGCCGCCACTGCTGCGCGGCAGCGGCCCCCGCGGCGGCGAGGACGAGCCCACCCAGCGGCCGCTTCTTGGTCCACCGGGCGATGGCGAACCCTCCGACGAGCCCACTGGCGGCCACTGCCCCTGCCGGTACCTTCGCCATGCCTGCGCCTCCGCTTTCCGTTTCCACGGTTTCTTCCACTGGTGTCTTCCACCGGCGTCTTCCACCGGCTTCGCTTCCAGCCGATACGCCCTCAATGCGCCCTCAATGCGCCTTCGACCCGAGGCTAACGCGCCAGGAAAGCCTTGCGGCGAGGGGGTCTGCGCCACGTAGGTTGGGGCGGGTGTGCGCTGCGCATCCGCGGCGCGCTCGAAGGCGCTGCCGACGAGGGACCGATAGTAGAGATGACCGCGCGAACCACTGCCCGCACCCGAACAGCCCTGGTCATCGGGGGTGGCATCGCAGGCCCGGTGGCGGCGATGGCCCTGCACAAGGCGGGCATTGAGGCGACGGTGTACGAGGCGTACGACGACTCCGTTTCGAAGGAACGGAGTTCCCGCTCCGGCGGCGGCATGACGGTCGCCCCGAACGGCCTGCAGGCGCTGGAGGCGATCGACGCGGCGGAGGCGGTGCGCGCCATCGGCACCCCGGTGACCGCCCTGGGCCTGCGCAGCTGGACGGGCAGGCACCTGGCCCGACTCGCCCCGCCCGCCGACCTCCCCACCACCCGCTTCGTCTGGCGCACGGAGCTGCAAGAGGCGCTCGCGGCGGAGGCGACGCGCCGCGGGATAACGCTCCACAGGGGCAAGCGCCTCCTGGACGCGACCGACACGGGCACGGGAGTGACGGCCCGCTTCTCGGACGGTTCGCTGGCGAGGGCGGACGTCCTGATCGGCGCGGACGGCCTGCACTCGACGGTACGTTCCTTGATCGACCCGTCGACTCCGAAGCCGCACTACGCGGGAATGCTGACGTTCTCGGCAAGCGTGCCAAAGGCGACGGACCTCCCCTCGACGGAGGGGGTGCTGTACATGTGCTTCGGCAAGAAGGCGTACTTCGCCTACCAGATCCTGGACGACGGTTCGGCGGTCTGGTCGGCGAACCTGCCGCACCGCGAGCCGATGACGCCGACCGAGACGCAGGCGGTGGGCGCGGCGGAGTGGCTGAAGCGCCTGAGGGAGGCGTTCACGGACGACCGGACCCCGGCATCGGACCTACTGGCGGCCACGCTCCC
This sequence comes from Streptomyces sp. NPDC031274, assembly GCF_055570235.1. NCBI lineage: Bacteria > Bacillati > Actinomycetota > Actinomycetes > Kitasatosporales > Streptomycetaceae > Streptomyces > Streptomyces sp. NPDC031274. The sequence goes on along the minus strand of NZ_JBVIHP010000014.1, from coordinate 50,968 downwards.
ACCGGACCTGGTCATCACAGGGCCTACAGAAACGATGCCTCCCCTCCGCGCCTGGAGCAGGGGCCGCATGATCCTGATCGGGGACGCGGCCCACGCGACGCCCCCGGCATCGGGCCAGGGCGCGTCGCTCGCTTCGGAGAGCGCGGTAGAACTGGCGCGCTGCCTGCGGGACTTGCCCCCCGGCAAGGCTTTCAAGGCGTACGAGTCCCTGCGCCGCCCCCGAGTGGACCGCATCCTGAAACACGCCACGGCAACCCCCACCGCGACCTCCGCGGCGGCCCGCACGGCCACCCCGAAACCGGCGGGCCCGCTGAGCCGCGCCTTGCGGGACGCGGTGCTGCCGATGGTGACGAAGGTGGGCGAGGGCGCGGTGTGGGGGGCGTGGCAGTTCGAACACCGGATTGATTGGGACGAGCGGGTCGGGTAGGGCGGGCTGTACGGGTGAAATGCACCCGGGAGGGTCTGTGTGGTCCGGGAAGAGGGGAAACCTGGACAAACGCCATGATCATCACACATACCTGAAAGGGACCCCATGCGTATTCGTACCGCCTTGGCTGCCACTGCTCTCGCCGCCGCGGCCGTGATGGGCGCCAGCGGCACCGCCCTCGCCCACGACGACTACGACCAGGGCTCGGAAGGCAGCGTCGCCTTCGAGAACCTCGGCGGCCCCGCCGGGATCACCGAGGGCGCCGGTCACTTCGCAGGCGGCCACGACGACGACGGCCACGACGGGGACTGGAAGGCAGGCTTCGCCTTCGAGAACCTCGGCGGCGCGGCCGGCATCACCCACGGCGCCGGCTACGCCGCGGGCGGCTTCGACGGCCACCCTGGCGAGTAACCACTGACGCACCTGTCCGAAGGGGGCCCGCGACGAGCGGGCCCTTTTCGTTTGCGCGGGTGCGGTTGAGCGCCGGGCTCCTGCGCATCGGTTCCGGGCCAGGTCGCCGAACGCGCGGGCTACGCAGGTCGTCCGATGGAGCGGTAGTCCCAACAGCCGCCCGACGATCCCCTCTTCGGACTCCACTCGGCTGCGTAGTCGGGCCCGTCCCATACCGTTCGGATCCACCGCACTCATGCTCCGAACAGGAAGGACCAGGCGCGACAAGCCTGACGGAGTGTCCGGCGGGCGACGTGCTCGGCGAAGCGGCATCGGGTGCAGCCGCGCGGTCGGGTACGGACTGTCGGCAAGGGGTACGAGGAGGGCACCCCGACCCTCCAATAGGGAGCGCCAGAATGACAACGTCTGCTCCGGATTGTGTCGTGCTCGACATCCCGCAGGGGCTGCGGCTGGATCTGTTGGGCCTCGTCGTCGAAGTCGGCCAGGTCCGGATCGTCGCCGACCGGGACGGTCTGCTCGGCAGCCTCATCGCCTCGTTGACGTGTGGTGGTGGCACGGCCGCTGCGCGCAGCCTGGAGGCCATGGCACAGATGCTGCGAGCCCAAGAAGAACCTGCCGACTCCGCCGCCTAGCCGTAGGAAGCGGATGGCTTACGGGCAGAGCTGTCATCGAACTTGCCGCACCGCGAGCCGATGACGTCGGCGGAGGCGCAGGGCGGGCGCCGGAGGTGGCTGAAGCGCCTGGGAGGCCTTCGCGGACGACCGAACCCAGCGCCGGAACTCCAGGCATTGACGCTCCCGGAGGGCCTCGTCATCACCGGCCCCACGGAGACGATGCCCAGGACGCTCGGTGGCCTCCGTAATGCAGAAAAGTCCCATCCCCTGCTCGCCCTGCTCGGCGTGTCGCGGGACTTTCGTGCAAACCACTGGGCTAGGGCCACGCTGGGTGAGGTTGGCCGAGCAGGTTCCAGGATTCCCGGGGTCAGGGGCGAGGTATGTCTCGTATGGATGCGACGAATCCGGCCCAGGCGCGCGGTTCAACGGCGAGCCGATCGGGGTCGGAGCACTTGGAGTCACGGACAAGCACTTCGTGCTCAGACACCGCCACCTCGACGCACTCGGTCCCGGAGCCGCCACTGTAGGAGGACTTGAAGCGGGTCTGCGCTGCACCACTCCGCCCGACGCAAGGCCGAGAGGAACGAGGTGGACAGGGAGTCGGGTTCGCCCTGGACGACCAGCCCTCCGAGGCTGCCCTCCGAGTCGCTGGTTGCCGTGTAGATCAGGACGCCCGCCATGGGGGCGGTTGAGTAGAGATGTTCTCTGAGCGAGGCGGCCGGGTACCCCGGCGAGTACCCACTGACGCACCTGTCCTGGGCTGCGCCTTTTGGGTGCGGGGCCGGGACCCTGGGCGCTGAACGCCGAGTGCCACCCCTCAGGGGGCCCGCCAGGAGCGGGCCCCCTGAGGCGCGTTGCCGTGCGGGACGCGGCGCTGCCGACAGTGTTTGCGGGCTGACTGGCTTGCTGGGGGTCCTGCCCCGTGGTGTCAGAGCTTCGGCTCCACGGGAGACGGCAGGCCCTCCGCCCACTCGCCGAGAGCGGCCGCGGCAGTGGACCGCAGGTCGCCCTGTACGGGCACCTCGGCCAGCAGACGGCGCTCTGCGTTGGGGAGAGCCAACTCCCGGTAGAACTGCAGGTCTTCGAAGCCGTTGACGGCGACATCGTGACTGGTCGCGGCGTATACGAGGCGGGGGACCCGAGCCCAGTAGCAGGCGGTGAGGCACATCGGGCAGGGCTCGCTGCTCGCGTACATCACGGCGTCCTCCATGAGGTGCCGCCCGAGCCGCTTGCCCGCGTCGCGCAGCGCCATGACCTCCGCGTGTGCGGTCGGGTCCTGGAGCTCGACCACGGAGCTGGTGCCCGTGCCCACGACCTCGCCCTCCACCACCACGAGAGCGCCGAAAGGAGTCTTCCCTTCGTCTTCCAGGGAGTGCCGTGAGATGGCGATGGCCTGCTCCAGGAACTTGTGGTCCTGCTCGGTCTCAGGTGCGTAAGGCAACGGAATCTCTCCCTCGCGTCGTACGTGTCACATGTGGACCGACGGGTCCGAATCGCTGAACGGTCCGTCCAGGTTCACGTCGTAACCGGTCAGAGGTGTTGTCGCACCGGGGCTTGAGATGGTCCGCAGGACCTGTGCGGTGCGCGGCGCATCCCACCAGCGGCCCTCTTCCTGGACGTCGACCATATCCGGTACGGATGCACCGGATTCGCTTCCTTCGATGATGAGCCGCTCGATGTGAGGGGAGGGCGCCTGGAGGAGCGCGCCGGATGCTGCGAGCCGGTGGTTCCACTGCTCGAAGGACCGCGTCATGTCCGGGCCCCCGGGCCCGTCGCTGACGGCGGCCGGAAGATTGTGCAGCAGGACGCGGGTGATGCGCAGCGAAGTGCCCCGACGTAACTGGGCGTTGAAGAGGGCTTCGTCGACTGCGTTACGGAGGGGGAGCCGTCCGGGAAGCAGCCACTCCAGACCGCACTGGACGACGAGGGCAGCCTGCACGCCGGTTCCGCCGACGCGGTTGATGGCCGTGGCCCACTCCTCATAGTTCACGAGGTGCTCCCGGCATGAGCGCCGACGAGTTGGAGAACACGTAATCCGGTGACGACGGACTCCAGTGGGTCATTGAGGCCCGCAGTGCCGGGTAGGACGCGACGCGCGAGACCGGCCGCTGCGTCCAGCGCAGGTGCGGACAGCCCACTGAGGAAGGCACGGAGTTCGGGATCCGGATCTCGGTGAGTGAGGGGCGCCAGCCGGGCGGCTATGGCGAGGACCATGGCAGCGGGACGGCCATGAGGTGCACTGCGAGGAGCGGGCGTATGGATGACTGACCGCTCCCGGCGCAGCTGGGCCTGCTCCCAGGGCGAGTCGGAACCGTCGCTGCGCACCATGAGGGTGAGCAGAGCCTTCTGCGCATCCGCAGCGGTGTCGAACCATCGGTGGCTGGCGAACGTCCGTAGATAAGCGCCGAGGAGCTGTGGATCCGGCGTGAACTCGGGCCGGATGAGCTCGGCGGGATGCTCGGCCCGCACATCGCGCAGGGTAGCGAGGGCATTGACGGAGACGAGACCCCAGAAGCGATCGAACTCGGCAACACCGCTGAAGAGTTCACGGGACCGACGAGCCTCGGTAGTACCGGCGGGTGGACCGCTGGTGTTGCCGTAGAGGACAGCCCGAGTCTCGCTCAACACGGACGCGCCGTCCCAGTAGTTCCCCATGAACTTCCGCCCGGTGAGGAACTGGTGGATCCCATAGAAGGCCCCGGCCTGGTCCGAACCATGGAACTCGGTGAAATCCTGAGCCCAGAGCAGCATGGCCAACGGGCTCTCGAAGACGGATCCCATGTCGGCGGAACTCCTCACGGACACCGGATCGGGATCGGCCTGCCGGAGAATGAGCCGACGGCTGTCGACGGACATGGCGACGAGCTCGCGGGCGGCACGTTTGTCGGCGATGCCGCGCTGGGACATCAGCGTGGCGGTGCTGCCGAGCCAGGCGAGATAGCGACTTGCCTCACCGAGCGCGACGGCGGGATCGGGCAGTGTACGAACGCGACGTATCAAGGATTCGAGGATCGACTCCGCACACCCGACCACGACGACGGGATCGGTGCCGCGCACGAGAGCGGCGCGGCAGAGTCGGTGGAGGACTTCCAGATGGAGAGCGGCAACGTCCTCGCTCGCGGGCGCGGGGACTTGGGCGCTTGTGAGCTGAAGTACGAGATTGCGAATGCCGTTGGGGTCGTTGCCACTGATGACTTGATCGAGGGCGCCGAGGTAGGAGGCGACAACGGGATCGTCGCTGAGTTCCTGATCCTCATGGCCGGGGGTGGCTTGCCGCGCCCGGAGTTCGGCGATCCCGAGCCCCAGGGTGCGCCGCAGCAGCCGATTGCGCCCGCCGATGCTGGCAAGCCCGAAGAGCCGGGCAAAGGAGAAGATGCCGAAGCAATTGGCGAGGAGGAAGAGCAGCGCTCCATAGGTCGTACTCCGCTCACTCTGCCCAAGAAGCCCGCCTGCGGTGAACATGGCAGCGATCCACCCGGCCAACACCCACTCGCGGAAGGCGATATGGCTGTCTATGGCTCGGAGGGAGGGCCAAGAACTGGCGGCGGAAAAGGAGAGCGCGAAGATGACTGCTTCGCCGGTGAGGAGCGTGGCGAAGAAGGCGATGGTGAACTGGGTGGCATCAATGGCATCGTCCCGCCCGACGGGCCACTGCCACGCCACACCGCCGAGCACGAGGGCTCCGAGTGCGAGTGCTGCGCGCCGCCGCGTGTGCCCCATGCCCCCGTCTGCCCCTGCTTCTTGAGCCGGTCCTGTGCGAGTAACTGTGCCAGGGGGTACGGGGGTTGCCAAGCAATGCCCGGAGGGTCGGACGAGTCAGGGGCGAGGTATGTCTCGTATGGATGCGACGAATCCGGCCCAAGCGTGCGGACCGACGACGAACTGCATGTCGCCTGGGCGCTTTGAGTCGCGTATGAAGACGTGGGTACTCACAACAGCGACCTCTACGCACTCGGTCTCATTGGATCCGCTGTAAGTGGACTTGAACCACGCCGAGTCATCGACGGCGTGGCAGTCGGGACCGCTGCTGATCATTGAATCTCCTCGCGAATCTGGCGGATGAGGGCGGAAGACGCACCCATGCCCAACGCTTGTGCGCGGAGATAGTCGAACGCAAGTCGGTATCTGTCCAGCTCCTCGTCCTTCTCTATGAAGATCGATCCGACGTGGAGATCCACATAGACGACGTCGAGGGTCGTCTCCTGACCACCCAGGATCACGAAGCTGCCGAGGGCGGCGCCATGCGCACCCTGAGAGAAGGGGAGCACTTGGAGCGTGACATGAGGAGATTCGTTGGCTCGCAGCAGCTGGTCCAGCTGGTCGCGCATGACGTCGGGGGAGCCGACGACTCGACGGATAACGGACTCATCGAGGATGGCCCATAGGCGAGGCGGCTTCGGCCGGTTGAGGATCTCCTGGCGCTTCATGCGGATATCGACGAGACGCTCGATGTCCTCCGGGGTGCGCTCTATCTCGTTCGCCAGCTGCAGGGCAGTGGAGTAGGCGCGGGTCTGGAGCAGCCCAGGAACGTAGACGCAGGAGAAGTGATCCTCGCGGACAGCCTCGTCTTCGAGGGTGAGCAGCAGATTCATGCTCTCCGGGATGGAATCCGCGAAGGACCTCCACCAGCCTTGCTGCTTGGCATCTTTGGCCAGCCCAATGAGGGCATCCTGCTCGGCGCTGGTGGCGTCGTACTCGCGGCAAAGAGCTTCAACGACAAGCCATTTGACGGGGCCTTCGCGTGTCTCGTACCGGCTGACGGTCGCCTTGGATACGCCGACGCGCAGACCGGCCTCTTCCAGAGTCAGCCCCTTACGGATTCGGAGCTTGCGCAGGGTTGCGCCTAGCTGGCGGCGGCGGGTGGTGGCCCTCGCTGGCACGTCGGTTACCTCCTTGGCGGCGCGGGCGCCGTGCTCGCTGGCCGCAATCAGGCTATGCAGTCCGGAAGTTGATGCTCCACCAGATTCACTCGATGGATTCTCGTGAGAAGTTACATGGCGAGACTTCTCACTGCCATACTCGAGCCACGAAGGCTACGCAGCGTCGCCGCTCGGTTGCGGTGGGCGCAGCGCTGACGTGGCCAGAGAGGGAGTCTCGCCATGTCCTTCTGTAAAGAGAACGCGCGTCAGCTGCGGTGTGTCCTGCCGTTCGAGGCGGTGCCGGAGGAGCTAGGGCTGTTGCGGTAGACGGTCCGGTGCATGCTCGGGCGGTGGGGCGCTGGAGCCGTCGCCGACGAGGTCGAGCTGGCTGTCACTGAGCTGGCGACGAACATCATCAAGCACGTGGGGGAAGGGGTGCCCGCGACCCTCGTCCTAGAGCCGAAGGAAGGCCGGCTCCGGGTGGAGCTCCACGACAAGAGCCACACTGTGCCGATGGTGAGGGTTGAGGGCTGCGACGAGGAATGTGGTCGAGGCCTTCATCTGCTCGCTGCGATGAGTCTGGATTGGGGCACTCTGCTCACTGCCACGGGAAAGGCCGTGTGGTGCGAGATCTCGTTGGAGCCGGCGCGTCACTGCGTGAGAGTCCAGCGGGCGACGGCGGTGCTCGACGAGTACCAGAAACTTTCCGGTACCAGTTCGGCGGCTTTCCCTGCATACGCGATGTTGGAGGCGTCGGTCACCGATGTCATTGCTGACCTGCTGCACTGGCTCGCAGTGCAAGGCAGTGACCCGGATGAAGTGCTTGATCGAGCGCAGGCCCGTTACGAGGCGGAGGTCGAGGCGGCGTGAAAGGCGTCCGTTTCGGATCCCCGGATCATCGCCCGCAGCGCGTCGGGAGTACGCCAGGATTCACCGCGGAAGCTCTTGTGGCACATGCGGTGGCAGTTGGCGCACAGAAAGGCGAGGTCGTCGAGCTTGGTCTCGGTTGGCCCGGAAACGTGGAGAGGCAGGGTGTGGTGAACCTCGATGTAATCCTCACCCACGGCGCCGTAGAAACGCTTGAAGTCAAAGGAGCACACCACGCACTGGATGGCCTGACCTCGACGGCGGGCTTGCTGGATCTTGCGGTTGCGCAGACCGCGATCGCGCTCCCGGTACAGCGCCCACCGAGTCAGGAGCCGCCCCTCGCGTGCCGTTGTCTCCCCGTCATCGCCAGCTTCATCGGGCTGGGGCGGTATTCGGTGGAGCTCCCCGGATCCGATACCCAGGCGGATCGCTTCGGCGGTGGCCATCATCTCCGCCGGGTGAGCCAGAAAGTCACTGACGACCGCTCGTGTCGGGCGGCCGCCCCTCGTGGCGGCACCCGCATAGCTGGGGTGGGCAGTCGCAATGTCGGTGGTCTTGCGGCTGACGCTGTTGGGCGACCGGAACCGGGGGTCACTGGCAGCGGAGTCCTGGTTGGTCGGGAGAGACCGAAGCAGGTCGGACAGTTCGAGCACATCTGCGTCGCCTTGGCGCAGCTCGTGCCAGTCGTTCTGCATGACGAGTGCGCAGGCCAGCAGCAGCTCGTCCCGGGTCCAGTCGATGCGCGCCATGAGGCATATCGTATGAGTGTTCGGCGTGCCGGAGGAGGCGTTCAGCGAACAGTGGAACGTACTGCAAACTTGGTCGGGTCTCGTTGTCAGTGGGGTCTGTCACCCTCTGTGATGGTGGTGCGCGCAGAGTGCCCGCCGCTGCACATCTGTAAGGAGGGGCATGACCCACATGAATGAGCTTGAGCCTGTCTACACGTCTGTGGAGATCTGTGCTGGAGCGGGTGGGCAGGCCATTGGTCTGCATCAGGCCGGGTTCAGGCACCTCGCACTGGTGGAGATTGATCCACATGCGGTCAACACGCTCCGCGACAACATTGAGAGACATGATGCGTGGCGTTGGGAGAGAGAACACTGCGATGTCCTGCCGCCTACAGACGTCAAGGATTTCAAGCCCGCCAGGGATCTGAAGAAGAGTGGCGAGCTGCTAGCGGACCAAGGCCTGGATCTTCTCGCAGGTGGCGTTCCGTGCCCGCCGTTCTCGCATGCTGGCAAGCAGCTCGGCAGAGATGATGAGCGTGATCTCTTCCCGCGGATGCTGGAGCTCGTTGAGGAACTCAACCCGCGCGCGGTGTTGATCGAGAACGTACGCGGAATCATGGACCCGAAGTTCGCCGACTACCGCGACTGGATCCTGGCCAAGCTGCAGGGCGGCACATACCGGGGGGAGGATGGCGAGCAGGCTTACGACCCAGGACTCAAGTACACCGTGTGCAAGTGGGGTGTTCTGGAGGCCAGCGACTTCGGTGTCCCGCAGCTCCGTCCGCGCGCCATCCTCGTAGCTATCCGCAATGACGTTCTGAAGGACGTCAAGTACGAGTGGCCGACTCCGACTCATGAAGAGCCTGTCAGCGTCGCGAAGAGCCTTGAGTTGTCCATGCTCGAGCGCTACAAGCCGTATTTCGAAGGGCCCTACGCCAAGCGCGCTCGGGATGGCTATAACCGCTGGCACACGAAGGCGCAGAAGCGCGCCGATGAGCTCAAGGGTAAGGGCGGCGGCATCGCGCCTACGCTCGTCGGCGGGTCGAAGAAGCATGGCGGTGCAGACCTAGGACCCAGCCGGGCCAAGGCTGCATGGGATCTGCTGGGTGTCTCAGGGCTTGGTGTTGCCAATGACCCTGACACGTCCAAGAAGAAGAAGACCGAGGAGCGCGACCTTTTCCGGCCCGATGGGCCGATGCTCACGGTGCAGCAGGCCGCGATCATTCAGGGTTTTCCACCGGGGTGGAACTTTGACGGCGGTGAGAAGGACGGTAAGAAGGCCGCTGGCAAGACGGCGCAGTACCGGCAGGTGGGCAATGCCTTCCCGCCGCCTGTGGCTAAGGCGGTCGGTGCGTCGATCCTGGACGTTCTAAAGGCTGCGCGCGAGCGTGACCGGAAGAAGAACTGATCAGCCGTCCCCCTTTCTCTTACATGCACTAGCCCGACGTCTTTCGACCTCCGTGGCGATGCTGGCCGCGCACTTGTCCGCTGGCTCGTGCTCCCAAAAACGGAGCACGAGCCACCCGGCCTCTGTGAGGCGCTGATTGGTGTCCAGGTCGCGTGCCATGTTCCGGGCAACTTTGTCCGACCAGTAGCCGGAGTTGGTCTTCGGCGGCACGTAGTGCTCGGGGCACCCATGCCAGTAGCAGCCGTCGACGAAGACGGCGACTTTCGTTGGGCGGAAGACCAGATCTGCCGTGCGACGGAGTCCTGGGAGTGGTTTGGCAGCCACGCGATAGCGAAGCCCCTGCGCATGAACAAGTCTGCGGATCAGTTGCTCGGGCTTCGTGTCCCGGCTGCGAATGGCCTGCATATTGCGTCGGCGGGCAGCGGAGGAGGCCCACGATCCCTCAGGAGGGTCCCACGGTTCGTTCATGACCGGCGATCCTGGGTCAGCTGAGATGGAAGTTCAATTCTTGGTTCCGGGAAGATGAGGCCCGGTCTCGGCAGGGTCGTCATGGGATGCAAGCACCCACTCCTTCCCGTCGAGGGAGATGCGGGGGCGGTCTTGGTGCCACGGCTTAGTTTCCACAACTCTGAAGCTAACCAACTCGCCGCTCTTAGGCATACGTGGTATAGGAACTCTCAAAGCATCCAGCACCAGCCTGTGCGCTCGCCAGTGTCCCGCAATGAGAATTCCCTGGCTGCGCAGGACGGTTCTGGCCCGCCCGTCTCCTTCGCGTGCACGCGCCATTCCGTCCAGCTGCTGGGCAACCGTATCAGTGGTGTTGCGATCAATTAGAATTCGCTGCACTCGCTCGAAAAGTCTATTGATGCGCTCCTGGCCTGATTTCGATTCTTCGCAGACATAGTCTTGGTCCTCTGGAGGCAAGGCCAGGAGGACTCCTTTGGGGAATGCCTTCTCCTTGGAGATCCAATCGATTCTCTTCTTTCCGATTCCGGCGGACACTCCTCTTTTCCCATCGTTATTCGGTTTTCCGGTAAGGAACTCAGGGAGCATCCTTAGTACACCTACACTGAAGTGCTCCTTAGGTTCATTCACGCTCACCAGAAGGCAAATTTTACCGACAGCCTCCCTGGGGATTGCCCAGTTGGACCCGATCGTGAATTTGCAATCCACTTCGTGCCCGCAGATGGAGTAGTCTAGGGGCTTCTCCTTAGATCCATCTCTTTTCTTTCCTCGCGGGATCGAGAACGCGTCCTGCAGGACAATCTCAACCTTGGTTCCGATGTACGACTTCTCATTCTTCGTGAGTTGCTCGATTGAGTACCGGCCTGTTCTGCGGCCGTCGAGAACTTCTTCTATTGCTGTTCTCAGAGAGCTTCTGAACTTTCCCTCATGGTTCTTATGATTAAGAAACCATGCAAGTGTTTCCTGGATCGCAGGATCATTCGTTGATGAGTATTCAGGATTCATTAATAGAGCCAGTGCAGTTTCAGTTGGGGTCAGTCAGCTCGCGTATGAGATGGCAGTTCAGGGGCGGTTGTTTCTGGGGATTCGGGGCCTGCAGTTATCCACTGCCGACCGTTGATCGTGGCGCGATTCGAATCGTGCAAGCTGGTCGATTCGGTCACTTTTACGCTCACGAATTCTCCCTCTCGGGGAACTGGGACCCCGAGCTGGCGGGCGATTTCCTGGTGATTTCTGTAATCCCCCATAATGATGAATCCCTCACGTTGCAGTGCGGAGCGCGAACCGCCGTTCCCTCGTACTCTCTTCATGTAGTCCTTCTGCTGCGCAACTGTACGGACTACATTCCTGCCGATGCGGCGCTCCGGTGCTCGTCTGAACAACTCGTTCAGACGCTGTTGGCCGGACTTTGAGGCGAAGACCGCTGCGCGGCTGTCAGGATCCATGTGCAGTAAGACATTCTCAGGAAGTTCAGCGTCCTGCCACAGCCACTGGATCTTGTCACGGTGGGCAGCCTTAACGGTCAGCTTCATATCCCGGTTATTGCCGACGTTCAGCCACTCGCGATTTATGCGGAGTAGCCCCGCGCTCCAGCGGCTTTTGTAGTCATTTGCCCACACCAGCAAGCAAAGGTGTCCCAGGGCTTCTGGAGGGATCATCCAGCCGCCGAACTGCTGGGAGTACTTGCAGTCCACGTCGATGCCGGCGATCCGGTAGTCCATGACGAGGCCATCGTTGAATCTGAACTCACGCTGCAAGTTAATCTCGACCAGCGTTCCGGCATGTGTCTTTTCCGTCTTAAAAAGGGATTTCCAGTCGTAGCGCCCGGTCACCTCGCCGTTGAGGAGCATGTCGATAGTGTCGCGGAGGACAGACGCGAACCGCTGGCCTTCCGGGTCGAGAGCGCGGATCCTCTCGTGCACCTTGAGGAGCTCGGCATCTTGTGTCGTCGGTTTATCGTGAGCGATGTGGGTCGCCGCTGTAACGTCCTCTTCGAACGGGAGCAAGTTCCTTCTCCAGTTGATTAGTTGCCCTGTAACCGTGTCTAGTTCACGGCCATTTTCATTGCCGACTGCCCGTGCAAGTCGTCTAGTGCCTATCGATGATCGCGGCATCCGGCAGGCTGGAGTCTTTGGCGCGGAAGCGGATGAGCTGGCGCTTGGAGTCGATCGCTGCTTTCGGCGGGATTAGCGTGAACGCCATAGTTACGTTGGCTGCACTCACTGTGCCCGAAGATACGACCGACCTCACCTCGGCGTCAGTAGCGGCTTCGATCACCGGGTAGAGCAGTACCGTTCCGCGCTGCGGACCCATCTCTGGTGTGGTGTCGGCACCCTCAGGAGTTCCCGCATGGTCGATCAGCTGCTGTGCGTAAGTTCGGTGTTCGAGCCCTGAGATGCGTCCGAAGGCTGTCTTACCTGCTTGGCGTTTGCGTCGGAAGACGGAGAAGGGGCCGTGGCCGAGGATGGCGGTCGGGATGCGGTGCCGTTCTGTGAGGTGGGGAGCGAGGACGAGCCAGTCCTCGACCTTTGCCAGACGCCCGTCCAGCTGGGACAGGTACGTCAGGTGCGGCACGAACAGATTTTTGCTCTCCCATTCCAGGCCACCGAGCACCCCGAGCAGCTCTGCGTGCGGAACGACGATTCTGGCTGCTCGGAAAGTGCGTGCCTGGCGGGACGTATCGTCGGGGAGGAGTCGGCAAACGGCCGTGCCGCTGCTGCCCAGAGCCGCGAGGATCGTGTTCCAGCGTTGAGTGTTGCGGGCCGTGGCTTTGGAATCGAGGGGGTAGGCCGCTGGTTCGATGGGCTTGCCCGGCGACCGCACCTCCACCAGCTCCGCATTGAACATCTTGTTCCTAGCCGCGGGCTTCAGCCACGGCAAGTGCTGCGAAACCAGCGGCGGTATCTGCGCAGGTGTCAGCTGAGGCTTTCCATCGACCAGTTCTGAGTAGCGGGACAGCTGCTCCCGGAACAGTTCCTCATCCCGGCACACCGCCTCGAACGCCTCGTACAGGTCGGCGGTCTTTGCCCGGCCGTAGGGCTCCTCACGCCCGATGTACAGCCGCACCAAGTCCCGGTATCCGGGACGAAAGCCGAACCAGCGGCCCATCTGCATCAACGTGTCCGCTTGCTGGGTGGTGCGTCGGTAGTACGTGACGGTCAGGCCCTCCACCGTGAAGCCGCGGGAGAGCTTCGTGCCGCCGACCAGGATCTTCCAGACGCGCGGGGTGCGGTCGAAGTCCAGGTCCAGTTGATCGAAGTAGCTGTCCGAGTTGCCGTTGACGACGATGACCGGTTTGCCGCCGGAGCCGATGAGCTGGCGCGCGCGGCTCACGTACGGGCGCAGGTCCTCGTACGAGTCAGGGGACGGCAGATCGGTGGCGCGGGCCTCACTCACTGGGCCGAAGTCCGTGGACCACAGGTCGGCCAGCCGGGCATGGCCGGTGGTCGACGTGTAACCCGCCTCGTGCCACATCGAGTTGATGCGCAGGGCGAGGTCGGAGTGGTCGTCCGTCTTCACCGACTGGTGGACCAGCATCGTGTGGTGACGGAAGGGCTTTTCCGGTACGCCGTGCGCGGCTCGGTAGAGCTTCAGGGCACCGGAGAGGATGAAGGCGTCCATTGCCTCTTGCAGGCGATCTCCGCCCTTCGTTTCCTCGTAGATGCCTCGTACGTGGGCCTTCTCCTGTGAGTTGGCGCAGGTACGTTCCTCGGGCGACAGGGCCGAGTCCAGGTCGTGGAAGTCCTGGACGCCCATGTACCCCGCGGGGCGGGGCAGCGAGATCAGGAAGTCGGTGGGGAAGATGTCCTCGCCGTCGCTCGGGTCGACGAAGACGTTGGCGAAGGGAGTCGCCGTGTAGCCGACGTACTGCGCGCGCGGCAGCAGGCCGAGGAGCTGGGATATCAGGCTGTTGATCGCCGTCCGCTCGGTTCGGCCCTGTTCCCACTTCTTCGGGTTCGAGGTGTTCACCGATGCCTGATCGGACTCGTCGTCGATGATCAGCGCGGGGAGTTCGCCGAGGAGGCCGTGGATCTGCTTGAGGTCCTTGACGAGCTTGGTGAGGACCGACTTGTTCTTCTTCACGACCATGACGCGGGCCGCCGTGTGGTGCAGGTTCGCCGGGTCGTGCAGGGGGCGGGTCGGCTCGCGCTTCTCGAATTCGAGAGCACGAATGCCCTGGGCCAGACTCTTGTAGTCGTTGTCGCGTGTGGTCAGGCGCTCGACGTCGAAGGCGCCGCGTGCGGAAGGACGACCATCGTGGCTCACGAAGTCGGGCCAGTCGGAGTCGTCGCCCACATAGTCGATGCCGACAAGGCTGTCGATGTCGTCTGGGTTCGCTCCGCGCAGGATGTTCTCCTGGCCGATCAACTCCATGTCGAGGCGGCGCTGAGTTTGTGCCCGCAACATGTTCAGGGTGCCGCCCAGGACGATGACCAAGCGGTAACCGGCGTCGATCGCCTTGGCCGTGACGCCCGTGAAGTTGGCGGTCTTGCCCGACTGGACGTACCCCGCGACCAGGCCCTTCGCTTGGCGTGCGGCGGCTTGCTCGGGGTCGGCGAGGCGCTCGACGACTGCGTGGCTCGCCTCGTCCAGGCCGGTTACCGCAGCATCGGACCACCCTTTGGAGCGCAGCTTCCCCTCGTATGCGCGCCAGTAGAAGGAGCGAGCCGATGCTCGTTCCTTGGTGTACCAGGGGGTGAACTCCCGGGTGATCACCGTGGCTCCGGGTTCCTCCGAGACTCGTATCGCCTCATCCAGGACCTTGCGCAGATCCGCCCCGAGCTGCAGCCGTTCGTACGCGGCCTCACGCCTGGCCCGCGTACGAGGCGCGGTGTCGGCAGCCCAAGAGGTGGACCGGGCGAAGTCCCAGTCGTTGAGGTGGCGGCTCCACAGTGCGTGGAGCGACTCGTCGCCATCGACGAGCCGGGACCGGAAGGTCTCCTCGGTGAGATCGGCGTCCGGGTGATCCTCGTCAGCGGCGAGTGCGGCCCAACGGGCGAAGTGCCGAGGGCTGTTGCCCATACCGGCCAGGGCAGAGGAGTGGATCTCCAAGAGGGCGTCGCTCACATCACGTACGTCGCTCACGGGGCGGTTCCTTACAGAGGGAGTTCGAGGTCAGGAGGACGGATCAGGAGGAGGCCGACTCTGTGCTTCGCTCGCGACGCTCGCGCTGCGCGGCGACCGACGCCAGCATGATCGTGTTCCAGTACTCGATGCGGTCCTGGCGGGTCTTCTCCCAGCGGCCCAGGCCGAAGCAGTCCTCCAGGAGGAGGTAGAGGAGAGTCTTGGCCACAGGCGCGTCGTTGGACCCGCCATGGCGCCCGTCATTGAAGTCCTTACGGAAGGACTTGTTAAGAAGGACGACGTTGGCCTCGCGGTCCAGGTCGAAGAAGCGATTGTCAGGCAGCGGCGACCAGGTGAATTCGATTGGTTCCTCACCCGGCTTCTCTGGCAGCTCTTCTTTGATGACCCGCTTGACCTTGGGGTCAAGTCCCTTACCGGGTGCGGTCACCGACTTGCGGACGATCTCCGAACGCTTCGCCCCGTCCCGGTAGGTGGCCTCCGCGTCGTCGAGGAACGTGTGGAAGGTGTTGCCCGCACTGTCTGCCGCCTTCTCGACACCGAGAGTGAAAGCCGGGGTGACGGTGACCCCTTCCTTCTTCACATCGAGACTGAAGACCGAGTTGTCGGAGGTCGGCAGATCGACCTCGACGCGGGCCAGGACGAGGTGGCCCTCCGGGTTGCGCAGCCCGTTCCAGCCGCCTGCCTGGACGAGCCGGTCGTTGCGGTAGAAGTAGAAGCCCTGTCGCTCGGCCAGTGCGCCGATCTGCCGGAACCCCGCCTGCTTGGACTTGGCGGGCCAGATGTGCGCGGTCAGTGGCACGTCCCCCACGCCCTCGACGGTGGCTGTGAACGTACGTGGATACCTCGCCCTGCCCGGCACCTTGTAGCCGAACGGGTCCAGAGCTTCCACGCTGATGTGGTCCAGCTCTTCCCAGCCACCGTGGCCGTCACTGCCCGGGCTGACGTCCCACACGGCGATGTCGAGCTGGAGGCCACGCTGGAGGAAGCGGTGCAAGTACAAGCCCAGGTGGGTTTCCAGGCGGGATATCGCCTTCGACAGGTACTGGTCGCTCTGGCCACGCGCGACCGTCTGGAAGGTGCGTACCTGGTCCCAGCGCACGATGGTGCCATGCCATTCGATGACGCCGTCGTAGCGGTCGACCAGGTCCTGCGCATAGCGCGGGTCGACCGTGTCGCAGCGGAAGCTGTCCTCGATCCCTTCGGCGGTGAGACGGCGCCCTGCGGCGCGGCTGCGCTTGGTGCGGCTGACCAACGTCAGGGAGGAGGCGTGGGAAAGGGAGGCAGCCTTGAGGCCCGTTCCGTACATACCGAGCGCGCCGTCACCGTACTCGCGGCGCCTACCGATGGTCATCGCGGCGTTCAAGTGCGAGTCATCCATACCGCGGCCGTTGTCGATGATCAGGAGGGAGAGGATCCGATCGGTATCCCGCAGGAAGTGGACGACGACCTTGTCGGCACCCGCGTCGATCGAGTTGTCGACCAGGTCGGCCACAGCGACCTCGAAGCTGTACCCCTGATTGGTGAGTGCCTTGCCGTATCCGGCATCCGGGGGCAGGTGAGCGCTCCCCGTCGTAGGGACGTCGTACTCCCAAGCAGTGCTGGGCTGATAGGCCATGTTCTTCCTCGCGCACGCAGGTCGTGGCCTGCGTGGGGGAGGGGGGCGGCCCGACAAATGAACTGGATCAGTGTGACGGTACTGCAGAGGTCGGACATAGGGGACCTAGTTCCTGGATAAGGATGAGAAGGTCCCTTATGCCTCCCGCTTTCTTCTAGTTCCCCTGTGTGCCGTGGCACTCCGCGTAGACATTCCCCGACCCACACCAACAAGCCGCCCCCGCCTCCGGCGGCCACCCCACAGCCCGCCCCCGCGCAGCCAGCGTCGTCGCGTACTGCGGTAGTAGGGAGGCGTCCGTTGGTTGTGCGCCCTCTGAGGCTGCGAATGCCTCGTACGACGGGACCGTGCCCGTGACGATGCCCAAGTTGGGGGTGCCCGAGGCGGAGAGTTCGCGCAGGGAGGACTCTATGGTCGACAAGTGCGCCTCGTGCGAGGGGTATTCGGATTCCAGGGGCGGGTACGCCGTCAGGAGTTCTTCCAGTTCCGCCGACGGCCAGTGCAGGACCGCCACCGGGAACGGGCGGGACAGTGCCTCCCTGTACGAGCCCAACTCCGCCTGGATGCGGGAGATTTCCGCGCGGAGTTCCACCGGGTTGTCCGAGCCCAGGGACCAGATGCGCTTCGGGTCGTGCAGTTCGTCCAGGGGGACCGGGGACGTCGAGATCTGGTCCGCCAGCGCGTCCCATTCGTCGTGGGGCGCGCCCAGCAAGCGGCGTACCCGGTGGCGGCCGAACAGCAACGGGCGTTGTTCGTAGGACGGGGTGCCGCCGGAGCTGGACGGAAGCAGGAGTTCCAGCGCCTGCGTGAATGTTTCCTGCGCTTGACTCAGTTCGTCGTGCGATTCCAGGGACTCCGCCGCGATCACCCACGGGGCCGGGTCGCGCGGGGCCGCCGCCCGTACGCCGTCGATGATCGCCCTTGCCTCCGCCTCGTGGCCGTACTCCCAGAGGTTCGAGGCCTTCAAGGCTCGGATGAGGGTGGGGGCCGACGCCGGGTGAGGGGCGTCCGGGGTCAGCAGGCGGTCGTAGAGCGTGGTCGCGCGGTCGCGTTCGCCCGCCAGTTCTAGGTGGGCCGCGGCCTGGAGCAGCAGGTGCTCGGTGTCCTCGGGGTACAAGCCGGCGGTCCGCTCCAGGCGCTCGGCTTCGGCGATGTGGTCGGCAGGCGTGTCGGGGCGCATACGGGACACCGTACTGCCGAGTGGGGGCCTAGCAGCAGGGTTGCCGTGCAGATCAGGGCAGATCAGGGCGCCGTACTTTTTGTGGTTTCGGCGGTGTCGTCGGCATGCGGTCGGGATGCCGTCGGGATGTCCTCGGGGTGCGGTCGGGGTGTGGGTGGCATGGATTGTTCGGCGGCTTGGGCTTAATCTGCCGCCCTCTTGGCAGGGGAGGTGCCGACGTGCGGGAGCGGGCTGAGCGGGTTCCTGTTGTTGTGCAGGGGCCTCGTGGGCGGCGGGGGCGCGGGCGGGGGAGAGGTGCTCGCCTTGTGTGGGGCGGCGCCGAGGCCGCCGTCACCTGCGGGCTCGTGTTGCTGCTGCTCGTCGTCCATCAGCTCTGGTGGACCAATCGGCAGGCCCGCGAAGGCGCCGAGCGCAAGGTCCACGCCCTGGAGCGCGAGTGGCAGGGGGATGGGGATGGGGATGGGGCGGGGGACGAGGAGGGGGGTGCGGGGCGTGGGAGTCCGTCAGCTTCGGCTGACTCCTCCGGCGCCGGACCCGAGTCGCGTGCCTCAGGCGCCGGTGAAACCCCCGGTCAGGAGCCCGCCCGGCGGCAACAATCCGTCGCCGCCCCCGCACCCCGCTGGGACCAGGCCTACGCCGTCCTGCGCATTCCGCGCATCGGGATACGGGTGCCCGTCGCCGAGGGGGTCAGCAAGAGCGCCGTACTCAACAAGGGATACGTCGGGCATTATCCGCGTACCGCCCAGCCCGGTCAGGGCGGGAACTTCGCGCTCGCCGGGCATCGCAACACCCATGGCGAGCCCTTCCGCCGCGTCAATCGGCTCCGGGGCGGTGACGAGGTCGTCGTCGAGACCCGGAAGGCCGTCTACACGTACGTCGTCGACAAGACGCTCGCCCAGACCTCCGCCCGTGACAGCGGCGTCATCCGGGCCGTGCCCCGCAGCCTGGTGAAAGCCGGGCACGGGTACAGCTCCCCGGGGTACTACATCACCCTCACCACCTGCACCCCCGAGTACACCTCCAAGTACCGGCTCATCGTGTGGGGGAAGCTGCGGTCCATGCGGCCCCGGTAGGGCGGCCCCTACGGTCGGCGAGACGGATCCTGTATAACGGCAGTACGCGATACGTCGTACAGGTCAGCAGTCTCGAAGTCTCGAAGTCTCGAAGGCTCGAAGACCTGACGTCTCGAAGACTCGAAGGCTCGAAGATTCACGGAGAGGGGGCTCGAAGCGATGCAGGACATGATCCGCAGCTGGAAAGCCGCCCTCCGTCCCACCGGCCTTCTCCTCTTCGTCCTCGTCGAGGTCGTCCTCCTCGACGCGAGCAGCCTCACCGCCGCCGTCGCGCTCGCCGCGACCGCCGCCGCGGGCTCCGCGCTCGCCGTCTGCTCCCTGCTCGCCGCGCGCTGCGCTCCCGCCGTGCCGCGCACCCGGGTGCGTACAGCCATCCGCGACCGCGAGAAGCGCACGGCGTTCCTGCCGCAGCGCGATCCCGACGCCTCCGGGCGCAGGCGGCCCCGAGCACCGGGCCGTCTCGTCATGACGGCCGCGTAGGGGACCTGCGCTTCTTCCCGCACCTCCAGCGACAGATCGAGAGCCCTCACGGGCTCTGGACCCCTCGCGGGCCGTCACGCCGACACGAGTTCCTCATCTCTCTTCCTCGGTACGACGAGACCCCCGGAGGGCTTCTCCATGCCCGGCTTCCTGTCCGATTTCATGTCCCTTTTCGCCGACCTGGTCGGCTCCCTCGCCGATCTGCTCGAACCGGCCTTCCACGCCTCCGCGACGGCCGCCGCCATCGTGCTGTTCACCGCGTGCGTACGACTCCTCGTCCACCCTCTGTCGCGGGCCTCGGCCCGTGGCCAGAAGGCGCGCGCCAAGCTGTCGCCGCAGATCGCCGAGTTGCGTAAGAAGCACTCCAAGAACCCCGAGAAGCTGCAGAAGGCGGTACTCGAACTGCACCGCGCGGAGAAGGTCTCGCCGCTCTCCGGGTGCCTGCCCAGCCTGTTCCAGCTTCCGGCGTTCTTCCTGCTCTACCACCTCTTCTCGAACTCGAACATCGGCGGGGAAGCCAACGCGCTGCTCGGGCACAAGCTCTTCGCCGCGCCCCTCGGCGGGCGGTGGAAGGACGCGCTCTCCGACGGCGGGGTCTTCGGCGCGCAGGGGCTCGTCTACATCGGGCTCTTCGTGATCGTGGCCGCCGTCGCGACCTTCAACTTCCGGCGCGCGAAGAAGCAGATGGCGATGGCCGCGCCTGCCGCCGCCGGTGCCGGCGGCTCCGGTGACGCGCAGCAGATGCCCGGCATGGGTGCGATGACCAAGGTCATGCCGTTCATGTCCTTCATGACGCTGTTCACCGTGGCCTTCGTACCGCTGGCCGCCGCGCTGTACGTGGTCACCAGCACGACCTGGAGCGCGGTCGAGCGCGCCGTGCTCTACCGGGACATGCCGTACGGCGCCGGGGCGCTGGCTGCTACTGCCGGATAGCGGGGCTATGGCGGGGCTATAGCGGGGGTTATAGCGGGGCTACTGGCGACGGAAAACGGCTACTGCCGGGTAACGGTCCGGTCTGTGAACAGGGTCTTGCGGGATGGACGGTGACCTTGGAGGATCTTCCAAACCTCCGATGGCCGCGACCCTTCCCCGAGCTCTCGACCCCGTTCGAGCAGGGGAGGCCCCGATGCGGGCCACGCGGCGGTCAGGACGCGGGCGCGACTCGACCAAGGGAGATTGACCATGAAGCTGCTGCGAGTCGGCACGGCGGGGGCCGAGCGCCCGGCGCTGCTCGATGCCGAAGGCACGTTGCGGGACCTGTCGGGGACCGTCACGGACATCGACGGGGCGCTGCTCGCCGACACGGCCGCCCTCGACCGGATCAGGGCCGCCGCCGGTTCGGGCGAACTGCCCGTGCTCGACGCGCGAGGGCTGCGGGTCGGGCCGCCGGTGGGCCGGATCGGCAAGGTCGTGTGTATCGGGCTCAACTACCACGACCACGCGGCCGAGACCGGGGCCACGCCGCCCGCCGAGCCCGTCATCTTCTTCAAGGCGGCGGACACGGTGATCGGCCCCGACGACACCGTCCTCGTACCGCGCAAGTCGGTCAAGACCGACTGGGAGGTCGAGCTCGCGATCGTCATCGGGCGCACCGCGCGTTACCTGGAGTCCCACGAGGAGGCGCTCGCGCACGTCGCCGGGTACGCGGTGTCGCACGACGTCTCGGAGCGCGAGTTCCAGATCGAGCGCGGCGGCACCTGGGACAAGGGCAAGAACTGCGAGACGTTCAATCCGCTCGGCCCGTGGCTCGTGACGAAGGACGAGGTCCCCGACCCGCAGGCGCTGTCCCTGAAGCTCTGGGTCAACGGCGAGCTGAAGCAGGACGGGACCACGGCCCAGCAGATCTTCCCAGTGGCGGAAGTGGTGCGCTACGTAAGCCACTTCATGACGCTGTACCCGGGCGATGTCATCAACACCGGTACGCCGGCGGGCGTCGCCATGGGGCACCCCGAGCCGAAGCCGTACCTGCGGGCCGGTGACGTGGTGGAGCTGGAGATCGAGGGGCTCGGCAAGCAGCGCCAGGAGCTGAAGGACGCGTGACGCCCGCGGGGCGCGGGGCGCGGGGTGCGGTGACTGTTCGCCACCGCGCCCCGTGCTCCGAGATGCCGCTATCCCGCCTCGATGTGCCGCTCCAGCGCCTCGACCACCAGCGCGTGGTCCGCCGCCTGCGGAAGGCCCGACACCACCACCGTGCCGATCACGCCCGCGCCGCGCACCGCGATCGGGAACGCGCCGCCGTGCGCCGCGTACACGTCCGGGTCCAGGCGCGAGGAGTCCTCGAACGTCGTGCCCTTGGCGCGGAAACGCGTGCCGACCAGGAACGACGAGCAGCCGTAGCGTTCGACGACGCGGCGCTTGCGGGCGATCCAGGCGTCGTTGTCCGGGGTCGATCCCGGCAGGGCCGCGTGGAAGAGCTGCTGGCCGCCGCGGGTGATGTCGATGGCGACCGGGGCCTGGCGCTCGCGGGCGAGGTCGACCAGGAGTGTGCCCAGTGCCCAGGCGTCCTCGTACGTGAAGTGGGCGAGTACCAGGCGGAGTTCCTGGGTCTCCAGCTCTTCCACTGTCGGTGCGGTGGGCGTGGGCGTCGTCATACGACCACCGTCACACCGTCGCGGGCCGAGCGGCGTGCCGCCTCAAGGACGTCGAGGGCCGACGCGGCCTCGTACGCGGAGACCGGGTTCTCGCCGGTGCCGCGCAGGGCGTCGGCGATCGCCGCGTAGTACGCGGGGTAGTCGCCAGGCAGCGTCTGGACCGGGATGCCGCCGCCGGTCAGCGGGGACTCGCCGGAGCCGACCCGGCCCCACATGCACTCGAGCTCCTCGCCCCAACTGTCCTCGGTCGCGGGCCGCTTGCCGTCGCGCAGTGCGGCTTCCTGCGGGTCGAGGCCGTACTTCACGTAGCCCGCCGTCGAGCCGAGGGCGCGGAAGCGCGGGCCGAGCTGGGCGGTGGTGGCGCTCACGTACAGGTGCGAGCGGACGCCGCCCCGGTGGGTGATCGCGATGAACGTGTCGTCGTCGGCCTCGGCGCCGGGGCGGCGGACGTCGGACTCGGCGTACACGGTCTGGGCGGGGCCGAAGAGTACGAGCGCCTGATCGACGACGTGAGCCCCGAGGTCGTACAGGAGACCTCCGATCTCTTCGGGGTTCCCGGACTCGCGCCAGCCGCCCTTGAGCTGCGGACGCCACCGCTCGAAGCGGGACTCGAAGCGCCATACGTCGCCGAGCTCGCCGTCCGCGATGAGCTTCTGGAGAGTGCGGAAGTCGTTGTCCCAGCGGCGGTTCTGGAAGACGGAGAGGAGAAGGCCGCGGTCGTCCGCGAGCGCGGCGAGCTCGCGGGCCTCGGCGGCCGTGCCCGCGATCGGCTTGTCCACGACGACCGGGAGGCCCGCCTTGAGGGCGGCGGTCGCGAGCGAGACGTGCGTCTTGTTCGGGGACGCGATCACCACCAGGTCGAGCTCGTCCGCGCGGACCCAGAGGTCGTCGGCCGACGCGGCGAAGCGCAGCTCGTCACCGAACTCGGCGCGGGCCTGCGCCTGCCGCTCGGGGTTCGACGTGACGACCGTGTCGAGGACGAGGCCCTCGGTGGCGGCGATCAGCGGGGCGTGGAAGACGGAGCCCGCGAGGCCGTATCCGACAAGGGCTACGCGTAGGGGGGAGCCGTGAGGTCCGGGGGCGCCTGAGCCTGTACCAGTCATGCGTTCCACTTAAGCAACGCTGTTGCCAAAGCGCAAGCGCGAGCGACAATGGGGGTGTGAACAGCACTGATACGGCGAGGGCAGGCGGCGACAGCAGCAGGGGAAGCGGCAGGGGAAGCGGCGGCAGGGCGGGCGCCGGAGTGAACCTGCCTGCGCTGCGCGGGCACAACGCCGCCCTGGTGCTCGACCTGCTGCGCACGGCGGGCGAGACCGGCATAAGCCGCCTCGAACTGGCCGAGCGCACCGGGCTCACTCCGCAGGCCGTCAGCAAGATCACCGCGCGGCTGCGTACGGAGGGGCTGGCGGCGGAGGCGGGCCGCCGCGCGTCCACGGGCGGCAAGCCGCGCACGCTGCTGCGGCTCGTGCCGGACGCGGGCCACGCGGTCGGCCTGCACCTCGACCGCGACGAACTGACGGCGGTCCTGGCCGACCTGACGGGCCACGTGGTCGCGGAACGCCGGGCGCCGCTGGAGTTCGGCGATGGCGCGGAGGCCGTGGTCGACGTGGCGGTGGGGGTGGTTCGGTCACTGGCCGGGGGCCTCGACCGGAGTGCTGGCACGACGCCGGGGCTGCTCGGCATCGGGGTCGCGCTGCCCGGTCCGCTCGACCACTCCGACGGGGTTCTGCACCGTGTGACCGGGTTCCCCGCGTGGGACGGCTTCCCGTTGCGGGACGCGCTCGCCGGGCGGCTCGGGCTGCCGGTGGTCGTGGACAAGGACACGAACGCCGCCGCCCTCGGCCTCGCGCTGGGCGGGGTGGCGGAGTCCTTCGCGTATCTGCACCTCGGTACGGGGCTCGGCGCGGGACTCGTCCTCGGCGGCGGTCTCTACCGGGGTGCGCGGACCGGGGCGGGGGAGTTCGGCCACCAGGTGATCCAGCTGGACGGCCCGGAGTGCGGGTGCGGCGACCGCGGCTGCATCGAGGCGCTGTGCCTGGCGGCGGTCGCGCGCGGGGATCTGGACGAGGCGGCGCGGGTCCTGGGGGCGGGGGCGGGCAACCTGGTCAGCCTGCTCGACATCGACCTCGTACTGCTCGGCGGGCGTGCCGTCCTCGCCGACGAGGAGCGCTTCGTACGAGGAGTGGGCGCCGTCGTCACCGCACGCGCCCGGCGGGGCGGCGGAGGCGCGGAGGTCCCGGTCGCCGTCGCGTCCGGGGGTGACCGGGGGGTCGCGGAGGGCGCCGCGCAACTGGTACTCGCGCCGCTTTTCGGGCGGGCGGAGGATGTGGCGTTTCGGGGTGGGCGGGGGTAGGGGTGGCGGCGGCTGGGGTCTGAGCGGGGGGAGTGGTGCCGGTCGGCGGCTGAGCCGGGTTGGAGGTGCTCTCGGCCGCCCTGTCAGCCGCATTTAACGGAAAGTCAGCTGATAGGAGTGACGTGTGCGGTCCAGTCGGCGGTACGGGGCTGTGGCGGGCCCCGTGAGTTCGTGCGGGCGTGGCAAGGTCGCGGCCGATCAGTGTCATACGTCCCCCGCCCTCGTCCCCGCCCCCTAGCCCCCGCTCCCTCCCGCCCCTCCGCCCCGCGCTCAGCAAAGGCCCTGCATGCGACTTCGCCGCTCTCTCGCCTACGGCGTCACCGCCGCCGCTGCCGCCGTTCTCGCGTCCACCGCGACCGGGGCGGGACCAGCGGTTGCCGCGTACGGGATGCCGGAGAGCGGCCCGGCGGCGCCCGTTCAGCGGCCTCAAGCAGCTCAGCCTGAAGCAGCCCAGCCCCAAGTAGCCCAGCTCCAGGCAGCCCAGCCCCAGGCAGCCCAGCCCCCCGTCTGCTCCGCCCCCAACGGCGGAGGTTTCCCCATCGGGACGCGGATCAAGGGCGGACCCGCCACCTACGAGGCCGGGGGCGGTTATCGGAACTGGTCCCTCAAGTTGGCCAACACCACGCGCGGCAGCTGCGGCAACATCCACCCCGTCGTCGTCATCGTCGACAAGGAACGCGAGCTGCGGCCCCGGCAGATCCAGTTGGAGTTCCACGACGGCACGCGCTGGCGTCCCGTGGGGATCGAGCGGACCGACCGGGACGAGAACGTCGGCGTTTTCGATGACGGATTCCCCGGATTCACGGTCAAGGCTGGAAAGACCCGCACCGTCAAGGTGCGGCTCTCCTTCACCTCCGAGGCCCGATCCGAGCGAGCCGTCGTCTCCGCCGCCGTCGTCCAGCGCCGTGACGACGACGGCGACTGGGTGGGCGAGTCCGACGACTATCCGTTCGACATCGAGAACACCGAGAACACCGAAAACGTCGAAGGCCTCGGGGACACGGGCGACTCGGACGATACGGGCGGCACCGACGGCACCGGCGGTACCGGCGATGTCGGGACCGAGAGCGAATCTGACGGAGGGCGGGACGGCGGAGGCGTCGGCGGTGGCGGCAGCGGTGGGAGAGGACATGAGCGCTCCGACGGCGGAGGGTCCTCGTACGCCGATGAACTCGCCGCGACGGGCCCCCGCGCCCTGCTCGGTGTCAGTGCCGTCGCCGGTGCGCTGTTCACCGGGGGCTGGGCCCTCGTCGTAGGGGCTCGGAGGCTGCGAGCCACACGCAGACGCTGACCCCGGAAACCCGCACCCCGGAGACCCGCACCCCGCACCCCGGAGACCCGTACCCCGCCTCCCCGCCCCCGCCTCCCCATCGAGGGCCCGCACCGCACTCTCCGTTCACCTACCTGTTCACGTACGTCTGCGAACATCCCCGGGTGGACAACCCGAACCCCCCGCACCCTCCCGCGCACCTGCTCGACCAGGCCCCCGGCGCCCCCATCCGCTCCGGCATCCCCGAGCACGGCCGCATCCCGAAGTACTACGCGGTGAAGGCCAGAATCGCCGACCTGGTAGGGGAGTTGGGGGACGGGCAGACGCTGCCGACCGAGCGGGATCTCGCCGTGCGGTACGAGGTCGCGCGGGAGACCGTGCGGCAGGCGCTGCGCGATCTGTTGCTCGAAGGGCGGCTACGCAGGCAGGGGCGAGGCACGGTCGTCGCGGGCCCCAAGCTGGAGCAGCCGCTGTCCCTCGCCAGCTACACGGAAGGCGTACGGCGACAAGGACGTACCCCGGGTCGACATCTCATCTCCCTCGACCGCTTCCCCGCCCCCGATGCCCTCGCCGCCGAGATCGGGGTCGAACAGGGGGAGCCCGTCTGGCACATGGAGCGCGTCCTGCTCGCCGATGAGGAGCGGGTGGGGCTCGAAAGCACCTACGTCTCCGTGGCCCGCGCCCCCGCCCTCGACCGGGACTTCGAGCCCGACTCCTCCTTCTACGCCTACCTGCGCGACCGGCTCGGCATCTCCTTCGGCGACGCCGACGAACGCATCGAGACCGTCCTCGCCACTCCCCGCGAGGCTCTGCTGATCGGCACTCCGCCCGCGCTGCCCATGCTGCTCATCCACCGCGTCTCACGCGACACCGCGGGCCACCCCCTCGAACGGGTCCGCACCCTCTACCGGGGCGACCGTTTCTCCTTCACCACGCACCTGGGCAACGGCGGCAACGGTGGCGACGACGGCAACGGCTGACCTCCTTTACCGGCCCCTCCCTTTTACCGGCCCCTCGCCCCCCTCCCTCCGCAAGGTAACGAGAACATAACGGGTCTAGGCCAACCTTGGGTGGCCGTTCACCATCCCGTTGCCGACAGGACCGCGCCGAGTCACCCTCCCCCAGGAGCGTTGCCGCCGTGAGAGTCATCGTCGTAGGAGCCGGCGTGGTGGGAACCATGCACGCCTGGCACGCAGTGGAACGCGGCCACGAGGTCGTACAGATCGAGCGCGAGAGCGAGGCCCGTGGAGCCTCGCTGCGCAACTTCGGGCAGATATGGGTGAGCGGCCGCGCCGGAGGCGAGGAGCTGGAGACCGCCCTGCGGGCCCGTGAGCTGTGGGAGGAGATAGGCGAGAGGGTGGCGGGCATCGGCTTCCGGGCCAACGGTTCCCTCACCCTCGTACGCAACGAACGCGAGCGCGCCGTCGCCGAAGCCGCCCTCGCCCGCCCCGACGCGGCGGCTCGCGGCTACAAGCTGCTCGACGCCGCCGAGGCGCGCGCCCTCAACCCGGCGCTGCGCGGCGACTTCGTCGCCGGTCTGTGGTGCGAGCGGGACGCGGCCGTGGAGCCGCGCGTCGCTCAACTCAGGCTGCGCGAGGCCTTGCTGGCGTCGCCCCGCTACACCTTCCTGCCCGGCCGCGAAGTGCGCGAAGTCGTCGGTGAGAGCGCGGTGCGGGACGACCACGGCGACGTACACACCGGTGATGTCGTCGTGCTCGCCACCGGCGCCTGGCTCGGCGGCCTCGTCCGCGAGCTGGCCGGACCCGACCTGCCCGTACGCCGCGTACGCCTGCAGATGATGCAGACCGAGCCCCTCGGCGAGGCGCTCACCACCTCCGTCGCCGACGCGGACAGCTTCCGCTACTACCCGGCGTACAAGTCGGACGCCCTCGACGCGCTCAACGCCGGGCAGGCGCAGGCGCCGACCGCCGCCGCGCACAAGATGCAGCTGCTCATGGTCCAGCGCGAGGACGGCGGCCTGACCATCGGCGACACCCACGAGTACGAGCACCCCTTCGCCTTCGACACCCTCGAAGACCCCTACGACCACCTGACCGAGGTCGTAGAGGGCTTCCTGGGGCGCCCGCTGCCGAGGATCAGGCGGCGCTGGGCCGGGGTGTACGCGCAGTGCGTCGACACGGCCCGCGTCGTGCACCGCCAGCAGGTGCGCGAGGGCGTGTGGCTGGTCACCGGGCCCGGCGGGCGCGGCATGACGTGCTCGCCCGCGATCGCCGAGAAGACCGCCGACGAGTTGGGATGGTGAGGGAGATGCGGGAGTTGGACACGCGGTGCGGGCTTGTCGTCCTCGACATGGCCGGTACCACCGTCGCGGACGGCGGGCTCGTGGAGCGGGCCTTCTCCGCCGCCGCGCGGGAACTCGGCGGCGAGCCGGACTCCGCCGACCACGCCGAGAAGCTGGACTACGTACGCGCCACCATGGGCGAGTCCAAGATCTCCGTCTTCCGGCATCTGTTCGGCGATGAGGCGCTCGCCCAGCGGGCCAACGTGGCCTTCGAGAAGGCGTACGGGGAACTCGTCGACGGCGGTCTGATCGCGCCGATCCCCGGTGCGCGCGCAGCGGTCGAGGAGCTCAAGTCGGCTGGTCTGACCGTGGTGTTGACCACCGGGTTCGCCCGCGTCACGCAGGACGCCATCCTGGACGCGCTGGGGTGGCGGGACCTCGTCGAGCTGACCCTGTGCCCGGCCGACGCGGGTGGCCGTGGTCGGCCCTACCCGGACATGGTGCTCAGCGCTTTCCTGCGGACGGGGGTGGTGGACGACGTCCGGCAGATCGCGGTCGTGGGCGACACGGCGTACGACATGAGGAGCGGGGTGCGGGCCGGGGCCGGTGTGGTCGCCGGGGTGCTCACCGGGGCGCATGACGCCGAGGCGCTGCGGGGGGCGGGGGCCACCCACGTCCTCGGGTCGGTCGCCGAACTGCCGCGCGTACTCGGGTCGGTCGCCGAACTGCCGCGCGTACTCAGGGGTGTTGGCGAGTGAGCCGCGCCGCCCCCGTGCCCGCCCCCGCGCTCGTACGCAGCGGCATTCGCTTCGAGAACGTCTCGGTCGCCTACGGCGGGAACACCGTCCTGGACGCGTTCGACCTGACCGTCGAACCCGGCGAGGTCATGGCCCTGCTCGGCCCGTCGGGCTCGGGCAAGACGACCGCGCTGCGGGCCGTCGCCGGGTTCGTGCGGCTCGCGTCCGGGCGGGTGTTCATCGGGGAGCGCGATGTCACCGGCCTTCCGCCGCACCAGCGGGGGATCGGCATGGTCGTCCAGCAGTACGCGCTCTTCCCGCACATGCGGGTCGCGGACAATGTCGCCTTCGGCATGAAGGCGCAGAAGGTGCCCAAGGCTGAGATTCCGGGGCGGGTCGCCGAGGCGCTGGAGATGACGGGGATGGCCTCGTACGCCCAGCGGTTTCCCCGAGAGCTTTCGGGAGGGCAGCAGCAACGGGTCGCCATCGCGCGAGCGTTGGCCATTCGGCCGGGGGTGCTGCTGCTCGATGAGCCGCTTTCCGCGTTGGACGCGCAGCTGCGGTCGGGGATGCTGGGGGAACTCGCCCGGCTGCACCGGGAGTTGCCCGACGTCTCCATTCTGTACGTCACCCATGACCAGGTGGAGGCTCTGACCCTGGCGGATCGCATCGCCGTCATGGACAAGGCGCGGTTGCGGGACTGCGGGACTCCGCAGGAGCTCTACCGGGCGCCTCGCACCGAGTTCACGGCTTCGTTCGTGGGCAACGCGAATCTCCTCGCGGTGCGGGTGGGGTCCGGCGCCGTCTCGTTCGGTGGTACCGACCTGAAGGTCGACACGGGGGAGGCGGCTCGGGGGGCCACTGCCACGTTGTGTGTGCGGCCGCATCTGGTGGGACTGGGGGACGGCCCCAATGCCCTTTCCGGTCGCGTCGCCGAGGTGCAGTGGCGGGGGGCCACCCATCGGCTGTACGTCGATGTCGCCGGGCAGCGAGTCAAGGCGGACCTTCGGGAGCTGCGGACTCCGCCGGGTATCGGTGACGAGGTCACGCTGCACTTCGCGCCCGAGGATGCGGTGCTGCTGGCTGGTGGTGTGGCCGATGGGTAGCTCTGATGGACGCCTCTTCGACTCCGAACCGGGGTTGCAGGCTGTGCCCACCCGTTCCGCCGTGCGGAACGCCTGCCCACAGAAGGAGCAGCAGCCCGGTCAGCCGGGGCGCCTGCACGGGAGTGGGGCGGGCGGAGGCCCGGCGCGCAAGCGCCGCCAAGTGCCCGCCTTCGTATGGGCCCTGCCCCCCGTCGCGGCCCTCGCCCTCGTCTTTCTCTACCCCCTCGCCCTCGTCGTCCAGCAGTCCGTCCAGCCCGATACCGGGGGGACCTCCCTCCAGCCGTACTCCGACGTCTTCGCGTCCGAAGCGTTCCGGGAGGCGCTCGGGACCACCGTGTGGCTGGCCGTCGGGGCCACGGCCGGGTGTCTCGTGCTCGGGTTCGCGCTCGCGCTCGTCATCGCCTTCGTGCCGTTCCCGGGAGGGAAAGCCGTCGCCAGGTTCATCGACGTCTTTCTCTCCTTTCCGTCCTTCCTCATCACCCTCGCCCTGCTGTTCATCTACGGCACCAAGGGCATGGCCAACGGGATGTGGACGGACGCCTCCGGGGCCGTCGACGGACCGTTCCAATTCCTCACCACCCCGTGGGGCGTACTCCTCGCCGAGATCACGTACTTCACGCCCTTCGTGATGCGCCCCCTGCTCGCCGCGTTCTCGCAGATCGACACCGCGCAACTGGAAGTCGCGTCGAGCCTCGGAGCGAGGCCGGGACGCGTCATCCGGCGGGTCATCCTGCCCGAGGCGCTGCCCGCCCTCGCCGCGGGCGGCAGCCTCGTACTCGTCATGTGTCTGAACGAATTCGGGATCGTCCTCTTCACCGGCGCCAAAGGGGTCACGACTCTCCCGATGCTCGTCTACAGCAAGGCCATTCTCGAATCCGACTATCCGGCCGCCTGTGTCGTCGCCGTGGTCAACATCGCGATTTCCGTGGGTCTTTACAGCCTCTACCGGGTGGTGAGCCGTCGTGTTGGTGCATAGCCGCAAGGGGAAGTGGGCCACCTGGGTTCTCTTCCTCGTCCTCTTCCTGCCTCTCTTCGCGCTTCCCCTTCTCGTGATCCTGGCCGCCTCGTTCTCCTCGCAGTGGTCCGGCGCTTTCCCCTCCGGATTCACCACGGAGCACTACGCGTCCGCCACCCGCGGGGATTCGCTCAAGGCGCTCACCACCAGCCTGGTCACCGCCGTCAGCGCCAGCCTGATCGCACTGGCCGTCGGGTCCTGGGCCGCGCTCGCCGCCGCCTCGCTGAAGAGAGCAGGCAAGCGCGTCCTCGACACCCTCTTCATGCTGCCGGTGGCCGTGCCCTCCGTCGTCGTCGGGCTCGCGATCCTCGTCGCGTTCAGCAAGCCGCCGATGATCCTCAACGGCACGCGCTGGATCGTGATCCTCGCGCACACGATTCTTGTCACCGCGTTCGCCTACCAGTCGGTCTCGGCTGCCATCGTCCGACTCGACCCGGCGTACGAACAGGCCGCCGCGTCGCTCGGCGCCCGGCCCGCGTACGTCCTGTGGAAGGTGAAGCTGCCCCTCCTGCTGCCGTCGCTCACCGCGGCCGCGGGCCTCTGCTTCGCGCTCTCCATGGGCGAGTTGAGCGCCACGATGATGCTCTACCCGCCGGACTGGATGCCGCTGCCCGTGCGGATCTACGCGGCCACCGACCGCGGCTCCCTCTTCACCGGTGCCGCCGTCGCCGTGGTCCTGATGGCGGCGACGCTGCTCGTCCTCTTCGGCGTCTCCCGCATCCGCACCCGCGCCTCCTACCGCTGACTTCCTCAGGTTTCCTCCGACTTCCTCAGGCTTCCCCAAGGAGTACGAACGTCATGTCCTCTCGCACCACCCGCACCCGCACCCGCACCCGGTTCCGCACCCGCACGCTCGCCGCCCTCTCCGGCAGCCTCGTCCTCGCGGGCTCCCTCACCGCGTGCGGTGGCGACTCCTCCGCGTCCGACGCGAAGGAAGTCACCGTCTACAGCGCCGACGGCCTCAAGGGCGAGAACGGCGACGGCTGGTACGACCAGGTCTTCAAGGACTTCGAGAAGAAGACCGGCATCAAGGTGAACTACGTCGAGGGCGGCTCGGGCGAGATGGTGCAGCGTGCCGTCCGCGAGAAGTCCAACACGCAGGCCGACGTCATCATCACCCTGCCGCCGTTCATCCAGCAGGCCGACGAGAAGGGCCTGCTCCAGGCCTACAAGCCCGAGGGTTCTGCCCAGGTCGACGGCGCCGACAAGGCCACCGACGGCAAGTGGACCTCCGTCGTGAACAACTACTTCGGCTTCATCTACAACAAGAAGGAGCTCGGCGGCGGCAAGGCACCCAAGACGTGGGAGGACCTCACCGACGCCTCGTACAAGGACAAGGTCCAGTACTCCACGCCCGGCGTCGCGGGCGACGGTACCGCCGTGCTCATCAAGGCGATGCACGACTTCGGCGGCGAGAAGCCCGCCATGGATTACTTGAAGAAGCTTCAGACGAACAACGTCGGCCCGTCCGCCTCCACCGGCAAGCTCGCACCCAAGGTCGACAAGGGCGAACTCCTCGCGGCCAACGGCGACGTCCAGATGAATCACGCCCAGTCCAAGGACATGCCGAACCTCGGCATCTGGTTCCCGGCCAAGGAGGGCGGCAAGCCCACCACCTTCGCCCTGCCCTACGCGGCCGGCCTGGTCAACAAGGCCCCGCACTCCGCCAACGCCAAGAAGTTCCTCGACTACCTGCTCGGTCAGAAGGCCCAGCAGCAGGTCAGCGAGATCGGCGGAGGCTTCGCGGCGCGCAAGGACATCAAGGCCACCGACGCCAACGCGGTCGCGCTCGACGGAATCATCGACGGGGTCGAGATCTTCGAGCCTGACTGGTCCGACATATCCAAGAACCTCCAGACGTACGTCGAGGACTGGAAGTCGGCCACGGGAAGCTGACCGACGACCGAGGGGCGGCCGAGGGGCGATCAAGGGACGATCGTGGGTGATCGAGGGGTTCACGATCACCGCATCCTGATTAGGCTGAGGGCCGTCGGCACAGAGCTGTCCCGGCGCCTCTCAGCCCACACCCGCTTCACCGAAGACCGCAGGAGTGCACCCCATGGCAGAGCGCAAGCCCATCGAATCGTGGCTCACCGACATGGACGGCGTGCTCATCCACGAGGGCGTGCCGATCCCCGGCGCCGACGCCTTCATCAAGAGGCTCCGGGAGTCCGGGAAGCCCTTCCTGGTCCTGACGAACAACTCGATCTACACCGCCCGCGACCTCCAGGCCCGCCTCACCCGCATGGGCCTCGAAGTGCCCGTCGAGAACATCTGGACCTCGGCGCTCGCCACCGCGAAGTTCCTGGACGATCAGAGGCCGGGCGGCACGGCGTACGTGATCGGCGAGGCGGGGCTCACCACCGCCCTGCACGACATCGGGTACGTCCTGACCGACCACGACCCGGACTACGTGGTGCTCGGCGAGACCCGTACGTACTCCTTCGAGGCGATGACCAAGGCCGTACGTCTCATCAACGGCGGAGCCCGCTTCATCTGCACGAACCCGGACGAGACCGGGCCCTCCACGGAGGGACCGCTGCCCGCCACCGGCGCCGTCGCCGCGCTGATCACCAAGGCCACGAAGCGGACCCCGTACTTCGCGGGCAAGCCGAACCCCTTGATGATGCGGACCGGGCTCAACGCCATCGGGGCGCACTCCGAGACCAGCGCCATGATCGGCGACCGCATGGACACGGACGTCCTCGCCGGTCTCGAGGCCGGAATGGAGACCTTCCTGGTCCTCACGGGCCTGACCACCCGGGACGACATCGACCAGTACCCCTTCCGGCCCTCCAACATCGTGGACTCGATCGCGGACCTCGTCGACCGCGTGTGACACCACCCGTTTGCCGCACACGGGAGGCGTGACGTGCCGCCGCGCGTGAACCTCGAAACAGGAGGTTCACGATGCGTAGAGGTTCACTCACCCTGCGTGGTGTCGCTGGTATAGCCGGGGCGGCTGTCCTCGCCACGCTTCCCGTCGCCGCCACGGTGCCCGCGTACGCCCATGACGAGGGCAAAGTGCAGGCCACGATCTCCCCGTCCAGCGCGGCGGCCGGGACCCAGGTGGAGATCAGCGTCACGGGCTGTGACGGCACGACCGGGTCCGCGGGGTCCGGGGCGTTCGAGGGGGACGCCAAGCTCACCGGCAGGGACGGCGACAAGTACTCGCTGAACGGCTCCGCCAGGATCAGGAGCGGCGTCTCCGGCTCGTACGAGGTCACCGTCGACTGCGACGGCCACCCCCACCAGCGCGCGGGCTCCGTGGAGGTCGTCCAGCACCACTCCACCCCCGTCTCGCCGGTCCACGCGGGCGGCGGCGGCACCGCACAGCTGGCCGCGCACGCCCAGGAGGCGGGTCCCGGCACCCGGCACGCGGTGATCGGCCTGGTGCTCGCCGGGGTGGCGGCCGTGGCCGTGGCGTTCCGCAGTGTCCGTCGGCGCCGCTCCGAGTGACGGGCGACGACCGAGATGTCGGGCCATGAGAAACCGGCTGGGCACGGGCGATTCCTCACCGGGGTCGCCTGGGCGCTGCTCCTTGTGGGGCTCTGGCTGTGGGGCAGTGACATCACCGACGTACGCGGCGGTGTGTCGGAGCCCACGAACGGGGACGTCGCCGCGGTGGGCCGGCCGTTCGACGTCGAACTCCCTCAGGCGCACGAGCCGTTGGGTGCAGCGAAGCCGCAGCGCGTCGATGTCCCCTCGCTGAAGGTGCGGGCTCCCGTGATCACGCGTGGGCTCGATCAGGACGGCGCCATCGATCCGCCGCCCTTCGCGCAGGCGAGCTCCGTCGGCTGGTACGGCGGCGGTACGCGCCCCGGTGCGGCGGGCACGTCCCTGTTCGTGGGCCATGTCGACACCGAGACGCGCCCCGCGGTCTTCTACGACCTCAGCGCGGTACGCCCGGGCGAGAAGGTCCGGGTGACCCGGGACGACGGCTCGGTCGCGGAGTTCACCGTGGACGACGTACAAGTCCTCAGCCGGGACCGCTTCGACGCGAAGAAGGCGTACGGCCCCCACCAGGAGGGCCGTGCCGAACTCCGCCTGATCACCTGCGGCGGCACGTTCGACCGGGCGACCAAGACGTACTCGGCGAACGTGGTGGTGTCCGCCTACCTCACCGGAGTGGGGTCGTAGGGATGGTGCCGGGGGTGGGCCGGGGCGCGAGGGCACTCCCGCCGCGCTCGCGCCCACGGGGCACCCCCGGCGGCCCCTTGGCGGCGTCGTCCCGGAGAGTCCCAGTTGGTCATGGACACTGTCAACGGTGTATGTGTCCGCCTACGCCTACGCCTGCGTCTACCTGCGTCAGGACAACCCGGCCCGGTCGGCGGCCCGCTCCCCCCGGAGCCGTCGACCGGGCTGGTCCTCGACCGCGCGCGCACGAGCTGCGGGAGTAACCCGGCGTCGGCGCGGGAGGTTCGGTGGCCAACCCCGCAATGCGGGATGGACGATCAATCAGGCCGGGGGCTTGGGCCGTTGGGACGACTCTAGAACGGATGAGCGCTGGAGCCTAGGGGGCGATTGACGCCAAGTCGTGCTCCGCTTTCTCTCCGTGATCATCGCAGGTGATGGCCCTTCCGGAATGACCTTCGGGAAGGTTCGGATCAACTCCCGCGCAATGCCGAGTCGTCGAGCGTCCCCTTGATCACCTCCTGGGCGACCAGGTCGATGACCAGGCGTTCTCTGCGTGCGTACCGCCGCAGCGCCTCAAAGGCCTCATCCACACCAGTGTGCCAGCGCTCGGCGAGTATGCCTTTGGCCTGTTCAATGCGTACGCGGCTGGTCAGGGCGCCCTGGAGCTGTGTGGCGAGGATCCGGTACTCCGTGTAGGCGCGGTGATTGTGCAGCCCCACCGCGGCCGCGTCGGCGATCGCCTGGGCCAGGCTCAACTCCCTGTCGGTGTGCGGGACCAGGGGGACCACGGGCATGAAGACGTTGAGCGCGCCGAGCAGAGTCTCGCGCTGGCGCAGCGGGACCGCGTACGTCATTCCGATTCCGTGGCGCAGCGCGAGCGTAGTGAACTCCGGCCAGTGCTCCGCGGGTTCGGCCGCCGCGAGCAGAACCGGAGGTACGGGAAGCCCCGTGCCGAGGCTCTCCACGCAGGGGCCGCCGCTGTGTTGGGACCCGAGCAGGGCGAGTGCCAGCTCCTTGGGGTGGCCGCCTGCGGCGATCGCGGGCGCGCCCTTGCCCTCGAAGACGACTCCGGCGGCGGACGCGTCGAGCAGCTCCACGCAGTGGCCCGCGACCCGGCTCAGGTAGCGCTCCGGGTCGAAGTCGTCGTCCAGGGTGTTCGTGGTCTCCACCAGGACCTGGGCCAGTCGTAATTCAGAGGTGTGATCCCGCATGGTCTCCTCCCCATGAGCTCCACCCCGCGTTCTGCTCGACTACCCCCGGGTTCGATGCTGTAACAGCTCTCCAACAGGTATCTGTCGCGGGCGGGCGGACCTCGTGAGCCGGGAGTGCGTATGCCAGGATTGAGAAATCGGACAGTGCACCCAAGGGGGAGTGGATGTACCACAAAAACACCGGCCCCGGTCATCGGATCGTGGGCCGGGGGGTGAAGACTGCGGCAGTGTTCGCGGGGGCGGCGCTGCTTCTTTCGGGGTGCTCCTCCGATGACGGCAAGGACACCTCGGGGCAGCCGGTCAAGCAGCAGCCGAAGGGCTCCGACCCGTACTGGGTCAACCCCGAGGGCAACGCCGCCAAGCAGGTCGCGTCGTACGAGAAGGACGGCAAGAAGGACGACGCCGAACTGATCCGCAAGATCGCCGAGCAGCCGGTTCCCGAATGGATCATCCCGGAGAACGCGGAGGACCAGGCACGCGGCTTCACCGAGGCCGCCCAGAAGGCCGACAGGGACGCCTTGTTGGTCCTCTACAACATCCCGCACCGTGACTGCGGTCAGTACTCGGGCGGCGGCGCGGCCGACGGCAACGAGTACAGGAAGTTCATCGACCAGGTCGCCGCGGGCATCGGCGACCGTGGCGCCACGGTCATCCTGGAGCCGGACGCGGTGCTCCACATGGTCGACAACTGCACGCCGGAGGAGTTTCACGAGGAGCGGTACGACCTCCTCAAGGGCGCCATCGCGAAGCTCAAGTCCCTGAAGAACACCAAGGTGTACCTGGACGCGGGCAACGCGGGCTGGAAGAACCCCGACTCGCTCTGGGAGCCCCTGAAGTGGTCGGGCGTCGAGCAGGCCGACGGCTTCTCGGTGAACGTCTCCAACTTCCAGACCACCGAGGCCAGCACGGAGTTCGGCAAGAAGCTCTCGGCGAAGATCGGCAACAAGCCGTTCGTCATCGACACCGCGCGCAACGGCAACGGGCCCTACACCAAGGGCAAGGACACCTGGTGCAACCCGCCCGGCCGCGCGCTCGGCGAGGCGCCCACCACCAAGACGGACGATCCGCTGGTCGACGCGTATCTCTGGATCAAGCGGCCCGGTGAGTCCGACGGCACCTGTCGCGGTGGGCCCAAGGCGGGGGCCTGGTGGCCGGAGTACGCGAAGGGCCTCGCGGAGGCGGCGAAGTAGTAGCCCTCGTCCGCGAAAAGCCGCAGTCGCGTCTGCTGAGTTGGTGAGCAGACGCGACCGCGGCTTTTCTTTGGTTGCTCGCGCAGTTCCTCGCGCCCCTTACGGGGCTACGGCACGTGGACCCACTGGGCCTTGCTCGGGGTGCCCTGATCATCCGTGACGAAGAGCATGTACCAGCCGGACTCGACCAGGCTCCGCTCCTTGGGAATCGTCACCGTGACGCCGTCCGCGGACTTCTTCAGGTCGAGGGCGACGGACGTCTGGTCGATGTCGGTGACGTGCGTCGAGGCGCTCGGCCTGATCAGGCGGGCCGTCTTGATGGCCGAGGCGTGCTGGGTCTTGAAGGTTCCTGACCCGCCGCGCTTGATCTCCTTGGGCCCGCCGGAGAGCCCCGGCTGCGACCCCTGGTACAGATACGGCGGGGTGTAGATCTCGATGCGCTGCTCGAACTCGCCGGGCTTGGTGTTGGCCTTGTCGGCGTAGAGCGAGTCGGAACCGAAGAACATCACGCGGCCGTCGGGCAGCAGGATCGAGCCCGAGTGGTAGTTGCGGCCGACCTCGGGGTCCGCGACCCGCCGCATGTTGCCGGTCTTGGCGTCGTAGATCCGCGCCTGCTTGATGTTCGAGTCACCGCGGCCGCGGTAGTCCTCCGAGCCGCCGGATATGAGCACCGTGTCGTCGGGCAGGGTCGATGCCTGCGGGTAGCGGGTGCCCTTCTCCAGCTCGGGGCCGTCCTCGAACTTCGGGTTGTCGTCCAGGAGGTCGACGATGCGGGTCTTCTTGCTTGACTCCTTGGACTCGCCGACACCGCCGCCGCCGACCACCATGTACTTCTGGTCCTGCGCGGGCGGCAGTTCGACCGTGTTGGAGGTCTCGAGGAGCTTCGGGTCGCTCAGCCCCGGGATCCCCTTCCAGCTGCCCTTCGTCTCCAGGTCCCAGGTGCCGGGCTTGCGGCCGACGTCGTCGGGGCCGTAGCCCGCGTTCGATCCCGAGTAGAAGAGCCTGCCGCTCTGCAGCTGGAAGACGGCCGGGTAGGTCGGGAACTGGCGGACCTGCTTGGTGTACGTCCACTTCTTGGTCTTGGGGTCGTACACCTCGTTCTTGCCCGGGACCAGCTGGCCGATCTCGTCGAGGCCGGAGAGGCTGAGCACCTTGCCGTCCGAGAGCGTGGTCAGCGTGGGGTACCAGCGGGCCTCGTTCATCGGGTCGACCTTGATGTACTTCTCGGCGACCGGGTCGAACTCGAAGGCGTCCTTGATCCCTTGGAAGTCCTTCTTGTCCAGGGCGAGCTTCTGCGCGATGCCGTACGTGTTGCGGGTGGCGGCGCCCTTGAGGCCCTGCACGCGGTAGTTGTCCTGCGTGCCCGTCTCGTGCTTGGTGCCGCTCTGCTGCGCTTCCACGTACACCCGGCCGAGGCCCGGTTCGTTGCGCACGAACGCGCCGGTCGCCTTGTCGAAGACCTTCTTGGCGCGCTCGACGACGACCGGGTCCTTGGAGACGAACGTCTTGCCGTTCTTCTTGCCGGTGAACTTCGTGCCCGACGGCAGCGTGATCGGATTGTCCGGGTCCTCGTTGTGCACCACCATCAGGCCCCCCGCCTTGGTGGTGTCGCCCTTGAGCTTCTCGTAGCGCTGGGTGCCGCCCGCGATGAGGAGATTGCCGTTGGCCAGCTGGGTGTGGCCGGTGCAGAACAGGTCGACGGGCGTCTTGATCTTCTTGATCGTGTTCTTGACCGGGTCCCACAGGCGGGTGTCGAACTTCTTGGCGTCGAAGTTCTTCTGGTTGTTGCCGGAACCGGCGACCAGGAGGATCTTGCCGGTGTGCAGGAGCGCCGCGTGGATCGTGTTCTGGCGGTACTCCTCGGGGAAGTTCACGACCTGCCAGTGGCCGTTGTCGGCCTTGTACTCCGGCTTGTTGATCTTGTAGTCGTGGTACTTCTCCGAACCCACGCGCCACAGCCACGGGCCGTTCATCCCGGCCAGCGCTATGACCACCGCCGCGCCTATCGCGATGCGGCGGGCGCGGCGGCGGCTGGAGCGGTCTTTCATTTCTTACGTCCCCCAAGGGCGATCTGCATGGTCTGGTCGTTCGCCGCCCAGCTGGGCTTCTGCTGCGGGGCGTGCGGCGCCTGCGGAGCCTGAGGGGCATCGTGCGCCTGCGGCAGCTGTGCTGTGGCGTCGAGGCCGTCGCGCTGCTGCGGAACCTTCGCGTGTTGGCCGGTCGGCGGACCCGAAGGACCTGCCCCGTGCTGCGACTTGCGCTTCTTCTTGTCCTGCCGCATGCTCCACCGCCACGCGAAGATCGGCGCGGCCGTGATCAGCAGGGCGAACGTGGCCCAGGTGATCATCGCCGGGTGGACATGGCCGAACATGAACGCGGCGGCCATCGAACCGCTGAAGACCAGGATGAAGAACAGGTGGATCCGGAACGTGCCGAACAGCGTGTCCGGACTCGCCGAATCGCCCTTGGGAGTCACCACGAACTTGCTCTTGCGGCGCAGCACGGCGTCCAGCAGGGAGCGTGCGTAGACCGGCGCGGAGAGCGCCGACATCACCATGCCCGCGATACCGCCGGAGCCCTCGGGCTCGTGCGGCGAGACGTTGTGGCGGCGGTTCCAGATGTAGAGGCCGATCTGCAGCGCCGACGCGTTGCCGTACAGCATGAGCCAGATCGTCGGGTCGATGTTCACGCCCGATGCGCCCATGCCGAGGAACAGCGCGCAGGAGAGCGCGGCCAGGATCCAGTTCATGGCGGACATCGGGTAGAAGATGACCATCATCGTGTAGTTGAAGAGCCGCCCGGGCGGCAGCGAGAACGGCGCCTTCCAGAACTGCTTGAGGATGGTCTCGTACGTTCCCCGCGACCACCGCAGCTGCTGCGTGAAGAAGTCCGTCCAGGCGTTGGGGCCCTCACCCACCGCGAGCACGTCCGGCGTGTAGACGGACTTCCACTTCTTGCCGGTCCTCGGGTTCGTGGCGCGGTGGATCTCGAAGCCCGTCGCCATGTCCTCGGTGATCGAGTCGTACAGACCGCCGATCTGCTTCAGGGCGCTGATGCGTACGGCGTTGCTCGTGCCGACGAACATCGGAGAGCCGTAGGCGTTGCCGGCGCGCTGGATCAGGGCGTGGAAGAGGAACTGCTGGGACTCGGCTGCCTTGGTGATGAAGTTGTCGTAGTTGCCGTAGACCTGCGGGCCGATGACGAAGCCGACGTTCTCGTCACGGAAGAAGCCGAGCATCCGCTCCAGGTAGTTGGGCATCGGGACGTGGTCGGTGTCGACCGACGCGAAGAAGTCGTAGTCGCCGCCGTGCGCGTCGAGCCAGGCGTTGTAGTTGCCGTGCTTGGTCTTGGCGCGGTGCGGGCCCTTGCTCATGTTCCACTTCGCCACGCCCTTGCGGGAGAAGTGGTGCACGCCGAGCCGCAGGCAGACTTCCTTGACGGCGGGGTCGTCGCCCTCGTCGAGGAGCCAGACGTGCATCAGGCCACGGTGCCGGATGCGGACCGCGGCCTCCAGGGTCTTCGTCACCATCTCCAGCGGCTCCTTGCCGGGCACGAAGGAGGTGAGGAAGGCGACTCTGGTGCCGGTCTCGGGGACCACGGGTATCGGGTCACGGGCGACGAGCGTGGCGTGCGCGTTCGAGAGCACGTTCATGCACCGGAAGAACTCGATCAGACCGATGGATATGAGCATGACTATGTCAAGCGTCGGCAGCCAGTCGTTCGAGACGTAGTCGCGCTTCGTCCAGTGCGTCGGCTGAAGCAGCCAGGCGAGCAGCACCAGGGAGAGCAGCGGCGCGGCCCCCAGCATGAGCGCGGCTCTGATCCGGTGCGGCTCCTGCGAGAGCAGGGAGCGGTACTGCACCTTGTACGGCTTGGTCGGATCGGGCTGCGTGAGCGGCCCCGCGAGACGGCTGTAGTGCTCGTAGTCGTACTTCGGAAGCGCCTTCTTGATACGCCTGAAACCGCCCGTGCGGTGCGACGGCACCCGCAGTTGGGTCGTCTCTGACGGATCGTTCGGCCGGGCGCCCGTCGGCGTCGACGTCATGAGTCATCCCCCCGCACGCGGTCACCCGCGTGTTCGTTGGTCCTTCCGTCCGTCCCGGTCCCCCGACCTTCACGGACGCATCAGTGAGAGGCCACCGTCCCCTTAGACATGGAACGGCTACCTTCCGGTTGCATGATGCCCCCCTCGGCATCTTTTCGTGAACGGGGCCCCCGCCCCATCTCCCGCGGATACCGGCCGGGCTCCCCAACTGCCCCGCACCGCCTGCCTCATGGGAGTCAATGGCTCTTGCACCAGGTTCTCCATCCCCAGCCATGATCGCAAGGGCGAAACGAGGTGTTTACCGGTCATACGAGCGATTTGAGTTATCTGTTGCTACCTGTTGGGGCAGGAGCGCTCAATCGCGTTCGAATATTACCGAAGTGTTCCCGTATCGCCCGCTCCGCTCGGAGCACATCGCCGGATCGGACCGCGTCGAGGATCTCCCGGTGCTGCCGGCAGGTCACCTTGGGGTCCTGCGGCACGTCCACCAGGTCCGTACGCACTTTGTGGAAGGCGTCCCAGAACGCTTCGAGGACCTCACCGAGCAGGGGATTGCGCAGACAGCGGTAGAGGGTGGCGTGAAACGCACGGTCGGTTTCGGTGTGAACCGCACCCGACTGACCGATCCGGCCGTCGTCCGCCGCCACCTCGGTGTCCATCCGGTCGACGAGGGCGTCCAGTTCGGCCAGATCCGCGTCCGGGATACGGCCCGCGAGGCGGGCGATGAGCCCGGTCTCCACGGCCTCCCTCAGCTCCAGGAGCTGAAGCAGGCTGTCCTCGCCGCGGTAGTGGCCCGCCACCGTGCGGAAGGTGAGGCCCTCGATCATGGGGGCCATCGACATGGGTCCGACATATGTGCCGAAACCGTGCCGGATCTCCACGATGCCCATCGCCTGCAGTGCCTTGAGGGCTTCTCGCACGGAGTTCCGACTGACGCCTAGGCGTTCCATCAGTTCGGGCTCGGTGGGCAGAGAGGCTCCGGAGGGCAGCCGCTGGTCGATGATGAGCTTCTTGATCCGCTCCTGTATGTCGCGCGCCATGGCGCAACGGTAGCGGTACGGAGATGGGTGGCGACCCGGGACGGGAACCACGAAAGCCCCCCGCGTGAACGGAGGGCTTTCGCTGTCTGTGCGCCGTCAGGGACTCGAACCCCGGACCCGCTGATTAAGAGTCAGCTGCTCTAACCAACTGAGCTAACGGCGCCTGCTGACCTGGAGAACTCTACCGGACGCGGGCGGGTG
Source organism: Streptomyces sp. NPDC031274 (assembly GCF_055570235.1). Classification (NCBI taxonomy): domain Bacteria; kingdom Bacillati; phylum Actinomycetota; class Actinomycetes; order Kitasatosporales; family Streptomycetaceae; genus Streptomyces; species Streptomyces sp. NPDC031274. Next base: position 8,621 of record NZ_JBVIHP010000014.1, on the reverse strand, counting down.
CTCCGGACCATCGGGGGTCCGCGCCCGCGCCTTCGCGGGGGGTCTCGTGGAGGGCGCCGGTGGCATTGCGGGGGCGGCTGCCGGGAGTGGCGGGGCCGTGAATGCGGGGCGGATCCATCATTCGGACCGTCAACATGCGATATCGCGCGACAGTTGAGAAGCTGACGACTGTGCAGATGCGACGCAGACATTCTTTCCTGGAGTGTGAGGGGAATCGCATGGAGGATGCTCCGGCGGGTGCTCCGGAATTCGAGGAATTCGACCCCGAGAGCGACTGCGACTGTCCCGGATGCATTCACTGGCGACGGACCATGACCCACGCGCTTCCCGTAAGAGAGGGCGGCCACCCGGCGGCACACGGCGCGCGGCGCGCCCTCGTCATCGCCGCGGCGGCGGGCACGGTGCTCGGTGGCGGCCAGGTGCTTCCGGCGGCGGCGGCCCCCGATGCCGTGCCGGGCGGCCACCATCCGGCGCGACCACCGGGGGCGGTGCCCGCCGGGGCTCCGGGGGCTCCAGGGGTCCCAGGGGTTCCAGGGGTCCCAGGGGTTCCGTCGGACGAGGGCCCGGGGCAGGGTCCGGAGCCGGGCAGTCCGCAGGGCGGCACGAGTGCGCTGCACGGAGCGCCGGGCACGCCGGGTACGCCGGGTCCCGTGTCGTCGGCGGCGCGGGCCACTACGCGGGCCGAGATCATGGCCCGCGCCCAGAAGTGGGTCACGGCGAAGGTGCCGTACAGCATGAGCAAGTACTGGCCCGACGGATACCGCCAGGACTGCTCGGGCTTTGTCTCGATGGCCTGGAATCTCGGCGGCAATGAATGGACGGGGAGCCTCTCCTCGTATGCGACGCGCATTACGAAGAGCCAGCTGCTGCCCGGCGACATCCTCCTCTTCCACAATCCCGCGAACCCCGAGAAGGGGTCGCACGTGACGATTTTCGGCGGCTGGGCGAACGCGGCGCACACGCAATACACCGCGTACGAACAGGCCCGCCCGCACGCCCGTAAGCAGACGACTCCCTATGCCTATTGGAGCAATGGGAGCCGCTATCTGGCGTACCGCTACAAGGGAGTGAGCGGTGGTGCTCCGGGCGGCGCGGGGCCGAGTACGGGGACGCGATACCCCGGCGCGGGTTCTTTCGGCCCCGGGGCCGACAACAAGTACGTGACGCAGCTCGGCAAGGCCCTGGTCGGCCGGGGCGGCGCCCGCTACTACAAGACAGGACCGGGCCCGCGCTGGAGCGACGCCGACCGCCGGGCCACGCAGGCGTTCCAGCGGGCGCAGGGCTGGACTGGCGGGGACGCGGACGGTCTGCCGGGGCCCACGACCTGGTCGTACCTGATGACGGGCAAGGGCCGCGACATCCCGGGCGCCGGGGCGGGCGCGGGAGCGGGCGGGGGCGGCAGCCAGGGCAAGGTGCCGGCGTACCCGGGCAGGGGAGTGTTCCGCGTCGGCCAGTCCAGCCCGTCCATCGAGAAGCTGGGCAGGCAACTGGTGAAGAAGGGCTTCGGCAAGCACTACGCCCAGGGGCCGGGCCCCCGCTGGAGCGAGAGCGACCGGCGCAACGTCGAGGCGTTCCAGCGGGCGCAGGGCTGGCGAGGGGCGGCGGCGGACGGATATCCGGGGCCCGAGACCTGGCGGCGGTTGTTCGCATGAGCCGTGGGAGTCATAGGGGGTGTGGGGGTCACGGGGGGTGTGGGAGCCACGGGGGTCACAGGAGTTACGGGAGTTACGGGAGTCATGGGGAGCACGGGAGTCACGGGAGTAACGGAGGTCGTGGGAGTAGAGCGGCGCGGATGAGACATGGGCACGAATGTGGCCGGGTTGCGGATGTGACTGGGGCGCGAGTCTGGCCGAGGGACGAGTTTGACCGGGTCACGGATTTGGCCGGGTCACGAATCTGGGCGGGACGTGGATCTGACCGGGTCACGGGTGTGACTGGGTCACGAATCTGGCCGGGACGTGGATCTGACCGGGTCATGGATTTGACCGGGTCACGAGTCCGGCCGGGACGTGGATCTGACCGGGTCATGGATTTGACCGGGTCACGAATCTGGCCGGGACATGGATCTGACCGAGGCGCAGGTCTGACTGGGCCACGAGTCCGGCCGGGACGTGGATCTGACCGGGTCACGGATCTGACCGGGTCACGAGTCCGGCCGGAGCGCGAGCTGGACCGGGTGACAGATGTGACCGGGTCATCAATCAGACCGAGGCACACCTGTGACCAGGTCGCGGATGAGATCGAGGCACGTATGACGCGGAGGCAAGGATGAGTGCGACAGCGGCATCACGGTCACAGACCCCCCAGCCCGAGGAGCCGCGGTTGACCGGCGCCCCGGACACGACCGCACGCCCGCCGCGCCTGATCCAGAGCGAGGCCACCACCGAGATCCCCATCCACCTGCTCTTCCGCGACGACCCCGCTGACCCCGGGGTATCGCTGGCGCCCGCCGTGGTGCGGCGCCGCCAGGGCACGGGGGAGCAGCCGCGTACCGCCCGGCGGCCCGCTGCGGCATCGGCATCGGCGTCGGCATCGGTGGGGGCGTCGGCGTATGCGGCCCGGCCCATGCCCGAGGTCGACCCGGGGCTCGGCGAGCGCCCCGCGCGTGTGCTGCCCGGCGCCGTCGGAGCGCTCGGCGGGGCCGTGGGCGTCGCCGGGTGCGCGGCCGCGCTGTGGTGGGCGGGGCTGCTGCCCGAGCCGGTGGCGCAAGCGGCCGGGCTGCCCTGGCCGGATGGGCACGGCGCGCACGGTGGGACGGGCGGGACCGGCGGGTCCGTTGGATACGACGCGTACGCCGGGCTCGGGCTCGGGCAGTGGGCCTCGCTCGCGGGGTCGGGCGCGCTCGCGCTGTTCGGGTTCGGGGGTCTGGCCCGGGGCCGGGTCGGCACGGCGTGGGTGCTCACGCTCTTCGGGCGGTACCGCGGCAGCGTCCGCCGCACCGGCCTGATGTGGGTCAACCCGCTCCTCCTGCGCCGCCGCGTCGACGTACGCCTCCGGCACTGGCGCAGTGAGCCGATGCCCGCGGTGGACCGGAGCGGGGTCGCGCTGCGGGTCGTCGTTCTCGTCGTCTGGCGGGTCAAGGACGCGGCGCGGGCGACGCTCGGGGTCGCCGACCACCAGGAGTATCTGCGCGAGTGCGTCGAGGCCGCGACGGCACGGGTCCTGTCCCGGCTGCCCGCCGACGCCTTCCACGACGACACCCCGACCCTGCGCGACGCGGACGCCGTCGGCGACGCGCTGACCCGGATGCTCGCGGCGGAGGCGGAGCCGGTCGGCATCGAGATCTTCTCGGCCCAGCCGACCCGCATCGAGTACGCCCCCGAGATCGCCGACACCATGCGCCTGCGCCGGGTCGCCGCCCTGGACGCGCGGCACCGCGACAGCGTGCTCACCTCGGTGGTGGACTCCGTCGAGGACACGGTGTCCCGGCTGACCACCCGCGGCCTGGTCGAGCTCGACGACTACGAGCGCAAGGCGTTGGTCAAGGACCTGACGGTGGCGTTCTATACGGGGCATGGAGACCGATGACAGCACCCCCGACCACCGCGCTTCAGACCACCGCGCTTCAGACCACCGCGCTCCAGACCACCACGCCCCCGACCACCGAGCCCCCGCCCGTCACGCCCCCACCCTCGCGGCCCTCGCCGCGGACGCCTGGAAGCTGACCGCGGACCGGCCCCGCACCCTCCTGGGGATCGCGGGGCCGCCGGGCGCGGGCAAGTCGACGTTCGCGCGGGCGTTGGTGGAGGCGGTCGGCGAGGGTGCCGCGTATCTGCCGCTCGACGGGTTCCATCTCTCGAACGATCAGCTGGAGCGCCTCTCCCTCACCTCCCGCAAGGGCTCGGAGCCGAGTTTCGACGTCCGGGGATACGTCGCGCTGCTCACCCGGGTCATCGAGGACACCGGCCACGACATCTACGTACCCGATTACGACCGCACGCTCCACGAGCCGGTGGCCGCCCGGCACCGCGTCCCGCCGACCGCCCGGCTCGTCGTCACCGAGGGGAACTATCTGGCCTGCGATCTGCCGGGCTGGCGCGATGCGCGGCGGCTCATGGGGGAGTGCTGGTACGTGCGTGCACCTGCGGAGGTACGTCAACTGCGTCTCGTCGAACGACAGTTGGCGGGCGGCAGGACGGCCGAAGGGGCGGCCGCGTGGGTGGCGACGAACGACGGTCCCAACGGTGAACTGGTGGAGAAGTCGCGCCGACGCTGCGATCGGATCGTCTCCACTATTGGTATGGACATGTTCAACTACCGCCCATAATCTGGGCTTGGTCTAGACCGCAGTTACCGCAGTTACCGCAGTACTCACTGCATCCGCCGCGCCGCCGCACCCGCGGTGACGCGGTGCCGCGGCGCGCGCACGGCTCACGGAATCCCCACGTTTCCCCTGGAGCGGCAGCATGCGAAACAAGAAGATCTACGCGGCCATGCTCGGCGCCACCACCGTCGGGGCGCTCGCGCTCTCGTCCGGTGGCGCGAGCGGTCACGGTTACACCGATCTGCCCGCCAGCCGTCAGATCAACTGTTCCAACGGCACGGTGAGCGGCTGCGGTTCCATCCAGTACGAGCCGCAGAGCGTCGAGGGCCCCAAGGGCTTCCCGGCGGCAGGTCCGGCCGACGGCAAGATCTGCTCGGCGGGCGTCAGCGGCTTCGACGCGCTCAATCAGCCGAAGGCGCCGGGCGGCGGCGCCTGGCCGACGACCAGTGTCAGCGCCGGTCAGAACTACACCTTCCGCTGGCAGTTCACCGCCCGCCACCGCACCACCGACTTCAAGTACTACATAACCAAGCAGGGCTGGGACGAGAGCAAGCCGGTGACCCGGGCCGCTCTCGACACCACCCCGTTCCTCGACGTCCCCTACAACGGCCAGCAGCCGCCCGCCACGCTCTCGCACTCCGGGACGATCCCCGGCGGCAGAAGCGGACACCACGTGATCGTCGCGGTGTGGACGGTCCACGACACGTCGAACGCCTTCTACGCCTGCTCCGACGTCAAGTTCTGAGCGGTCTCCTGACGGGTGGGCCTGCGCGGGATCGCGCAGGCCCTCTCCTCATCTGACGGGCCATCAATTATGGTGCGCGGCCATGAAGGCCACCGGGAGTACCGTCGCGGAACTCGTACAGGCTCGCTGGGGCGATCACCGTCCCGGGCTGCGCTTCGAGCAGCAGGAGCTGAGCCACCACCAAGTCGCGGCGGGCGCAGCGGCGAGGGCGGCGCTCCTCGCCGATCTGCTGCCGAGAGGCGGCGAACCACACGTCGGCGTTCTGCTCGACAACACCCCCGAGTACCCCCTGTGGCTGAGCGCGGCGGCGCTCGCGGGCGCGGCGGTGGCGGGCATCAACCCCACGCGGCGGGGCGCCGAACTGGCCCGCGACATCGTGCACACGGACTGCCGGGTCCTGGTCACGGAACGGGCGCACCTGGCGCTCCTCGACGGCCTCGAACTCCCGGGCGTACGCCTCCTGGTGACGGACACGGCGGCCTACGCCGAACTGCTCGCGCCCTACGCGCGGGCGCGCCCGGAGATATCGAGCGCGGCGACTCCGGAGAGCCGCATGCTCCTCTACTTCACCTCCGGTTCGACCGGGGCGCCCAAGGCCGCGATCTGCAGTCAGGGCCGCCTGGCCGCGGCGGGCCAGTCCCTGGTCAGCCACTTCCGGCTCGGCCCGGACGGCGTCCACTACATCTGCATGCCCATGTTCCACGGCAACGCGGTGATCGCGGACTGGGCGCCCGCCCTCGCGGCCGGGGCGCGGGTGGCGATGCGGCGCCGCTTCTCGGCTTCCGCGTTCCTGGACGACGTACGGGCCCATGGGGCGACGTACTTCACGTACGTGGGCCGGGCGGTGCAGTACGTCCTTGCCACGCCCGAGCGCCCCGACGACACGGAGAACCCCCTCCTGATGGGCTTCGGCACGGAGGCCGGGGCGGTGGACGCGGGGCGGTTCGAGAAGCGGTTCGGGGTACGGCTCGTGGAGGGGTACGGCTCTTCGGAGGGCGGGGCCGCGATACAGCGCACGCCGGGGACGCCCGCCGGTGCGATCGGGCGGGCGGCGCCGGGGGACGAGCTCGTGGTGGTGGATCCCGGTACGCGCGAGGAGTGCCCGCCCGCTTCCTTCGCGGCGGACGGGCGGCTGCTGAACGGGGGTGCGGCGATAGGGGAGTTGGTGAACAAGGGGCGTACGCCCTTCGAGGGGTACTGGCGCAACACGGAGGCGGACGCGGCGCGGCTTCGGGACGGCTGGTACTGGACGGGGGATCTCTTCTACCGGGACGGGGAGGGGTTTCTCTATTTCGCCGGGCGTACGGATGACCGGCTCCGCGTGGACAGCGAGAATCTGGCGGCGGCGGTGATCGAGAACATCCTGGCGCGGTGGGAGGAGGCGGCGGCGGTGGCGGTGTACGCGGTGCCCGACCCCGTGGCGGGGGATCAGGTGATGGCGGCGGTCGCCCCGCGCGAGGGGGTTTCCTTCGACCCCCTGGCCTTCGCCGAGTTCCTGCTCTCACAACCGGACCTGGGCACGAAGATGGCCCCTCGCTTTGTGCGGGTGGTGGGGCGGATGCCGGTCACCGCCACCAACAAGGTGGCGCGGGCTGCTCTGCGCGGGGAGGGGTTTCGTTGCGGGGACCCTGTGTGGTGGCGGCCCGAGGCCGGGGCGGGCGGCTATCGCCGCTTTGACGCGGCGGACGTGGCCGCGCTGCTCGACCAGTACCGGGCTCAGGGGCGGGAGGGGCTGCTGTAAGGGAAGGGCCTGCGCGCCGCACCGGCGTCGGCTGTCTGCTCAAGGACCGGGTGGGCCAGGTCGAGCAGTTCGCCGACGCGGTGAGGCCTGCGGGCCTGAGCGGCGCAGGCGCCCCGAACGGGCCGACCTGACGATCCGTGCAGTGGCCATCGGTCGGGTCGATTACGATCCTGAACCATGAGCACGTCAGACCAGACAGAGGCAGGCGACACGCCGGGCCTCACGCCGCGCTTCACACCGCGCCAGGCCCGGCGCATCCGGATCGCCGCGGCCTCGGTGCTGATGGCCGCGGCGGCCGTGGTGCTCGCCGTACGCATGGCGAGCCGGTCGTCCGTCTTGGTCGTGGGGGTGTACGGGCTGCTGCTCGTCCTCTGTGGCCTGGTGATCGAACTCAGCAGGCGCGGACGGACCAGGCTCGGCAGCTATCTCCTCGCCGCCGGTCTGGTGGCCGCCCTCGTCATGGACTGGGTGGTGCTTGCCTGACCGTTTCGGGGGCGGCGCCGTTCCGTGGTCGGCACCGCCCCGTGGTCGGCGGAGACGAAGGAACGCGAAAGGCGAAGGAACACGAAAGAAGCCCCTCGCTCGCGCGAGGGGCTTCTTTCTGTCTGTGCGCCGTCAGGGACTCGAACCCCGGACCCGCTGATTAAGAGTCAGCTGCTCTAACCAACTGAGCTAACGGCGCCTGGTGACAAGAAAATAATACCTGGTCCCGGAGGGTGCTCAGGACCGGTGCCCAGGTCGGCGCCCGGGGCCGCTGACCTGCGCCCCTAGATCGCCAGCGAGAGCAGTACCGGCGCGGCCCCGCGATTGAGCGTCTCGGCCGCTTCCCGCAGCCGGTGCGCGTGCTCCACCGGCAGGGAGAGGGCCAGGCAGCCGACGGCGGAGCCCGCGGTGATGGGGACGGCGGCGCAGACCGTGCCGACCGCGTACTCCTGGAGGTCGAGGACCGGGACCGTGGCGGGCTGGGCGGCGAGGCGGTTCAGGAGGACCCGTTCGTTCGTGATCGTCCGCGAGGTGAGGCGGGCCATCTTGTGGCGGGAGAGGTGATCCCTGCGGCCGTCCAGGTCGAGCTGGGTCAGCAGGCTCTTGCCGACCGCGCTGGCGTGCGCGGAGGAGCGGAAGTCCACCCACTCGTTGACCGCCGGGGTACCGGGGCCGTCCGCGCAGTCGGTGATCTTGACTTCGCCGTCTTCGTACCGGCTGATGTAGACGGCCGCGCCGATCGAGTCGCGCAGGCCGTCGAGGGTCACCTGGAGCTTCTCCCGCAGCACCTGGTCGCGGCGCTGGGCGGCGCCTAGACGGGCGAGGGAGGGGCCGGTGACGTACGCGCCGTCGGCGTTCTGTTCGACGTACGCCTCGCGGCGCAGCATGCGGAGCAGGGTGGTGAGCCGGGGTGCGGGCAGTTTGGTCTGCCGGGCGATCTCTGTGTCGGTCACGCCGGTGTCGTGCCTGGCGACGATCTCAAGCACTCGCAGAGCGTTCCGCACCGAGTGCTGCGGCGTGGTCGGCTCGTGTTTCAGCGCCACGACTTCCCCCTGCGTGGAAAGGTTCCGGACAGTTGGGCTCCGTCCACGATAGCCGCCAAGAGGCCGATATGGAGCGGCTGTTGCCGAGATTGATGCCTCATCTCGGGCCTGTCAGCAGGGACGCGCCACTCTGGCATATGCCATAGTCATGCCCCCGAGTTGAAGTCGGGAGAAAACCTACTCCCGCGTAGCGGTTCGGGCCAGGACCGATCGTCGGGAGGAACGAGGCGGGGGGGGGGGGGGGGGGGGCGGGGGGGCCCCGCCGTGCTCGCCCTTCCCACGGTCCCGCCCCGCGACAAGGGAAGCAGCGGTGCCGTCTTGGGCAGGTTCCTTTGCGGACTTCTC
>NZ_JBVIHP010000013.1:0-248532 GCF_055570235.1 Streptomyces sp. NPDC031274 | reverse complement strand
GGGTTTGTGGTTGGTTGAGTGCAAGGGTTTTACAAACGGGGGGGAGGGGACCCATGCCGGGTTGGGAAGGCGACAGCGGCCCCCCCCCGAAGGGGACGGCCCCGCTGCCTCAGTTCACTCGCTCAAGCGTCGGCGTCAGCCGTTGCGCTTCCAGCGCGGCTTGTCGTCGCGGCGGCCGAAGGAGCCGGTGCCGGTGCCGGAGCGGTCGCGGTTGAACGCCGGGCGGTCGTGGCCGCCGGAGCGGGCGCCGCCTGCGGGGCGGTCGTCGCGACGGTCACGGTTGAACGGACGGTCGCTGCCGCGGTGGCCGCCGGAGGGGCGGTCGTCGCGGCGGAAGCCGGAGCCGCCACCGGAGGGACGGTCGTCACGGCGGTCGCCGCCACGGAAGCCGCCCGACGGACGGTCGTCACGGCGGAAGCCGGAGCCACCGCCACGGTTGTCGTCACGGCGGTCACGGTTGAAGCCGCCACCGGAGGGACGGTCGTCACGGCGGAAGCCGGAGCCGCCACCGCGGTTGTCGTCACGGCGGTCACGGTTGAAGCCGCCACCACCCTCACGGCGGTCGCCGCCACGGAAGCCGGAGCCACCGCCACGGTTGTCGTCACGACGCTCGAAGGAACGGCCACCGCGGTCGTTGCCACGGTCGTTGCCGCGGTCGCGGTTGAAGCCGCCACCACCCTCGCGACGGTCGCCACCGCGGAAGCCGGAGCCACCGCCACGGTTGTCGTCACGACGCTCGAAGGAACGGCCACCGCGGTCGTCACGGCGCTCACGCTCGTAGTTGCCACGGTCGTCGCGCTGCGGACGGCGCTCCTCGCGGGCGGCGGCGACGGGCTGCTCCGGGACGGAGGCAGCCGCCTCGACGACGGCCTCGGCGGCGGCGGTGGCCTCGGCGACCGCGGTCTCCGGGTCGTCGCCACGCTCGCGGGCGGCACGCGCGGTGAGGCGCGAGGCCTCCTCGCGCAGCTCCGTCGCGCGGCGGGTCGCGCGCTCCAGCTCCTTGGTGAGGTCCTTGACCTCACGCTCGGCCTGGGTCGCGGCGTTGCCCGCGGAGTCGGCCTGCACCTCGGTCATCGAACGGGCGCCGGTGATCTCGGCGACCTCCGGGTCGAAGGTGCCGCCGCCGTTGATGATGTGACGCCCGGCCTCGACGCCCGCGTCCTCCATCAGACGGAAGATCTGACGGCGCTGGTGCGGCAGGGACAGCGAGACGACCGTGCCGGAGCGGCCCGCGCGAGCCGTACGGCCCGAGCGGTGCAGGTAGTCCTTGTGGTCACCGGCCGGGTCCACGTTCAGGACCAGGTCGATGTCGTCGACGTGGATGCCGCGGGCGGCGACGTCGGTCGCGACGAGCGCGTTGACGTAGCCCTTCTTGAAGTCCTCAAGAACGCGCGTACGAGCGCCCTGCGTCATGCCGCCGTGCAGCGCGTCGGCCTTCACACCGGACTCGCAGAGCTGCTCGGCGATGCGGTCGGCGCCCAGCTGGGTGCGGACGAAGATGATCGTGCGGCCCTTGCGCGCGGCGATGGCGGCCGTGACGGGCGCCTTGTCGCGGGGCTTCACGATCAGGATGTGGTGCGACATGGTCGTGACGTTGCCCTGGGCGCTGTCGACCTCGTGCGTCACCGGGTTGGTCAGGTAGCGCTTGACCAGCGTGGAGATCTCGTTCTCCATCGTGGCCGAGAACAGCATGCGCTGGCCGTCGGACGGAACCTGGTCGAGCAGCTCGGTGACCTCGGGCAGGAAGCCCAGGTCGGACATCTGGTCTGCCTCGTCGAGCACCGCGATCTGGGTGTTCTCCAGGGAGCAGGCGCCGCGGCTGATGATGTCGCGCAGACGGCCCGGCGTGGCGACGAGGATGTCGACGCCGCGCTCGAGGGCGTAGATCTGGTTGCCCATGGACGTACCGCCGCAGACGACCTTCATCTTCAGGCCGAGCACGTCGCCGTACGGCTGGAGCGCGTCCGCGACCTGCATCGCGAGCTCACGGGTCGGGGTCAGGATGACGCCGCGGGGCTTCTTCTTCTCGGTGCGGCCCTCGGACGCCAGCGTCGCCAGCATCGGGAGGCCGAAGGAGAGGGTCTTGCCGGAGCCGGTGCGGCCACGGCCGAGGATGTCCTTGCCGGCCAGGGCGTCCGGGATGGTCGCGGCCTGGATCGGGAAGGGGGCGGTCACGCCGTTCTGGGCGAGCTTGCGGACGATGCTCTCGGGCAGACCGAGGTCGCCGAAGGTGGGACCGGTCTCGGTGTCTTCGTCGGCCGCTTCGGCCTTGTTGTCGGCCTCGTCGGCCTCGACGGCCTTGTTGTCGGCCTCGTCGGCCTCGACGGCCTTGTTGTCAGCCTTGTCGTCGGCCTTGACGGCCTCCGCAGCAGCCGCGGTCTCGACTACGACCTGCTCGGCGGCTTCCACGACGTCTGCGGCCTGGACGGTCTCGACGACCTCGGCGACGGTCTCGACCGTCAGCTCGTCGGTGTCGGTGGTCGTCTCGTTCTCGGGCAGGACGGCGTGGTCAGAATGAGAAATGGACATGCGAAATGCGAAACCTTCCGGAGTCTCGGCACGCGCCCGTCAACTCCGTGATTTCGCAATGGACCGCCTCTATGCGGTCAGCCACGGCAAGGGAGAGTACGCGCCACGCGGCGCTCTTCTTTTTCGGCGCCGGGCAAATGGGATCAAACGATCTACCACCATACGCACCCAACCCCCCGGAAGGCAAACCACACCCTCCAGGACACCTTGGATTGCGCACCCCGCAGCTCGTCTCACCTGCGACGAAGCAGGTTTGGGACAGGGGCTGGATCGTTCTCTACAAGGGATTGTTCCCCGTCCTGCCGAGTCTTAAGCGGGCCCGGCCTGCGGCGAAGGCTCCCGCGCCCTGAGTTCCTGCGACCGCTCCCCCAGCTGCGCCCCCGGGTTCGGCTCCTCGTGCGCCGACGACGAGGGCTCCGGAGTGGGCTCAGGAGTCGGGGTCGGCTTCGGGGGATCGGGCGTCGGCGTGGGGCGCGGCGGGTCGGGCTTGGTCCGCGTGGGCGAGGGCCGTCCGTCCTTCGTCGGCGGGGCCGGGTCGCCGCCGCCCCGGGACGCGGACGCCGAGGCCTGGGCGGCATCGGAACCGGAATCGCCCGACTTGCCCGACCGCCCCTTGCCCTTCCCTTCGCCCTTGCCGCCGCCCTTGCCCTTGGTCTTGCCGTGCTTGCCACCCTTGGCGTCGCCGCGCTCGGCGTCACCGCCGGCGGCCGATTCACCGCCCGCGGTGCCACCGCGGCCGTCCGGGGCGGCCGCCGCGCTGCGCCCGCCGGGGGAGTGCGCGGGGCCGGGCCCGCCGCCCCCGTCGTCACCGATGCTCATGCAGCCCGCGGTCGCCATGACGGCCACGGCCGCCGCGGTCCACCGGACAGGAACGTACAACTGGCGCACGGCCGAGCACCTCCGAGGCGCTGAGAAGCGGGGACGTACTACCCAACTCCCTTGCCGTGCAAGAGGACACGCACCGCGACCGCCGTGCGAGAGGACACACACCGCGCCGCCCGACCGTCAGCCGTATCCCAGGGCGTGCAGGCGCTCGTCGTCGATCCCGAAGTGATGTGCGACCTCGTGCACCACCGTGATCTCGGTCTCCGCGACGACCTCCTCGCGCGACGCGCACATGCGCAGCGTCGGCCCCCGGTAGACCGTGATCCGGTCGGGCAGCACGCCCGCGTACCACTCGCCCCGGTCCGTCAGCGGAGTCCCTTCATAGAGCCCGAGCAGCTCGGGATCCTCGGCGGGAGGTTCGTCCTCCACGAACACCGCCACGTTGTCCATCAACCGCGTCAACTCGGGAGGAATCCGGTCGAGCGCCTCGGCGACCAGTTCCTCGAACTCTTCCCGCGTCATCTCCAGCACACCCCCATTGTCGGCCACCGCCCCGCATAGCCGCCTCTCCCCCTGGGCATACCGGACCAATGGCCCGCGACTTCCGTGCGCTCGCCGCCCTCGCACGCCACTATCGATCCCGCCACCCCCACCCGGTCGGCGAGCTCGTCAGCCCTCCCCATCCGTACGGCCGCGCCGCGGGCCTGGTCGCGGTCGTCCTGTTCGGCGCCTGGCTCGGCCTCCTGATCGTGGGGAGCGTGCACGCGCCGGTCGGCCCGATGGACACCCGGATGACGCTGCGCCCCTCGCTCACCGGCGGCACGAAGATCAACGTCTCGCCGCTCGGCGACCTCGAACTGCGCTCGCACATCGCCCCCATCCGCCTCGACGTGGACGTGAACCGCCTGGACCCGGTCCGCTCCCAGGCCCTGGTCGACCACCCCGAACGGCTCTCCGGCCTCCAGGACGAGGTGGCCAAGGACGTCGGACACGGCACGCTCGACCTGGCCGTACGCTCCTGCGCGGCCGTCGTCGCGGGCGCCACGGGGCTTGGGCTCGCGGTCTACCGGCGTCCGCGCCGGGCCATGGCGGCGGGCGGGCTCGCCCTGGCGCTGCTCGCCGCGTCGGGCGCGGCGGCGTACGCGACGTGGAACCCCAAGTCGGTCCTCGAACCGAAGTTCTCCGGTCTCCTCAGCAGCGCGCCGTCGGTGGTCGGCAACGCCCGCAACATCGTCAGCGAATTCGACGTGTACCAGCAGGAACTGGCGCGCCTGGTCACCAACGTGACGAAGCTGTACGACGCGACGTCGACGCTTCCCGCGTACCAGCCGGACCCGTCCACGATCCGCGTCCTGCACGTCTCGGACATCCACCTGAACCCGGCGAGCTGGAAGATCATCGCCTCGCTCGTCGAGCAGTACGACATCAACGTCATCGTCGATTCCGGCGACACGATGGACCACGGCAGCGCGGCCGAGAACGCGTTCCTCGACCCGATCGAGGACCTGGGCGCCCCGTACGTCTGGGTCCGGGGCAACCACGACTCGGCCACCACCCAGCGCTATCTGCAGCGGATCCGGAACGTCCACGTCCTGGACGAGGGCAGTGCGGTGTCGGTCGCGGGGCTGCGGTTCGCGGGGACGGGCGATCCGCAGTACACCCCGGACCGCTCGGTGCGGGCGGAGGGCGAACCCGTCGAGAAGATGGCGGGCATCCGGCTCGCCTCCGCCCTGCGCGACCAGCAGGGGGCCGGTACTCCCGTCGACGTCGCCGTCGCGCACAACCCTGACGCGGCGCGGGAGACGGACGGCGAGGTGCCGCTGGCCCTCGCGGGGCATGTGCACCACCAGGAGATGGAGGTCATGAAGCGGGGTACGCGGCTGCGCATCGAGGGGTCCACGGGAGGGAGCGGGCTGCGGGCGGTGGAGGGCAAGTACCCCGATCCGGTCGAGGCGTCGGTCCTCTACCTGGACCGGGACACCCGGCGCCTCCAGGCGTGGGACGAGATCAGACTGGGCGGGCTCGGACTGACGAAGGCGGAGGTCAGCCGCCATCTGCCGAAGGAGAACCAGCCCGGCGCGACGCCCTCGCCGGCCCCTCCGAGCCGGTCCTCGAAGAGCGGTGGCCCGGCCCCCCGATAACCGTTTTGGCGATAGCTCCCCGCATCCCATATGCTTCTCACGTCCCCGACGCGCTGCAAAGCGCCCAGGTGGGCCCTTAGCCCTCATCGTCTAGTGGCCCAGGACGCCGCCCTTTCAAGGCGGTAGCACGGGTTCGAATCCCGTTGGGGGCACGCTTTGCTCTGTGCAATGTTCGATTTGCACAGATCTTGGTCCTGTGGAGCAGTTTGGAGTGCTCGCCACCCTGTCAAGGTGGAGGCCGCGGGTTCAAATCCCGTCAGGACCGCTTGCAGATCACCTCGGTGAACTGCGTGGCTGGGTAGCTCAGTTGGTACGAGCGATCGCCTGAAAAGCGATAGGTCGCCGGTTCGATCCCGGCCCCAGCCACCAGAGTGAGAACGTCCCGGACGGCATGCCGTCCGGGACGTTCTCGTTGCATTCCCGAGCAAAGGCCCACCCGTGGCGGGCCCGCCGTCACGGACCGGCCCGCCTCAGGAAGTGTCGGCAACCCTCCCTATCGGCCTGGTGCCCTACTCCCCACTCGGCTGCGGCTTCCTCACCGGCCAGGTCAAGCCCGCGAGCGAGTACCCCGCGGACGACATGCGCAGCTGGGACGAGCGCTGACAGGGCGAGAACTACACCCGTCCACGGGCAACGCGGAGTCGTTCAAGCAGCGCACCAGCCCGTCTCTGGGCCTCAACAGCCGCCCGGACAACATCCGTACGGTGTCGGCAGAGGCCGATTCAACGAGCAGCCGAAGTTTCGGAGTGTGATCCTGCAACCGGGAAATCTGATGCCTGGGAGCTGGCCGCCGTATCCTGATTTCATCCGGGAAGGAGCCGTTGATGAGTGTTGACGCGATCGTGCAGACCGAGTTCCCCGAGGGATACGCGGTCTTCTTCGGTGCCGATGGGAAGGTGATCATGACTCCGCAGAGCGAGGAGCACTCCAGCACGATCCGCTCGATGCAGATCGACTCCCTCGCGCTGGGGCGTCATGCCAAGGTCACCTCCGACGTGTACCTCGATTTCCCGGCCGACGAGAACTCCGCTCCGGATCTGGCGATCCTGCGGGAGGACGCGCAGAAGCAGGGCAAGCGCTACAGCTTCGAGGACGTGCTGCTGATCTCCGAGGTCGTCTCGACCTCCTCAGCCCGCAAGGATTACGACGACTGCACCGCCAAGTACGGCCGCTACGGCATCCCTGTCTACGTGATCGTGGACCCGTACGCCGCCGAGGTCGTCGTACACACTCAGCCCACCGGCAGCGGCTACGTCGCGGCGCACACCCACAAGTACGGCACAGGCAAGCTTCCCATCGAGCTGGCCGACGGGCGGACCTACACCCTCGACCTGGACGAGCTGCCACAGCCCGATTCAGGGGCAGCGAACCGCCCCTCCTGACCTGGTCAGATTTCGCGTGCAAATGCGGTGCGGCCCGTGCTGACATGTCAGTACGGGGGCAGGAGCGAGACGGATCGAGCAGGGCGCAGGTGGATGAAAGCAGGGCCCTTTGTCCCGATTCTTCGACGTTTCCGCAGTTCAGGGAGGTAAAGCTTTCGGGTTCGAATCCCGTTGGGGGCACGCAACACCTTGTGCGAGACTAGTGCTCGCACAACGCTTGGTCCTGTGGAGCAGTTTGGAGTGCTCGCCACCCTGTCAAGGTGGAGGCCGCGGGTTCAAATCCCGTCAGGACCGCTTGCAGATCACCTCGGTGAACTGCGTGGCTGGGTAGCTCAGTTGGTACGAGCGATCGCCTGAAAAGCGATAGGTCGCCGGTTCGATCCCGGCCCCAGCCACCTCTCCGAAGGCCCCGCCCACTGGACGGGGCCTTCGCCGTTCCCCATCGCCTGAGAAGCGGCAGGTCGCCGGTTCGATCACAGCGCGCCGGCCGCTCACCCCGCCGCCGGAACCGCCGCATGCGCCGCCGCCTTCTCCCTGCCCCCAGGGTGCCGGTGGCGCCATACCCAGAACACCGCGCTCGCGAGCACCGCCCACCCCGCGAGCACCAGGAACGGGAACGCGTGCTGGTGACCGCCGAAGTACACCGCCGTGTGCTGCGCGTTCACCGATGCCCCGGGTGGCAGCCAGCGGCCGATGTGGCCGAGTACCGAAGGCAGCAGCGGCCACGAGACCGCCCCGCCCGACGACGGATTGCCGAGCAGCACCATCAGGCCCCACGTGGGAATCATTGCCCAGCGCCCGAACAGCGTGTTGAACATCGAGAACACCATGCCCGACGTGAACATCGTCAGCGCCAGGATCAGCCACGACTCCACGAACGGCAGATCCACCGCCCCCAGCCACCAGTCCACCACCGCCGCGATCACGAACCCGCCGAGCAGCGCGTAGAGCACCGTGAAGCCGATCCGCTCCGCGGGATTCAGGCCCCGCGCGTGCACGCTCAGCTGGATCGCCCCGACGAAGCCGATGATCACCGCAGCCAGCGAGATGTAGAAGATCGCGAGCCCCCGCGGGTCACCCTCCTGGAGCGGCTTGATGTCCTTCACCGTCACCGGCACCCCGACCTTCTCGCCCACCTTCGGCGCGGTCTCCGCGAGCACCTGGGCGACCGATGCCCCGGAGGCCCCCGAGACATCGAAGGTCACCTTGCTGCCGGACTCCCCGCCGCCCGGGGACACCGCGAGGATCGCGAAGACCTTCTGCTCCTCCACGGCGTCACGCGCCGCGGCGACGCTGCCGTACTCGTGGATCTCCAGCGAAGCGTTCAGCGCCTTCTCCATGCCGCCGAGAAACGCCTTCCCCCGCGTGGCGTCCTGCGCCCCCACCACTGCCGTGGGAACGCGGTGCGGGGTCGGGTCCGCCATGGAGTACGTGTACGAGCCCGCGAAGAGCCCCGCCGCCGCGGCCAGGATGAACACCAGCACGATCGCGGGCAGGAACGGCGACTGCTTGAACGCCTGCCACCGCTCGCCCCGGGTGGGAGTCCGCCCGTGGGCGCCGTGCTGGTGCTCTTCGCGCTCGGGCCGGTCGGGCCGGTCGCTCCGGTCGGGCTCCTGCTGAGGGTGAGACATATAAGTACGCTAAACCACTCAAAGCGGACTCACCCTCGCTCACCCTCGCTCGGCTTCACTCAGCCCGCTCAGCCCGCTCAGCCCCTCTCGGCCTCCACGGAGCCACGCCCTCTCCGCCGCCACCCCCGCACCGCAAGCCCCACGCCCACCAGCGCCACCACCCCGACAAGCAGCACCGAGTCCGGCACGGCCCGGCCCACACCCCCCGCCCACCGCTCCACGGCGAACGAGTCATCGACATCGAGCAGCCCCGGCAGCGCGGTGGTCCCGTCGTACGCGAGGAAGAGCGCACCGAGAGCCACGAAGAAGAGGCCCGACAGGAGCGAGGTCGTGTGCAGTTCGAAGCGGCCGACCCGGAACGCGCGCCCCCGCAGCCAGCGCCGCCGCCCGAGATCGAAGCGCTCCCAGAGCAGCGCGAGCACGAACAGCGGCACCGCCATCCCCAGCGCGTAGACGGCGAGCAGCAGCCCTCCGTAGACAGGGCTGCCGCTCACCGCCGCCACGGTCAGCACACTCCCCAGGATCGGCCCCGCGCAGAAGCCCGCGAGCCCGTACACCGCCCCCAGCGCGTACACGGAGACCGCGGTCGTGGGCCGGATGCGCCCCGAGAGCTCGGCCATCTTCCGCGAGGCGAACCCCATGCCCACGACCTGCAGCACCCCGAGCGCGATGATCAGCCACCCGGCGACAAGGACCAGCTGGTCCCGGTGCCCGAAGAAGAACCGCCCGGCGACCGAGCCCGCCGCGCCGAGCGGCACGAGGGTCGTCGCGAGACCGGCGTAGAAGATGCCGGTCCGGGCGAGCAGCCGCGAGGTGGAGTCGATCGAGTACGCGAAGAAGGCAGGAAGGAGCAGGGCGCTGCACGGGCTCACCAGGGCGAGAAGACCACCCAGGAACGCCGCGAAGTACCCCACATCGGCGGTCACTTCTTCCCGCCCTTGCCCGCACTCTCAGCAGCCTGCTCGATCGCCTGGTCGAAGACCTGATCCGGCTGCGCACCGGAGATGGGCCGCCCGTTGACCAGGAAGGACGGGGTCGACGTGGCCCCCAGGCCGTACGCCTCCTCCTGGTCCTTCTTCACGGCCGCCTTGGCGCCGGCGCTTCCCGCGTCATCCGAGAAGCGGCCGATGTCCTTGACCCCGGCCTCCTTCGCGAGCTCCTTGAGCCGGTCGCCCCCGAACCCCTTCTCCTTGGAGCCCTCCGCGTACGCGGCCTCGTGGAACTGCCAGAAGCGCCCCTGCTGACCTGCGGCCCACGCGCCCCGCGCGGCCGACTCGGAGTCCGCGCCGAAGATCGGGAAGTTGCGCCACTCGATGCGCAGGGTGCCCTCGTCGACGTACTTCTTCACCAGGCCGGGCTCGGTGTCGCGGGCGAACTTGCCGCAGTAGCCGCACTTGAAGTCGGCGTACTCGATGAGTACGACCGGCGCGTTCGCGCGCCCCTGGGCGAGCGGGTCCTTGGCGTCGCGCCTGGCGAGCTTGGCCAGCTCCGGGTAGACCCCGGCCTGCGGATCGGCGGAGACGTCGGCGGCGGGCTCCTCCTTCGCGGTGACGGATGAGGGCTCGTCGGGCTTGGTGGCGCTGTAGGAAGCGGCGCCGAGCAGCAGGGCGGCGACGGCCACTCCGGCTCCGATGGCGAGGTTCCTCTTGCCGGACTTGCTGGGGTTGCTGGACTTGCTGGGGTTGCTGGGCTTCTTGGGCATGGCTGTGCGCTTCTCCTGTTGCGTACGTCGTTGATCAAGGGACCCCTGGCTGAAACAGCGCAGACAGCTGAAACAGCTGAGAGAGCTGAGAGAGCTGAGACAGGGGTCTCCTAGACGCGCAGAACGGAGAGTTCTATCGGCGACGGCGGCGCGAGCGCGGGTGGCGCGCGGTCCGGCGTGACGGCGAGCACGGCCTGGTCGGCGCCCCAGGTGCCGGTCGCCGCGTGGGCCTCGTACAGAGCGGGGAGCAGTTCATGTGCCGAGCTGGGGCGCGGCGGCGCCATCGGACGGCCCCCGTCGTCCTGCTGCCCGCCCTTGCCGCAGCCGGGCACGCTGTCGGCCTCGTGGACGAACGACGTCGCCGCGGCTCGCGGCTGCTGCGCCGAAGCAGTGGACGCGACGGCGGTGGACGCGACGGTGGCGGGCGCGCAGAACGCCCCGAGCACGACGAGCAGCACCCCGAGCAAGGGGCACCACGACAGACGCGCACGCGACAACATGCCCGGAATCGTACGTCCCTGGGCGCCCCGCCAGATAAATCGGTTCGCCACCTCCGAGCGGCGGGTGAGATCCTGGACGCCGTATGTCTACGCAGCCTGCCCTCACCCTCGACGCCCTCGCCCCCCGTCTGTCCGAGCTGTCGCTGCGCGACGAGCACCGGATCGGCCGCCGGCTCGAGGGTGCGCGCCGGATCCGCAAGCCCGATGCCCGGGCCACCGTCCTCGCCGAAATCGCGGCGGACGTGGACAAGGCAGCGGCACGGATGGCCGAGCGGGGCAGCCGTCTGCCCAAGATCACGTATCCCGAACAGCTCCCGGTCAGCCAGAAGAAGGACGACATCGCCGAGGCGATCCGCGACCACCAGGTCGTGATCGTCGCGGGCGAGACGGGCTCCGGCAAGACGACGCAGATCCCCAAGATCTGCATGGAGCTCGGCCGCGGCCTGCGGGGCATGATCGGCCATACGCAGCCCCGCCGTATCGCGGCCCGCACGGTCGCCGAGCGCGTGGCCGACGAGCTGAACACCCCGCTCGGCGAGGCCGTCGGCTGGAAGGTCCGCTTCACGGACCAGGTGGGCGCGGACACGTACGTGAAGCTGATGACGGACGGCATCCTGCTGGCCGAGATCCAGACGGACCGTGAGCTGCGCGCGTACGACACGATCATCATCGACGAGGCCCACGAGCGGTCGCTGAACATCGACTTCCTGCTCGGGTATCTGGCCCAGCTGCTTCCCAAGCGCCCGGACCTGAAGGTCGTCATCACCTCGGCGACCATCGACCCCGAGCGGTTCTCCAGACACTTCGGGGACGCCCCGATCGTCGAGGTCAGCGGCCGTACGTATCCCGTCGAGGTGCGTTACCGCCCGCTCCTCGAAGAGGATTCGGAGGACAGCGACCGCGACCAGATCACCGCGATCACGGACGCCGTCGAGGAGCTCCAGGGCGAGGGCAAGGGCGACATCCTCGTCTTCCTCTCCGGAGAGCGCGAGATCCGGGACACGGCGGACGCGCTGAACAAGAAGAACTACCGCTTCACCGAGGTCCTCCCCCTCTACGCACGCCTCTCGCACGCCGAGCAGAACCGTGTATTCCAGCAGCACACGGGGAGACGCGTCGTCCTCGCGACGAACGTCGCCGAGACCTCCCTGACCGTCCCGGGCATCAAGTACGTCATCGACCCGGGCACGGCCCGCATCTCCCGCTACAGCCACCGTACGAAGGTGCAGCGGCTGCCCATCGAGGCGATCAGCCAGGCAAGCGCCAACCAGCGCAAGGGCCGCTGCGGCCGTACGTCGGACGGCATCTGCATCCGCCTCTACTCGGAGGACGACTTCGTCGCGCGCCCCGAGTTCACGGACGCGGAGATCCTGCGCACCAACCTCGCGTCGGTCATCCTCCAGATGACGGCGGCCGGTCTCGGCGAGATCGAGAAGTTCCCCTTCATCGACCCGCCGGACCACCGCAACATCCGCGACGGCGTGCAGCTCCTCCAGGAACTGGGCGCGCTCGACCCCACGCAGAAGGACCCGAAGAAGCGCCTCACCCCTCAGGGCCGCAAGCTGGCCCAGCTTCCGGTGGACCCGCGCCTGGCCCGCATGGTCCTCGAGGCCGACAAGAACGGCTGCGTACGCGAGGTCATGGTGATCGCCGCCGCGCTCTCCATCCAGGACCCGCGCGAGCGCCCCGCCGAGAAGCAGACGCAGGCCGACCAGCAGCACGCGCGCTTCAAGGACGAGACCTCCGACTTCCTGGCCTTCCTCAACATGTGGCGGTACATCCGCGAGCAGCAGAAGGAGCGCGGCTCGTCCTCGTTCCGCCGGATGTGCAAGGCGGAGTACCTGAACTTCCTGCGGATCCGCGAGTGGCAGGACATCTACACGCAGCTGCGTACGGTCGCCAAGCAGATGGGGATCAACCTCAACGAGGACGACGCCCCCGAGCAGCAGGTGCACGTGTCCCTCCTCGCCGGGCTCCTCTCCCACATCGGGATGAAGGACGTGAAGGACGGCGCGAAGAACGAGTATCTGGGCGCCCGTTCGGCGAAGTTCGCGGTCTTCCCGGGCTCGGCCCTCTTCAAGAAGCCCCCGCGCTTCATCATGTCGGCGGAGCTGGTGGAGACCTCCCGGCTCTGGGCCCGCGTCAACGCGAAGATCGAGCCCGAGTGGGTCGAGCCGCTCGCCCAGCATCTGCTCAAGCGCACGTACAGCGAGCCGCACTGGGAGAAGGACGCGGCGGCCGTGATGGCGTACGAGAAGGTCACGCTGTACGGCGTCCCGATCATCGCCCAGCGCAAGGTGAACTACGGGCGCATCGACCCCGAGGTCTCCCGCGACCTGTTCATCCGCAACGCGCTCGTCGAGGGCGACTGGCGCACGCACCACAAGTTCTTCGCCGCCAACCGGCGCCTCCTGACCGAGGTGGAGGAGCTTGAGCACCGCGCACGGCGCCGCGACATCCTCGTCGACGACGAGACGCTCTTCGACTTCTACGACCAGCGGGTGCCCGCGGACGTCGTCTCCGGCGCACACTTCGACTCCTGGTGGAAGAAGAAGCACCGGGAAGAGCCCGAGCTGCTCGACTTCGAGCGCTCCATGCTCATCAATGAGCGCGCGGGGGACGTGTCGAAGGAGGACTATCCCGATACGTGGCGGCAGGGGCCGCTCAAGTTCAAGGTGACGTACCAGTTCGAGCCGGGCGCGGACGCGGACGGCGTCACGGTCCACATCCCGCTCCAGGTCCTGAACCAGGTCACGGCGGACGGCTTCGACTGGCAGATCCCGGGTCTGCGCGAGGAGGTCGTGATCGAGCTGATCCGCTCCCTGCCCAAGCCGATCCGCCGGCACTACGTCCCCGCGCCCAACTACGCGAAGGCGTTCCTGGAGCGCGCGGTCCCGCTCCAGGAGCCGCTGCACGTGACCCTCGCCCGTGAGCTCCAGCGGATGGTGGGCGTACCCGTCTCGCCGGACGACTTCGACCTCACCCGCGTACCGGACCACCTGAAGATCACGTTCCGGATCACCGACGAGCGGCGCAAGAACCTCTCCGAGGACAAGGACCTGGAGGCGCTCAAGCTCCAGCTCCGCCCGAAGGCCCGCAAGGCCCTCTCCCAGGCGGCCGCCGCGACGGCCGAGCGCAGTGGCGGCGCGGCCGTCGAACGCTCCGGGCTCACGGACTGGTCCATCGGCTCCCTCAGCCGCGTCTTCGAGACGCGTCGCGCGGGCCAGCCGGTGAAGGCGTACCCCGCCCTCGTGGACGACGGCTCCGCAGCGAACACCGTCTCCGTACGCCTCTTCGACACGGAGGCCGAGCAGCAGCAGGCGATGTGGAAGGGCACGCGCCGCCTCATCCTGCGCAACATCCCCGTGAATCCGGCCAAGTTCGCGTCGGACAAGCTGACCAACGCCCAGAAGATCGCCCTGTCCGCGAACCCGCACGGCTCCATCCAGGCGCTCTTCGCCGACTGCGCGATGGCCGCGGCGGACAAGCTGATCGGCGACTTCGGCGGTCCCGCCTGGGACGAGGAGTCCTACCGCAAGCTGTACGAGAAGGTGCGCGCCGAGATCGTCGACACGACGGTCCGCACGGTGAGCCAGGTCCAGCAGGTCCTCGCCGCCTGGCAGGCCTGTGAGCGCCGCCTGAAGTCGACGAAGAGCCCGACGCTGCTGCCCAACCTCACGGACGTCCGGGCGCAGTTGGACGCCCTCGTCGGCCCCGGCTTCGTCACCGCCACGGGGATCCGCCGCCTGGCGGACCTGATGCGCTACATGGTGGCCGCCGACCGGCGCCTCCAGCAGATGCCGACGAACGTCCAGCGGGACACGTCGCGCATGGAGAAGGTCCACGAGATGCAGGACGAGTACGCCTGGCTCCTGGAACAGCTCCCGCAGGGCCGCCCCGTCCCCCAGGAGGTCCTGGACATCCGCTGGATGCTGGAGGAGCTCCGCGTCAGCTACTTCGCCCACGCGCTGGGCACGGCGTACCCCGTCTCGGACAAGCGGATCGTGAAGGCGATCGACGCGGCCGCACCGTGATCACCCCGGCACCCTGGGTGAGTTCGACCGCCGGGCCTGCGCTGCTGTAGAGTCCTGTCTCGCAGCGCAACGCAGCAATCAGCGCCGCAAAGCAAGGTCCTGTGGAGCAGTTTGGAGTGCTCGCCACCCTGTCAAGGTGGAGGCCGCGGGTTCAAATCCCGTCAGGACCGCAGTAGGAAGAGGGCCCGCATCCGACAAGGATGCGGGCCCTCTTCACGTGCACCATCACACCCCGCCCCGCCCCACACCCCACCCCGCCGAGTCGGAGGCCGCGCCCGCGGCGCAGCCGCAATCAGACACAGCAAATCCCGTCAGGACCGCAGGAGAAGAAGGGCCGTACCCGCTTGGCGAGTACGGCCCTTCTTGCGTGCCCACATCTTGACTGCGTCACATTCCGCCGGTACCTAGACATCAGGGAGCGGGGCGGGACCGGTTCCCCATCTGGAGGTGTCGCATGACGGCTTCGGCGGCGTCCGCACGGCACGAGACACGCGCACTGTTGCGCGCCCACCTGTCCGCCGCGGCGAGCTATCGCCACGTGACCCGGCACTGCCCGATCTGCCACCGGCTCGAACGCCTCGCCCTGGAGGCCTCTTCGGCCGCTCAAGGAGACGGCGAGGGCGCCCTGGAGCCGGGCGAGGACGAAAGTCCCCCGAACGCGTGACCAAAGCCGACCCGCGACCCACCCCGGTGGTGGCAGGGTGAGGGGACGGACCTCGGGCGCGCGGGACCAACTCCCCTGCGTGGGCCGGGATCTCCTCTAGCTCAGAGGTATCGCAGGCAACAAGGTTCCCGGCGTGTGACGGGTGTCACCGAACTTGTTTTGGAAACCCTCGAACTTACACCCGTCTTACAACCAGTCAATTTAATATGTGCAATTGCACCGCCCCGCAGCCACCCCACGCAGCGCCCGCCAGACGCCCGCCCGGGCGCCACAAGGGCGATGGGAAACCTGCACGGCTCGCGGCGCCACAGCCTCCCCACAGTGCGACCCCAGCACCCCTCAGAGACCAACAAGCCCGCCCACAGCGGTGCCCACCGGGACCTCTCGGGCGCACAAAAAAGATCGCGCTGGACCCGGCGGAGTCCAGCGCGATCAATGACGACTCACCCATGAGGCTCAGGCGTGGGACCCGTTGGGGCGGGACCCGCGTCGCGTGTAGCTAAAAGTCGGACGTTGCGGCTGGATTGGGGGACCCAGCAGCGGTCGTACTCTTCGTCCGGGTACTGCGGTTATGCGGCAAATCAGGCCTCGCTGCGCTGCTGCGGGATACCCGCGAGCAGTGCGCGAACCTCGGCCTCGCGGTAACGGCGATGGCCGCCGAGCGTGCGAATCGACGTGAGCTTGCCAGCCTTGGCCCAGCGCGTCACCGTCTTGGGGTCGACGCGGAACATCGTGGCAACCTCAGCCGGGGTCAGCAGCGGCTCGGCATCAGGGGTGCGAGCGGTCATGAGCGGCCTCCTCGGAGAACCGAACCTTCTCGGTTCATTCCTCTAAATTCTGCACCTTGACCCGCGTTGCCCGAAATGGCGGACGCGGGTCGAGTCGGTTATAGGACGAACGGCTTGTCTTCGGCACTACAACTACACCATCCGTCCAGCCACGTCGGCCAAACCGATGGAATTGCCCTCCCAGGTGTCTATCAGCGACGGAAGCCGATGGACCATGCCATAGCGGACAGTCACGCCACAGTGACGATCAGTCACAGAGCGATCAGGAGTCAACAGACTTCTCATAGCGTGCAATACCGAGTAATCCGCCCTTACATGGACGGAAGGAGCCCTCCCCGGACTCCTTGTCCTATTTTGGCACGAGGGGGGGTGATGGGCGCAAGGGGGCACTAAGTGCGGTCCGTCACGCTTGAGAGAAAAGCCCGGATCAGGACCTACGTCCCGTGTAGGCGCCGCGTAGGTACGCCTCGTAGGGATGACCTACGAACGCCCCGCTGACGTCAGTTCGAGAACTGGCGGTCCCGGACCGCCCTCCATCGCTCCATGAGCCTCGCATACGCCTCACCGGCCCCCTCGCCGTCGCCGTTGCGCAGCGCCTCGATCCCCTCCGCCACATCCGCCGCCGAGTGGTCCTCGTCGAGCTGGTCCCCGGAGAGGGCGTGCACGAGCCCGCCGTAGTCGAGCTCGACCAGGGAGCGCGGATGGAACTCCTCGAGCCACCGGCCCACGTCCATGAGCCCGTCGACGAGCGGCCCCTCCTCGATCGTGTCCCGCAGCGTCCTGAGCCCGCGGGCCACCCTGCGCCGCGCCTGCACCATCGGCGTCCGGTAGCGCAGGACGGGCGCACAGACCGCCGCCTCGCCCTCCTCGCGCCCCTCCTCGTATCCCTCGTACCCCTTCTCGAACTGACGCTCCTCGTCCGAGACGAGTACGAACCAGTTCAGCGGCACCTGCCACGTGGACGTACGGATCCAGGGACGCGCGTCGGGGTTGCGGGCAAGCCATTGTTCGTAGTCCGCGGCCGTCTGGCGGCGCACCACCGGCGGCAGGACCGCGTCGAGGACCGGCGGGGGCAGCTGCCCGGCCGCCAGGTCCCCCAGGGCCTGCCAGCCGCGGAGCCGGGTGCGCCAGGGGCAGACGCACACCACCCCGTCGGCCTCCACCACGAACGCGTCGCTGCTCTCGTGCACCGGCACGGGGACCGGCGGCGTGGGCAGCAAATCGGCCAGGGAGCGCCGGAGTTCGTCCTGGTACGAGGGGCGGTCGGCGCGGCGCGCGTACCGCGCCCAGTGGCCGCGCTCGGGCTCCGGGAAGGCTGCGAGAGGCTCATAGACGCGCAAGTAGGACGCGTACGGGACGATCAACGAAGAGACCTTGGGCACGGCTGCTCCCTCCCCCGCGTACCGGCTGGAAAACACTGCAAATCGTGCCATGGCCGAACTCCGCCGTGCTTCCCGCGCGACAGGAGAGGGTGATCCTCGGCACTGCGCGGTCAGCGGGTTCTCACAGGCTCTAGTCTCATGCCCATCGGGCCCCGCCACCCGCACGGGCGCCCGCCCAACCGCCGCCACTTGACCGGGAGTCACCACAGTGACCGAAGCTGACAACGGCGTCCTGCACACCCTGTTCCACTCGGACCAGGGGGGCCATGAGCAAGTAGTGCTCTGCCAGGACCGTGCCAGCGGCCTCAAGGCCGTCATCGCCATCCACTCCACCGCCCTGGGCCCGGCCCTCGGCGGCACCCGCTTCTACCCGTACGCGAGCGAGGAAGCCGCCGTCGCGGACGCGCTGAACCTCGCCCGCGGGATGTCGTACAAGAACGCCATGGCCGGTCTGGACCACGGCGGCGGCAAGGCCGTGATCATCGGCGACCCGGAGCAGATCAAGAGCGACGAGCTGCTCCTCGCCTACGGCCGCTTCGTGGCCTCGCTCGGCGGCCGCTATGTGACGGCGTGCGATGTCGGTACGTACGTCGCCGACATGGACGTCGTCGCGCGCGAGTGCCACTGGACGACGGGCCGCTCCCCGGAGAACGGCGGCGCCGGCGACTCCTCCGTGCTCACCGCCTTCGGTGTCTTCCAGGGCATGCGCGCATCGGCCGACCACCTGTGGGGCGACCCGTCGCTGCGCGGCCGCAAGGTCGGTGTCGCGGGCGTCGGCAAGGTCGGCCACCACCTGGTGGAGCACCTCCTGGAGGACGGCGCCGAGGTCGTGATCACGGATGTACGGGAGGAGTCCGTGCGCCGCGTCACCCACAAGCACCCGTCCGTGACGGCCGTCGCCGACACCGATGCGCTGATCCGGGTCGAGGGCCTCGACGTGTACGCCCCCTGCGCGCTCGGCGGCGCCCTGAGCGACGAGTCCGTGCCGGTGCTCACCGCGAAGGTGGTCTGCGGCGCGGCCAACAACCAGCTCGCGCACCCCGGCGTGGAGAAGGACCTGGCCGACCGCGGGATCCTCTACGCGCCCGACTACGTGGTGAACGCGGGCGGCGTGATCCAGGTCGCCGACGAGCTGCACGGCTTCGACTTCGACCGGTGCAAGGCGAAGGCCTCAAAGATCTTCGACACCACTCTTGCCATATTCGCTCGCGCAAAGGTGGACGGCATTCCTCCGGCCGCCGCGGCCGACAGGATCGCCGAGCAGCGGATGGCGGAGGCCCGCCGCCCCTGACCCCGGGAGCACCGCGAGAGGGCCCCGCCGACGTGCGCGAGAGACAAGACTCACCCCCGTCGGCGGGTCGCCCGACAAGAAGAGGTTAAAATCGCAGTTGACCAGCGAGGACAGGGCTCCTCGCGGGTTCTGCGCCGAGGCGCGTCCTGCGGGCGACGTACCGTATGGCCGCAGGAGCAGGTACCGTGGAAGCCCTACGGACCGGCCTCTCCACGGAGAGCCCGTTCCTGATCATGAACGCGTGTCAAGACTCTGGGGTCACCAAACCCCATATCCGAGGGGGTCGAGCCATGGGGCGCGGCCGGGCAAAGGCCAAGCAGACGAAGGTCGCCCGCCAGCTGAAGTACAGCAGCGGCGGGACTGACCTCTCGCGCCTGGCCAATGAGCTGGGCGCTTCGACTTCGCAACAGCCGCCGAATGGCGAGCCGTTCGAGGACGACGACGAGGAAGAAGACGACCCGTACGCCCAGTACGCGGATCGCTATAACGACGACGAAGACGAGGACCGTTCCGACGAGTCCGGTTCTTCGCCGCAGCGCCGCGGCGCTTGACCTCGTTGCACTCGCAGCACCTGCAGTTTTCGCAGTAGTTTTTGCAGTTCTCGTAGCAACTGCACTTCACCCGGTCCGGGGTGGTCATCACGCCGGACCGGGTTTTGTGCTGCTCTCGCAGGCGGCTCACCGGCCTACTTGGAGTAGTCACCGATCAGTGCCGCGCCGTCCGCGTGGTCGCCGCGCTCGGTGATCTCACCGGCGATCCAGGCGTCCACACCGCGGTCCGCGAGGGTCGCGAGGGCCGCGTCGGCGGACTCCTCGGGGACGACCGCCATCATGCCGACGCCCATGTTCAGCGTCTTCTCCAGCTCCAGGCGCTCGACCTGTCCTGCCTTGCCGACCACGTCGAAGACCGCGCCGGGCGTCCAGGTCCCGCGGTCGACGATCGCATGCAGACCGTCCGGGATGACCCGGCCCAGGTTCGCCGCGAGGCCGCCGCCCGTGATGTGGCTGAAGGCGTGGACGTCCGTGGTGCGGGTGAGCGCCAGACAGTCCAGGGAGTAGATCTTGGTGGGCTCCAGGAGCTCCTCGCCGAGCGTGCGGCCGAACTCCTCGACCCTGCGGTCCAGGGTCCATCCCGCGCGGTCGAAGACCACGTGCCGGACAAGCGAGTACCCGTTCGAGTGAAGCCCGGAGGACGCCATGGCGATCACCGCGTCACCCTGACGAATGCGATCGGGGCCGAGCACCCGGTCGGCCTCCACCGCGCCCGTCCCCGCGCCCGCCACGTCGAAGTCGTCCGGACCCAGGAGACCCGGGTGCTCGGCCGTCTCGCCGCCGATGAGGGCGCAGCCCGCGAGCACACAGCCCTCGGCGATGCCCTTCACGATGGCGGCGACACGCTCGGGGTGGACCTTGCCGACGCAGATGTAGTCGGTCATGAAGAGCGGCTCGGCGCCGCACACCACGATGTCGTCCATGACCATCGCGACCAGGTCGTGCCCGATGGTGTCGTACACGCCGAGCTGGCGGGCGAGGTCGACCTTCGTGCCGACACCGTCGGTGGCGGAGGCGAGCAGGGGGCGCTCGAAGCGCTTGAGGGCGGAGGCGTCGAAGAGTCCGGCGAAGCCGCCGATGCCACCGAGGACCTCGGGGCGCTTCGTCTTCTTCACCCACTCCTTCATCAGCTCGACGGCACGGTCGCCCGCCTCAATGTCGACGCCCGCGGAGGCGTAGCTGGCACCGGTGCCCGTGTGCGGAGCACGCTCAAAAGGCTCAGTAGGCATGGGGGATGAGAGCTTTCGTGTCGTTACTACGGGTGGCTTACGGGCGACGGATCGCGTCGGCCGCAGCGGTGGACGCCGGACCGGCGGCCAGCTCCGTCTCCAGGAGCTGCTTGCCGAGCAGCTCGGGGTCGGGAAGATCCATCGGGTACACGCCGTCGAAGCAGGCGCGGCAGAGGTTCGGCTTGTCGATGGTCGTGGCCTCGATCATGCCGTCGATGGAGATGTACGAGAGGGAGTCGGCGCCCATGGAGGTGGCGATCTCGTCGATCGTCATTCCGTTGGCGATGAGCTCGGCGCGGGTCGCGAAGTCGATGCCGAAGAAGCAGGGCCACTTCACGGGCGGGGAGGAGATCCGGATGTGGATCTCGGCGGCTCCGGCCTCGCGGAGCATCTTGACCAGGGCGCGCTGGGTGTTGCCGCGCACGATCGAGTCGTCGACGACGACAAGACGCTTGCCCTTGATGACTTCCTTGAGGGGGTTCAGCTTCAGACGGATGCCGAGCTGGCGGATCGTCTGCGAGGGCTGGATGAAGGTCCGGCCCACGTAGGCGTTCTTCACGAGGCCCGCGCCGAAGGGGATGCCGGAGGCTTCCGCGTAACCGATCGCGGCGGGCGTGCCGGACTCCGGTGTCGCTATGACGAGGTCCGCGTCGGCCGGAGCTTCCTCGGCGAGTTTTCTCCCCATCTCGACACGCGAGAGGTAGACGTTCCGGCCGGCGATGTCGGTGTCGGGACGCGCCAGATAGACGTACTCGAAGACACAGCCCTTGGGCTTCGCTTCCGCGAATCGGGACGTTCGCAGTCCGTTCTCGTCGACCGCGATGAACTCGCCGGGCTCGACCTCGCGGACGTAGCTCGCGCCGCAGATGTCGAGCGCCGCGGACTCCGACGCGATGACCCAGCCGCGCTCCAGGCGGCCAAGGACCAGCGGGCGGATGCCCTGCGGGTCGCGTGCCGCGTACAGCGTGCCCTCGTCCATGAAGACGAGGGAGAAGGCGCCCTGAACGTCCGGGAGGACCTTCATGGCGGCGTCTTCGATGCTCAGCGGCTTGCCGTCGCCGTCCGTCTGGCCCGCGAGGAGAGCCGTCACCAGGTCGGTGTCGTTGGTCGCCGCGACCTGGGTCGCGCGGCCGTTCTCCTTGGGCAGTTCGGCGACGAGCTCGGCGAGCTGGGCCGTGTTGACGAGATTGCCGTTGTGCCCGAGCGCGATGGAGCCGTGCGCGGTGGCACGGAACGTCGGCTGGGCGTTCTCCCATACGGAGGCCCCGGTGGTCGAGTAGCGGGCGTGACCGACCGCGATATGACCCCGGAGCGAGCTGAGAGAGGTTTCGTCAAAGACCTGGGAAACGAGCCCCATGTCCTTGAAGACAAGGATCTGGGAGCCGTTGCTGACCGCGATTCCCGCGGACTCCTGGCCTCGATGCTGGAGGGCGTACAGCCCGAAGTAAGTGAGCTTGGCGACCTCTTCACCCGGAGCCCAGACACCGAAGACGCCGCAAGCGTCCTGGGGGCCCTTCTCGCCGGGGAGCAGATCATGATTGAGTCGACCGTCACCACGTGGCACGACATCGAGTGTAGGCGAGATCGACCACTGGTCCGAATTGGGGATACAGACCCCGCACGGAGCGTGATGACGGCGCCGATGCGTACGCCGGTACGTACGCGGAGTACGAAGCCCGTGTGAACAGGTGGGCGCGAGCGTTGACAGGGGCGAGCGGGTCCCGTGAAGCTCCTGGTCCATGCCCCTGCAGCCCCTCGATGACCCGACGGTCATCCTTGTGGAGCGCCGCCACGTAGACCTGGTCCGTGTCGCGAGCGCGATCTGTCGCAGCGCTGCCTGAGCTCACCCTCCGTCTCACTTTTCCGACTTCGGGTACGTGCCGCCCTGCCGCGCCACGCCCCGTTCAGGAGCGCAGCCATGCCCTCGAACGACCAGTCCGCCCTGTCCCGAAAGCCCGCTCTGTCCCGACGTGCCTTCGCCGGTGCCGTGGGAGCCGGTGCCGCGGCCGCCGTGGGGGTGCCCGCCGCCGCCGAGGCGCGGGAGCGGCCCTTCCGTGCGGCTCCGCGCAGAGGCGGTCGGCGGCCGAACATCCTCTTCATCCTCGGCGACGACCTGGGCTGGGCCGACCTCTCCTCCTACGGGGCGCCGCACATCAAGACCCCGAACCTGGACCGCCTCGCGCGCCAGGGCGTGCGGTTCACCGACGCCTACTCCGGCTCGGCGACCTGCTCGCCGACCCGTTTCAGCCTCTACACGGGGCGCTTCCCGGGACGTACGAAGGGCGGGCTCGCGGAGCCGATCGCGGACAAGTCCGTGGGCCTTGAGCCGACGCATCCGACACTGGCCTCGCTGCTCAAGGACGCCGGGTACGCGACCGCGCTCATCGGCAAGTGGCACTGCGGCTACCTGCCGGATTACTCGCCCACCAAGTCGGGCTGGGACGAGTTCTTCGGGAACTTCGGCGGAGCCCTGGAGTACTACTCGAAACTGGGGCTCGGCGGTGAGTACGACCTCTACGAGGGCGATGTCCAGGAGGGCGACGCCGAGTACAAAGACCTGCGCTACTACACGCGCATCCTGACCGAGCGGGCCGCCGAGTACGTGCGGCGGGACCACGGGGACAAGCCCTGGCTGCTCAATCTGAACTTCACCACCCCGCACTGGCCGTGGATAGCGGACGGGGACACGCAGGAGAGCGCCGAGATCGTACGGAGGATCAAGGCGGGCGAGAAGGGCGCGCTCTGGCACCAGGACGGCGGCTCCGTGGAGAAGTACACGGAGATGGTGGAGGATCTGGACCGGTCGGTCGGTGAGGTCCTCAAGGCCCTGAAGAAGTCCGGGCAGGAGGAGGACACTCTGGTCTTCTTCGCCTCCGACAACGGCGGTGAGCGCTTCTCGTACAACTGGCCCCTGTCGGGCAACAAGTCCTCTCTCCAGGAGGGCGGTATCCGCGTGCCGACCATCGTGCGGTGGCCCGCGCGGCTCGACGGCGGGCAGGTCAGCCACGAGCCCGTGTTCACCCCGGACTGGACCGCGACGCTCCTGGAGATCGGCGGGGCCCGGCCGAACCCCGCGTACGAGCTCGACGGGACCAGCCTCGCGCCCTATCTCCTGAAGGGCGAGAAGCTCGCCGAGCGCGAGCTGTTCTGGCGGGTGCGCGGGGAGCGTGCGCTGCGGCGCGGGGAGTGGAAGTACTACCGGGGCAAGGGCGGCGACGACCAGCTCTTCAACCTCGCCGCGGATCAGCGGGAGCAGGCCGACCGGGCCGCGGACGAGCCGAAGCGGCTCGCGGAGCTGAAGGCGGCGTGGGAGAAGACGGACAAGGGGTTGCTGCCGTACCCGGCTGCCTGAAACGCACCGCCGGAAGCCTCCTGCCTGACACCCCCTGCCTGAACTGAGCCTTAAGCGCGGCCTAAGAAGCCATCCGAGGGGTTCGCGCGGGCCGATGTGATCGCTAGCGTGCCTCGCGCGCGCCCAAGTTGATCTACAGGTCCGCGCGAACCCCCACTCGGAAGGTCCCGCATGAAGCCGTCCCCGCGCCTCTGTCTCATACCGGCCGCCGTGGCCGCAGCCCTCACCGCTGCCGCCGCCGCTCCCGCGCCCGCTGCCGAAGAGCCGGAGCGGCGCGTCCAGGTCGCCATGGTCAACTTCACGGACAGCCGGATCCCGGACGCGGGCAAGCTCGAAACCGCCCTGAAGGGCAACTACTTCGGCGCCGAAGGATCCCTCACCTCGTACTACAACGAGGTCACCGGCGGTGCGACCACCTTCAAGGCCGCCGAGGGCGACGGGGTCACAGGACCCGTCGACATCGATCTCGCGGCCACCGGCTGCGACACCGGCAAGATCAACGACCTGACGCGCGAGGCGCTCGCCGCGAAGGGCGTCCCCGAGGACAGCTACGACCATCTGTCGCTCGTCTTCCCCTCGGAGAAGGCCGGCTGCGACTGGCTCGCGCTCGGCACCGTCGGCGGCGGCACCACCTGGATGCCCGTCGGCGCCGACGGCAAGATGTCGATGACGGCCCTGGTCCACGAGTTCGGCCACAACTTCGGCTACAGCCACCACATGCGCCTCCGCTGCCCCGACGGCGACCTCGGCGCGGGCTGCGAGGAGGACGGCACCAGCCACAAGACGCCGATGGGAGGCGGCGGCTGGGAGGCCGGGCTCACCTCGCCCGAGCTGCTGCACAACAAGTGGCTGACGGGCGGCGAGGTGGCGAAGGTCGGCAAGTCGGCGACGTACACGCTGCGTCCGCTGTACGGGAGCGGCAGCGGGGTCCGTGCGCTGGACGTTCCGCTGGGCGACGACCGTCTCGTGGTGGAGCTGCGGCACGAGTCCGGCACCCTCGACGGCGAGATCCAGGGCGTGCACGCCTACCGGGTGCCGGACGGGAAGTACGCCGAGTCGGCCCTCGTGGACCCGACCCCGGACGCCGACGAGTCCACCGGCGGCGACGCCCCGGCCGACGCGGACGCGCTCAAGGCGGGCACGAAGCTGACGGACAAGGCCCGGAAGGTGGAGGTCGAGGTCGTGAAGGCGGGGGCGGACACGGCCACCGTGAAGGTGAGCCTGGACGGGGTGGCCGCGCCCGCCGCCCCGGCGAAGGCTGCCGAGCGCGTACAGGACGGGCCCGTGCACGAGGAGCGCGCACAGGACGAGCGCGTACAGGACGGGGCCGTACAGGACGAGCCCGTGGAAGCCCCCAACGACGCGCGCCCCGAGGGTGGTTCCACCGAACTCGCCGAGACCGGCGGCGACTCCGACACCACCCTCGCCTACTCCATCGGCGGCGGCCTGATGCTCGCCTTCGGCGGCGCGTTCCTGCTGAAGTCCCGCTCCCGCCGGACGGTCGCTACTTCTGCTTCTCCTGCTTCTCCTGCTTCTCCTGCTTCAGGTCGGCATTCGCGCTGACGACCGTGCCGTCGGCGGCGGTGAGCGAGAGCCCGCTGTGGGTCAGCTTGTAGCTCACCTTGCCGTCGAAGAGCTTGAGGAGCTTCTTCTCGGTGTCGGCCGCGGCGCCCTGGCACATCATCCGGGTGCTCCGGGGAGCGCCGAGGGTGATGCTGTCGCCCTTCACCTCGGCCTTGGCGGTGACGTTGTTGCAGCCGAGCTTGCCGCGGACGGTGCCGTCCTTGCCGAAGGTCAGATGGGCCTTGCCGTCCACTTCCTTCGGCAGGGACGCCGAGGCCTTGCCGTCGCCGATGGCGTTCACGTTCCACTTGGTGCCCGTCAGCGGGACATCCGGCTCCGAGGTGAGGGCCACGCGGTCTCCCTTGTCGGTGGTGAGCGTCAGCTTGTCGCCGTCGACCGCGGCCTTCAGGTCGCCCTTGGCGAGGGCCGACTTGAAGGTCTCCTCGAAGTCCTGCTTGTCGCAGGCCCTCTTGGTGGAGACGGCGTTGGCGAAGCCGACGGTGTCGCCGTCCATCGACACGTCCGCGGAGAAGCCGTTGCAGCCGTAGTTGCCCTCGGCCTTGCCCTTGTCGTCGATCGTGACGTGAGCATCGCCCGGGGCCTGCTGTTTCTTGCCGTTCACGGTGAGGCTCTCGACGTTCCAATGGACGCCGGTGATCGCCGGTCCGGACCCGACGGACCCGCCGTCAGAGTCGCTGCCCGAGCCGGTTTGCGTACCGCACGCGGTGAGCAGTCCCGCGGCGGCCAGGGCCATGACGGTCGGAGTCAGTCGTTGATTTTGCATGCAGCTCTGACGGGACAAGTGGGTGATCTGGTTCCCCTCGCCCTGTCGAGCCGCCCACGGCCTGATCCAGACGAGAGGCGCCCTAGCTCATGACCGGAAGCAGCGCCGCCAGATCCGCCCGCTCCCCGCTCGCGCTGACCTTCGCTCCGTCGAGTGCCGTCTTCCATTCCGTACGCCCGGTCGCGAGGCGGATCCAGGTGAGCGGGTCGGTCTCGACCACGTTCGGCGGGGTGCCGCGGGTGTGCCGGGGCCCTTCCACGCACTGGACCACGGCGAACGGCGGGACCCTGACCTCGACGGCGCCGCCGGGAGCCTTCACCGCGAGGGCGTCGGCGAGCAGCCGGGTGCAGGCGGCGAGGGCCTGACGGTCGTACGGGACGTCAAGGCCCGGCACCGCGTCGTTCAAGTCGTCGGTGTGGACGATGAGTTCGACCGTGCGGGTGACCAGGAAGTCGTCGAGGGTCATCGCGCCGAACCGGGTGGGCGTGAGCCGTCCGGCCGTGGCATCGGGCAGCGCGGCCTCGAAATCGGCGAGGGTGCGCGCGTACAGCTCGCCGAGATCCTCCCGCACGGCGAACGCCCGCACCGCCTCGTCCACCTGCGCCGCGGCCGACGCGGTCGCGAACGGCCAGTCGAGCAGGGCCACTTCACGCGCCGGGGGCTCCGGCATGGCGAGGAAGCGGGTGACGCCGCCCAGCGCCATCGTGAGGTGCGCGGCCAGCTCCCGTACGGTCCAGCCGCCGAGCCGTGTCGGCAGGGCGAGCTGCTCGGGCTCCAGGGCGCCGACCGCTTCTCGTACGTTCCCGAACTGGGCGAGCACCGCGGTGCGGATCTTGGCGGGGTCGTACGAGCGTGTGCGCTTCTTGGCCGGTGGCATGGGGCGAGCCTAATTCTTCCCGGGGTACCCCTGGAGACCCTTTTCCACCTGGCCGAAGACCCGCTCGGTGGCCAGCGCGCACTCCTCGGCGATCTCGTCCATCGGGTCACCGTCGAGCGTGCGCCGGTGGTTCTCCATGATGAGCGCGTTGCGGGCGCCGATCAGCTGCGAGGCGGCGACGCGTGCGAGGAGCGTGTCGCCCGTCTCCTCGGCGAGGGCGTCCGTGAGGAGCTGGACGCTGCTCATGTGGAAGCCGACCATGCGGTGCGCGAGGGTCGGTGTGGCGCCGATGAGCTGGCGCACCTTGAGGGCGCGGGGGTCGCCGCTGAGGCCGATCGAGGGGTCGCGCCCGGTGATCTGCTCAAGGAACTGTCCGCGCATCGCGTCGACCGCGGACTGCCCCGGCCGCCGCTCGCGCACCGCGCGGGCCGGGTCGCCGACGTGCTCCTCCATCGGGCTGACGATCACGCCTTCCTTGGTGCCGAAGTAGTTGAAGACGGTCATCTTCGACACCTCGGCGGCCTCGGCGATCTCCGCCACGGAGACGTGGTCGAAGCCCCGCTCCGAGCAGAGATCCACCGCCGCCCGCCAGATACGTGAGGCCGTCTGCTTCTTCTTGCGCGCACGCAGCCCCAGCTCGTCAGTCATGCAGGTCACGGTACCGGGGCGGCTTCTTCCCCCACCGTGAACGTCTCGCCGCCGGCGGGCACCCCGACGCCGCTCCAGCGGAACGGCACACCCCGCGCGGTGCCCAGGTCGGGGCCGTCCATCAGCTGGAAGTGCACGTGGGGTTCGGTGGAGTTTCCGGAGTTGCCGCAGTGGGCGATGACCTGCCCGGCCTCGACCCTGTCCCCGGCGCGGACGGCGAGCGAGCCGCGCCGGACGTGCGCGTACATGGCGTGCGTGCCGTCGCCGAGGTCGAGGATGATGTGGTTGCCGACGATGCGGCGTGCCCCGCCCACCGTCCTGCCGACGCCCTCGACGGTCATCAAGTAGACCAACGCGGCGAGGGAGTTGCGGCTGAGGTGGTCGCGCTGGCCGTCCTCGGCGTGCACGACGGTCGCGTCGGCGACGGCGAGGAGCGGGGCCCCGAAGGCGGGGAAGGCTTTGTTGCCCCGGGCGATCGGCCACAGCCAGGCGAAGGCGGGCCGCTTCGGCCCCTCCTCCGGCTCGGCCACGATGTCGATGGCGTACGTCTGCGCGAGGTTGTGCGTGCCGTGGCTCGGCACCTTGTCGGCAGGGCTGTTCAGCGCGGACCAGCGGCCGGTGACCGGCGGTTCGATCTCGACGGGGGCCGGGGGCTCGGTGCGGGCCCTGCGGCTCAGGTCGCTGTGGAGCGCCAAACTGATCCCTATCGCACCGAGCAGCGGGATCCAGCCGGCCCAGAGCGGATAGGGCAGGTCCGCGAGGAACCCGGCGCCGACATCGGCGAAAAAGATCAGCCACAGCAGGTACTGAAGCCTTCTGGCAAGCCTGCGTTGACGTATGGACATGGCGCTTCCCCCCGTACGGGTGAACGGGAGCCGAACACCCCCGGCACTGCTGGTCAGTGGCAACACTGGCCGTCGCCCAGGGAGGAGTGCAACATGACGGTCATGGCAGAGCGCACGCCGCAGGTCCAGATGTCGGTCGAGGAGTTCGAACATCTCGCCCGCCTCACCGACAAACAGCTCGAGGGCGTCAGGTTGGAGTTCATCAACGGGCGGATCGGGGTCAAGAACGTGCCGGACGGCGACCACGTCGAGATCATCACGTGGCTGACGAAACGCTGCATGCAGCACAGGCCTGACCTGTGGATGTACAGCGCGGAACATGGGCTGACGATCGAGACGTGCCGCAAGGGTCGCGCCCGCCCGGACGGATCGTTCGCGCCGGAGGGCTATTTCAAGGGCCAACGCGACTGGGCCGACGCCAGCGGTGTCCTCATGACGGTGGAGGTCACCTCGTACGACTCCGACACTCACGCACGGGACCGCGAGGAAAAGCCCGCGGCCTATGCGGCAGCCGGCATTCCGGTGTATCTGCTCATCGACCGCGAGCTAGGCAAAGCCGTGGTCCACAGCGAGCCCGATGCCGAGACCGGCCGCTATACCGACGTCCACGAGATGCGGCTGGGAGCCACTGTGGACCTCCCGGACCCGGTCGGCTTCAAGATCGACACCACCGAGCTGCTCGACTACCTCGGCTGACGAGTACCGAGCCTGCCGAGTACCCAGCCTGCCGAGTACCTCGCCCGACGCGCACTGAAGGCCCCTCCCGATCTCCCTCGGGTGGGGCCTTCAGCCATGTACGCACTGCACTGGACCGGTCAGGCGAAGAGCCCCGGAAGAGTCCCCTCGTGCGCCTCGCGGATCTCGCTCAGCGTCAGCGTGAACTCGCCCTGCAACTCGACGGCGTCGCCGTCGACCACACCGACGCGCGTCACGGGAAGGCCCCGCGCCCCGCACATGTCGGTGAAGCGCAGCTCCTCGGAACGGGGGACGGACACGACCGCCCGCCCTGCCGACTCGCTGAACAGGAGGGTGAACGCGTCGAGCCCGTCCGGGACGACCAGGCGCGCGCCCTTCCCGCCACGGAGGCAGGACTCGGCGACGGCCTGTGCGAGGCCGCCGTCGGAGAGGTCGTGCGCCGCGTCGATCATGCCGTCGCGCGAGCCCGAGATCAGGATCTCGGCGAGCAGCCGCTCGCGCTCCAGGTCGACCTTCGGGGGAAGCCCGCCGAGGTGGTCGTGGACGACCTGCGACCAGGCCGAGCCGCCGAACTCCTCGGAGGTGTCACCGAGCAGGTAGAGCAGCTGGCCCTCTTCGGCGAAAGCGATCGGCGTGCGCCGTGCGACGTCGTCGATCACACCGAGGACGGAGACGACGGGCGTCGGGTGGATCGCCGCCTCACCGGTCTGGTTGTAGAGCGATACGTTGCCGCCGGTCACCGGGGTGCCCAGGATCTGGCAGGCGTCGGCGAGGCCACGGGTGGTCTCGGCGAACTGCCACATGACGTCCGGGTCCTCGGGCGAACCGAAGTTCAGGCAGTCCGACACGGCGAGCGGCTTGGCGCCGGTCGCGGCGACGTTGCGGTACGCCTCCGACAGGGCGAGCTGCGCGCCGGCGTACGGGTCGAGCTTCGAGTAGCGGCCGTTGCCGTCGTTGGCGAGGGCGACACCGAGGCCGGACTCCTCGTCGATGCGGACCATGCCGGAGTCCTCGGGCTGCGCGAGCACCGTGTTGCCCTGCACGAAACGGTCGTACTGATCCGTCACCCACGCCTTGGAGGCCTGGTTCGGCGACGCGACGACCGCGAGCACCTGGTCGCGCAGTTCCTTCGAACTCGCCGGGCGGGCGAGCTTGTTGGCGTCGTCGGCCTGGAGTGCGTCCTGCCACTTGGGCCGGGCGTAGGGGCGCTCGTAGACCGGGCCGTCGTGGGCGACGGTGCGCGGGTCGAGGTCGACGATCTTCTCGCCGTGCCAGAAGATCTCAAGCCGGTCGCCGTCCGTCACTTCACCGACGACGGTGGCGATGACGTCCCACTTCTCGCAGATCGCGAGGAAGCGCTCGACCTTCTCGGGCTCGACGACCGCGCACATGCGCTCCTGCGACTCACTCATGAGGATCTCCTCGGGAGTGAGCGTGGAGTCGCGAAGGGGTACGTCGTCGAGCTCGACGCGCATGCCGCCGGAGCCGTTGGACGCGAGCTCCGAGGTCGCGCAGGAGAGACCGGCGGCACCGAGGTCCTGGATGCCGACGACCAGCTTCTCGGCGAAGGCCTCCAGGGTGCACTCGATGAGGAGCTTCTCCTGGAAGGGGTCGCCGACCTGGACCGCGGGACGCTTCGACGGCTTCGTGTCGTCGAAGGTCTCACTCGCCAGGATCGATGCGCCGCCGATGCCGTCGCCGCCGGTGCGGGCCCCGTAGAGGATGACCTTGTTACCGGGACCGCTCGCCTTGGCGAGGTGGATGTCCTCGTGCCGCATGACGCCGATGGCACCGGCGTTGACCAGCGGGTTGCCCTGGTAGCAGGCGTCGAAGACGAGCTCGCCGCCGATGTTCGGCAGGCCCAGGCAGTTGCCGTAGCCGCCGATGCCCGCGACGACACCCGGCAGGACACGCTTCGTGTCGGGGTGGTCGGCGGCGCCCATCCGCAGCGGGTCCACGACCGCGACCGGGCGCGCGCCCATCGCGATGATGTCGCGGACGATGCCGCCGACACCGGTGGCCGCGCCCTGGTAGGGCTCGACGTACGAGGGGTGGTTGTGCGACTCGACCTTGAAAGTGACGGCATAGCCGTTGCCGACGTCCACGACACCGGCGTTCTCGCCGATGCCGACGAGCATCGCGTCGTTCTCGGGGGCCTTCTCGCCGAACTGGCGCAGGTGGACCTTGCTGCTCTTGTACGAGCAGTGCTCGGACCACATGACGGAGTACATGGCGAGCTCGGCGCCGGTGGGACGGCGGCCCAGGATCTCGCGTACGCGGGCGTACTCGTCTTCCTTCAGGCCCAGTTCGGCCCAGGGCAGCTTGACCTCGGGGGTCTCGGCGGCGTGCTTGACGGTGTCCAGAGTCATCAGACGTTGACCAGCTTCTTCAGGATCGAGGTGAAGAATCCCAGACCGTCGGTGCGACCGGTCCCGATCAGCG
Source organism: Streptomyces sp. NPDC031274 (assembly GCF_055570235.1). Classification (NCBI taxonomy): domain Bacteria; kingdom Bacillati; phylum Actinomycetota; class Actinomycetes; order Kitasatosporales; family Streptomycetaceae; genus Streptomyces; species Streptomyces sp. NPDC031274. The sequence continues at coordinate 216,676 of NZ_JBVIHP010000013.1, read as the reverse complement.
GCTCGACGGCGTGCTCGGGGTGCGGCATGAGGCCGACGACGTTGCCCGCGGCGTTCGAGACACCGGCGATGTCGCGCAGCGACCCGTTGGGGTTGCCGTATCCATGGGCGGCTTCGCCGCGGGCCAGGTAGCGGAAGACGACCCGCCCCTCGGCCTCCAGCATGTCCAGGGTCCGCTCGTCGGCGACGTAACGGCCGTCGATGTTCTTCAGCGGTACGGAGATCTCCTGGCCGACTTCGTAGTCAGCGGTCCAGGCGGTGTCGGCCGTCTCCACGCGCAGCTTCTGGTCGCGGCAGATGAAGTGCAGGTGGTTGTTCTTCAGCATCGCGCCGGGCAGCAGGTGGGACTCGGTGAGCACCTGGAAGCCGTTGCAGATACCGAGAACCGGCATTCCGGCCTTCGCCTGCTCGATGACCGTCTCCATCACCGGCGAGAAACGCGAGATGGCTCCGGCGCGGAGATAGTCGCCGTACGAGAATCCGCCGGGAAGCACCACGGCGTCGACCTGCTTCAGGTCCTTGTCCCGGTGCCAGAGCGGCACGGCTTCGGCGCCGGCGACGCGGACGGCGCGCTGGGTGTCGCGGTCGTCGAGGGTTCCGGGGAAAGTGACGACTCCGATTCGAGCAGTCACTTCTCTTCCTCCACCTTTACGAAGAAGTCTTCGATCACGGTGTTGGCGAGGAAGGTTTCCGCCATCTCGTGGATACGGGCGAGGGCCGCGTCATCGACGGGCCCGTCCACCTCGAGTTCGAAGCGCTTTCCCTGACGTACGTCGGCGATCCCCTTGAAACCGAGGCGCGGAAGTGCACGCTGCACCGCCTGGCCCTGGGGGTCGAGGATCTCCGGCTTGAGCATGACGTCGACTACGACGCGTGCCACTGGCACTCCCGGTGTTGTGGTGCTGGCTGAGCGGTCCCTTCAGACTACCCGCACAAAAATTCTACTCGCGTAGATTCGTAGAAACCTACGTGAGGACGGTCACGTTCCTGCCCATACTCACGTATCGAACAGGGCACCTTCGCGAAAAATCCCGGAAAAGATCACGCATCCCCATTGCGTCCGGACACGCGGGCGGATTTAGTCGGGCTTCACAATGCATTGCCAGGCACTGTACAAAGGAAATGGCATTAGCCGATGCTTTGCACATTACAGTGCCCATAACAGCCGGACAGTCGGCATCACCGCACGTCAACGCGGTCGAGCCGCACGAAGGGACCGATATTCGTGGCGCAGCGTGTCGTAGTCACTCTCTCTGACGACATCGACGGCGGGGATGCGGCCGAGACGATCGCCTTCGGTCTTGACGGCAAGTCGTACGAGATCGACCTCAATCAAACCAATGCCAAGAAACTGCGCATGGCACTTGCCCCGTACCTGGACGCGGCCCGCAAGCAGTCGAAGTCCGGCAAGGCCTACAAGCACACGACGGTGGCCGCGAACCCGGCGGCAGTGCGCGCCTGGGCCCGCTCGCACCAGATGGACGTGCCGCCGCGCGGCCGCATCCCCAAGAAGGTCTACGAGGCCTTCGAGGCGGCCAACTGACCTCGGCCGACGCCCGGCCAGGAGTGCCCCTCGGCAACCGACTTGACCTGCACCCCCGCTGGTCGGCTAGAGTTTGGAACACGCCGAGGGGCAAGGCCGAAAGGCCCGAACCTCACGGAGTCTTGCGGGTGTAGTTCAGTAGTAGAACATCCCCCTTCCAGGGGGAAGGCGCAGTGTGCAATTCCTGTCACCCGCTCTGCATCGCCGATCAGGCACTCTTTCGAGTGCGGTAGGCTGGTGCTCGCGCCGATCAGTGAGAGCTGGTCGGAGGCAATGCGAACGTAGCTCAGTTGGTAGAGCGCAACCTTGCCAAGGTTGAGGTCGCGAGTTCGAACCTCGTCGTTCGCTCCAGATAAGAAGACCCCGGTCATCGCGACCGGGGTCTTCTTCGTGTGTGTCTTCTCGGCCTGTGCGTCTTCTCGTCGTGTGTGCCATCTCGCCCCGTGCACCTTCTCGTCTCGTGTGCCTTCTCGTCTCGTGTGCCTTCTCGTCTCGTGTGCCTTCTCGTCTCGTGTGCCTTCTCGTCTCGTGTGCCTTCTCGTCGTGTGTGGGTCCGATCGCTTCTGACATTTGTCATGCGAGCCCGTGACAGCGCGCACTGCTCCGGCGCCCGTGGCCGGGGGACGCTCTAGTCATGACTGACCAAGTGATCGACGTGACCGATCTACGGCGCGTGTACGGGGGCGGTTTCGAGGCGGTCCGGGGAGTCTCGTTCTCCGTCGGACGAGGTGAGCTCTTCGCGCTGCTCGGGACGAACGGCGCGGGCAAGACCTCGACCCTCGAACTGCTCGAAGGCCTCGCCGCACCCGCCGGGGGGCGGGTGCGGGTGCTCGGCCACGATCCGTACGCCGAACGCGGCGCCGTGCGCCACCGGATCGGCGTGATGCTCCAGGAGGGCGGCTTCCCCTCGGAGCTGACGGTGGCGGAGACCGTACAGATGTGGGCGGGGTGCACCAGCGGCGCCCGCCCGACCGCGGAAGCCCTGGAGATCGTGGGGCTCGGCAAGCGGTCCGGCGTCCGCGTGAAGATGCTGTCCGGCGGTGAGAAGCGGCGGCTCGATCTCGCGACGGCGCTCATCGGGCAGCCCGAAGTGCTCTTCCTCGACGAACCGACGACCGGGCTCGACGCCGAAGGGCGCCGCGAGACCTGGGAGTTGGTGCGGGCCCTGCGCGACAACGGCACGACCGTGCTGCTCACCACGCACTACCTCGAAGAGGCCGAGAACCTCGCCGACCGGCTCGCGATCATGCACGAGGGGCGGATCGCCGCCGAAGGACGGGTCGCCGACGTGGTGGCCGAGCAGCCGTCACAGGTCTCCTTCGAACTGCCCAGCGGCTACTTCGTAGGGGATCTGCCGCCGCTCGCCGAGCTCGGGGTGAGCGAGCACGAGGTGGTCGGCAGCCGGGTCCGGCTGCGTACGCACGAGTTGCAGCGGGCGGCCACGGGGCTGCTGCTGTGGGCGCGGGACGCCGATGTCTCGCTCGGCCGGCTCGACGTGCGCGCGGCCTCGCTGGAGGAGGCGTTCCTGCGTATCGCGCGGGACGCCGAAGGTGCGGCGGGGGCAGCTGGTACCGCGGGTGTGGCGCGGAAGGAGACGGTGGCATGAGTGGCATCAGTGACATGAGTGGCATGGGTGGCATGGGTGGCGTCAGTACGGCGGCGGTGACCACATCGGCGACGACGACTCCCGCAGGGCGGATGCGGGCGCTCGCGCGGGCCGAGCTGACGTTGCTGCGGCGCGCCAAGGGGACGTTGTTCGCGGCCCTCTTCGTGCCGCTCGCGATGCCGTTCAGCCTGCGCCAGATCGCGGGCGGCATGGATCTGAAGGCCAACGGTCTCTCGATCGGAGCCGTCGTGGTGCCGGGCGCCATCGGCATCTCCCTGCTCTTCGCCGTCTACTCTGCGCTGACCACGGTCTTCGCCGCCCGCCGCGAGGAACTGGTCCTCAAGCGGCTGCGCACCGGAGAGCTGCGGGACCCGGAGATCCTCGCCGGGGCCGCGCTGCCCTCGGTCGCCATCGGCCTGACGCAGTGCGTCGTCCTCGCGATCGGCTGTGCGGTGCTCCTCGACGCGGGGGCGCCCAGCGCACCCCATCTCGCCGTGATCGGGGTACTGCTCGGTCTGGTGATGTTCACCGCCCTCGCCGCGGTCACCGCCAGCTTCAGCAGGTCCGTGGAGTCCGCGCAGGTCATGGGCATGCCCCTGACGTTCGCGTCGATGTTCGGCTCGGGCCTCTTCATCCCCTTCGAGGTCATGCCCGACAAGGTCGCCTCGATCTGTGAGTTCCTTCCGCTCTCGCCGGTGATCGAGCTGGTGCGCGGCGGCTGGACCGGGGATCTCTCCGGGGCCGAGACCCTGGGCACCCTCGCCACCGCGGTGGCCTGGACCGTGGTCTCGGTGTTTGCTGTACGACGGTGGTTCCGCTGGGAGCCGCGGCGTTGAGGAAGTTGCGGAAGGGGGCAGGAGTGGTCGGCGGCCGGGTGCGGGGGTGGCAGCGGAAGTGGCGTGAGGGGAGCAAGATCGAGAAGGTCGAGCTCCAGAGCATGGCCATGTGGCACGCCATGCCGTGGATCTTCTTCCTCAGCTGGGGCTCGCTGCCGCTGGGCCTGACCTTGCGGCACGAGACCGTGTCGCTGATCCTGGGCTGGACGCTGATCGCGGTGGCCGCCCTACAGTCCGTGCACGTCAACCGCACGCTGCGGCGGTCGGTCGACCACTATCTGAAGCGCGCCGAGATGCCCCGCCGCGATCTGGCCGTGGCCCGCGCCCTCATGGGCGTCGCGCTGGCTCTCGCCGTCGCCCTCACGGCGATCGACGGCGTCAAGGAGGGGATGCTCAGCTTCGCGACGCTGTTCCTCGCCGTCCCGTACGGCCAGGCGCTCGCCTTCGCCGTGCCGGTCCGCTCCTTCCTCGTCCATTTCGCCGTCCTCGACGTCGTGGTCGTGGGGGCGTACGCCGCCGCCGGGATGTCCGGCGGGCAGCTCGTCGGGCTCGCCCTGATGGTCGCCTTCGCGGGCATCCTGACCCTGGGCTCCTCGCGCTGCGGCGCCTGGACGCTCTCCGTGATGTGGGAGTCCGTCCGGGCCCGCGAGGTCGAGGCGCGGCTCGCGGTGGCCGAGGAGCGGCTGCGGTTCGGGCGGGACCTGCACGACGTGATGGGGCGCAATCTCGCGGTCATCGCGCTGAAGAGCGAGTTGGCGGTGCAGTTGGCCAGGCGGGGGCGGCCCGAGGCGGTCGACCAGATGGTCGAGGTGCAGCGGATCGCCCAGGAGTCGCAGCGGGAGGTGCGGGAAGTGGTCCGGGGCTATCGGGAGGCCGACCTCGCGGTCGAACTCGCCGGTGCGCAAGGGGTCCTTGAGGCGGCGGGGATCGACTGCCGGGTGGCAGGTTCGTCCGCGGGGCTTCCGGTCCCGGTGCAGTCGGCGCTGGGGTGGGTCGTGCGGGAGGCGACCACCAATGTGCTGCGGCACGGGGACGCGCAGCGGTGCGACATCACCCTGACGATCGCTGATGAACGTACGTCCCTCGTCGTCGAGAACGACGGGGTGCCCGAGGTCGCGCCGGAGGGCAGGAAGGGCTCCGGCCTCGCCGGACTCCGTGAGCGGCTCGCGGCGGTGGACGGGACGCTGGACTTCGCGTCCGGCGACGGTCGCTTCCGCCTTGCCGCGGAGGTGCCATTGACCAGGCTGCGCGGCGACCACCAACAGGATGACGGTCAGCAGAACCACCGTCAGGACCGCCGTGAGGACCACCGTCAACAGGACGGCCCCCAGCAGGACGGCCTCCAGCAAGACGGCCTCCAGCAGGCCAGCCATCAGCAGGTCAGCCATCAGCAGGCCAGCCATCAGCATCAGGAAGCTGAAAGGGTCACTCCATGAGCCTGCGTGTGCTGCTCGCCGACGACGAGCACCTCATCCGCGGCGCTCTCGCCGCGCTCCTCGCGCTCGAAGACGATCTCGTCGTGGTCGCCGAGGCCGCGTCGGGGCCCGAGGCCCTCGCCATGGCGCGGGCGCACCGGCCCGATGTGGCCGTGCTCGATCTGGAGATGCCGGGCGCCGACGGTGTGACTGTGGCCACATCTCTTCGGGACGAACTGCCGCACTGTCGCACCATGATCGTGACGAGTCATGGCAGACCGGGGCATCTCAAACGGGCGCTCGCGGTGGGGGTTCGGGGCTTCGTGCCCAAGACCGTGAGCGCGCAGCGCCTCGCCGAGATCATCCGTACCGTTCACGCAGGTAACCGCTATGTGGACCCGGAGTTGGCCGCCGACGCGATCTCCGCCGGGGACTCGCCGCTGACCACTCGTGAGGCAGAAGTGCTCGAACTGGCCGCCGACGGGGCGCCCGTCGCGGAGATCGCCGAGCGGGCCGCGCTGTCCCAGGGGACCGTCCGCAACTACCTCTCGTCGGCCGTCACGAAGACCGGGGCGGAGAACCGTCATGCCGCGGTGCGTCTCGCACGCGAGCGAGGTTGGGTATAGTTGGGCTCGCGCTTCGGCGCAGCGCGGACGTAGCTCAGTTGGTAGAGCGCAACCTTGCCAAGGTTGAGGTCGCCAGTTCGAACCTGGTCGTCCGCTCCATAGCTCCACAACAGCTCCACAGAAAGAACCCCCGGCGCCTCGGCGCCGGGGGTTCTTCCGTCTGTAGCTGCGCGGCTTTGCGCCGGGGGGCGCCGCTACCAGGGCAGGCCCGTCAGGCGCTCGTACGCCTCGATGTACTTGGCGCGTGTGGCGTCCACCACGTCCTGCGGGAGCGGGGGCGGCGGCTGCTCGCTCTTGCGGTCCCAGCCGGAGGCCGGCGAGGTCAGCCAGTCGCGTACGAACTGCTTGTCGAACGACGGCTGGGCGTGGCCCGGCTCCCAGCTGTCCGCGGGCCAGAAGCGGGACGAGTCCGGGGTCAGGACCTCGTCGGCGATGACCAGGTCGTCCCCGTCGAAGCCGAACTCGAACTTCGTGTCGGCGAGGATGACACCCCGTTCGCGGGCGATGTCACGGGCGCGGCTGTAGACCGCGAGGGTCGCCTGGCGCAGCTGGGCCGCCGTGTCCGCGCCCACCTGACGGGCCACTTCCTCGTAATCCACGTTCTCGTCGTGCTCGCCGACCTCCGCCTTCGTGGCGGGCGTGAAGATCGCCGCGGGCAGCTCCGAGCCGTCGCTCAGACCGTCGGGCAGCGCGAGGCCGCAGACAGTGCGCGACTCGTTGTACTCGACCAGGCCGGAGCCCGTGAGATAGCCGCGGGCGACGCACTCGACCGGGACCATCCGCAGGGACTTGCAGACCGTGGTGCGGCCCTCCCAGTCGGCGGGGGCGCCGGGCGGCAGGTCAGTGGAGATGACGTGGTTGGGGACGAGGTCGGCGAGCTGGTCGAACCACCACAGGGAGAGCTGCGTGAGGACCCTGCCCTTGTCAGGGATCTCCGTGGGCAGCACCCAGTCGTAGGCGGACATGCGGTCGCTCGCGACCATCACGAGGTCGCCCGCCTCGTTCTGATACAGGTCGCGCACCTTGCCGGTGTGCACATGCACCAGGCCCGGCACCTGAAGCGGCTCGGGCTTTTCTACGAATCCGGACACGGTTCCTCCCCGTGGTTCTGACTGAGTACTGCCGATTCTCCCGCATGGGGAGAGGGCTCGCGGCCAGGGGGAGGTCGGTGGGCGGCCTCCGTGGGTGCGGTGGGCGGTGTCCGGGGCGTCAGTCCCGTTTGCAGATGCGGTCCAGGAGGTTGGCAGTGGCGCGTTGGACGCGGGTGTCCACATGGCCGGGGCGGTCGAGCGCCGGAGACCAGGCGAAGGTGCCGGAGGCGAAGACCAGGGCGCCGGACGGGGCACGGTAGAGGGACGACTCCTGGTGGCGTTTGACGCCGTCGGAGTCCTCGTACGGAGAGTGGGCGAGGAGCATGCGGTCCTGGTGCTCCGGAAGCGTCGTGCGCGGGAAATAGCGGTCGGCCTCGCCCGCGACCAGGCCCTCCAGCTCGTCCCCTTCGTGCGCGCCGGTCGCCTCCCACAGCCAGTGGTCGGCGTTGCGCACGACGAGGGGGGCGGGCTCCGGGACCCGTCCCGCGTACTGAATGCCCAGGAGCTGCTGCTCGGCCTTGTCCTGCTCGCGCCAGAGGGCGGGTTTTCCGGGGCCGTTCCGCTTGCGGCAGGTGAGCAGGCGGTCCGCCACGCCTGAGGCAGAAGGACCCAACTCCACCTGCCAGTACATGGTGTTGGCGGAGAGGAAGACGAGGGAGGTGCCGTGCTCGCGGGCCTGCTCCGTGGTACGTCGCATGTTCGACGACCAGTACTCGTCGTGGCCGGGGAAGACCAGGCCCCGGTAGCGGGTCGGGTCGATGCGTCCCGCGTGCAGGTCGCGGGTGTCGGCGTACGCGAGGTCGTAGCCGTACCGCTCGGCCCAGCGGATGAAGTCGTAGGCGTGGCCGACGTGCAGGGGCAGTCCCGCGCCCGCGTACGGACGGTCGAAGGAGACCGTGTGGGCGGCCTCGCTCTCGCCCAGGAGGCGGCCCTTCTCGTCCCACGCGTGGTAGAGGCTGGCGCCCGTACGCCCGTCCTCGGGGTAGAGGTTGTACGCCTGCCAGGTGATGTCCGGCAGGAGCAGGAGCAGATCGGCGCGGCTGTCGTCGCGGACCGTGAACGGGACGTGCGAGCGGTAGCCGTCGACCGTGGTGAGGACCGCCACGTACGCTCCTACGCTCCAGAAGCTCGGGATCTGCAGACGCCAGGAGAGCCACCAGTGGTGGCAGGAGACGGTGCGGTCGGCGGTGAGCGGGGGCGGCTGGACGATGCCGGAGAGGCGGGGGCTCGTGCTGATCTTGCTGGCGCCGTCGCCCCCGTAGTGCCCGATGCGGTAGATGTCGACGCTGAACTGCTGGGGCGGGTCCACCGTCACGTGGAAGTCGATCGCCTCGCCGGGAGCGGCGGCACCGGTGGACGCGAAGCCCTTGATCTGGCCGTGCACGTCGTCGGCGGTGCGGGGGCCGTTCGTACGGACGCGGTTGCGGGGCGCGGGGATGTTCTGCGCGCCGGGCGCCGGGGCGTGGTCGATGTACCAGGGGACGACCTGGCCCGTGTCGTCGAAGTAGTGCTCGGGGCCTCGCAGCCAGGGCAGGGGCCCCTGCCCGAAGGGGTCGGTCACGGCGTGCGCCAAGGCGCCCGATTCCCACCTGCGGATCTGCTCCGACCCCATGTGTGTACCCCTCCCTTGCTGCTCCCCCGAGATTGCTCTGCACTGTGCGGTGCGGGTTGCTCCGTTGTCCGTGTGCGGTGTTCGTCGTGCGTCGTGTGGTGTTCGTCGTGCGGTGCGTGTCGTGCGGTGCGTGTTGCCCGTGTGTCGGAGCGCGTTGCCCGTGTGGGGGCGCTGTCGGCATGTCCCGTATGGCGGTCGATCCCAGCACATCACATTACGCACGCACTCCGTCACCGTTCGTCGCTAATCGACGAGAACGGAAGGAAGCGTTCCGGTAATGGGGGGCGGATGGGCGGGAGCCGCGCGCAGGGCGGGGCCGCGGGTTCGAGTTTTCGCCTCAGACCATCCAGACCATCCAGACCAGTCAGACCAGCCGGACCGGCTTCTCCGGTCGGACGCCGAGGCGGGCCAGCCAGCCGCGCAGCGGGATGGGGTCGCCGTCCTCCACGAGGCTCAGGACGTGCGGCGTGAGGTCCTTCGCGCGCTCGCCGTCGACCAGGAGGGAGGGACCGTCCAGCCAGTCGAGGCCGGGGGCCGCGCCCGCCGTGTCCACGGCCGCGCAGCAGACCAGGGCCGTGACGTGGTCAGCCAGCAACTCCCGCCCCGTACGCGGCGGCTGGAGCGGGAACAGCGGCAGCATGCCGTCGTCCCAGAGCGCGTCGTCCGGGCCCTGTCCCGTGGGTGCGGGGCGGGGCGGGGCGGCGGCTTCCTCGCGGGCGAGCTCGGCGGTGAGGCCTGCGGCGAGGGGTCCGCCGGGGCCGTCGATGAACTCTTCGAACTCATCGAGCTCATCGGTCTCTTCGGTCTCTTCGGTCTCTTCGCCTGCTTCGGCGGCTGCTCCGGCCTCTCCGGCTTCCCTGGCTTCTCCGCGCGCGAACTCGTCGCTTTCGGGCGTGAGGTCGGGCTCGTGGGCCTGGGCGGGGATGCCGTCGGGTTCAGGTTCGAGGTCGAGGCCGCGTTCGAGGTCGAGGTCGAGGCCGCGTTCAAGTCCAAGGTCGCGTTCGAGTTCAAGGTCAAGTTCGGGTTCGGGTTCAAGGCCGCGTTCGGATTCGGTGGGATGTGTCCCGTTGAAGCCGGGGCCCTGTGCCGTCAGATGGTCCAGTACGCGACCCAGCGTCGGCTCCTTGGAGTCGGGGGCCGTCGGGTCCGCGGAGTGGCTGACGCCCAGGGAGTCCAGGACGCGGTGGAGACGGGCGGCGTCCATGCGCCACTTGCGGTCGACGACCTCGTCCGGATACTCGTCCCACGCCACCGGCGCCCAGTCCGGGCCCTGCTCGGCGGGGCCGCCGTGGAAGAGGCGGGCGGCGAGCAGTGAAGCCGCCTCGTCCATCGAACCCGGCTCCTCCAGGAGGTCACAGGCGGGGCGCTCCCCCAGGCGGGACGTGAAGCCCTCGGCCAGACGGTCCCTGCGGGAGAGCTCGGTGAGGGCGGATACGACACCCGCGTCGAGGCGCGAGGGCCAGCGCCCCATGCGCCACGCGGGCAGCGCGACCTTGGTCAGGAGCCGGTCCCACCCGGCATACGCAAGGCCCACCTGCTCCTGGGCGACGATCCGCACTCCGTAGTCCACGGCCTGGGCGCGCTCGGCGGCGGCTGCCGCGACCCCGCGCTCCATCTCACCGGCATGCCCCCGGCAGCTGCGCAGGAGCAACCGCGTCACCCAGCCGGCGCCGCTCAGGGCCGCGCGCACGAGCGGGCCGCGTCCCGGGGCGGACGTGACAGCGACCGCGGCGTCGAGCCCGCGGATGAAGCGCCGGGCCGCGGCTATGTCGGGATGCGCCGACGGGCCCGTGCCCGCCACGACCGGGGCGAGCACCGCGCGCAGCTCACCGACCCGCATCCACCACAGGAACGGGGAGCCGATGACGAGCACCGGGGCCACGGGGGCCTGGCGGCGCGGGGCGGGGCCGCCGTCCCGTACGCCATTGCCCTTGGCCTGCGTCGATACCGGGGCGGAGGCGTCGGCGGGCGGGCCGTGCGCCGGGTGGGTGCGGTCCTCGAGCCAGCTGTCGCAGTCGGGGGTGAGCGCTATCGCCGACGGCGCCGGCACGTCGAGGCGGTCGGCGAGGTCCCGCACCAGGCGGTACAGATCGGGGGCCGAGCTCTCGGCGATCGGGACGGTCGGGCTGACGGCGGGCCTGGACCGCGCGACCACGAGCGCGATGGCCGCGGCGGCGAGCAGCACGAGGGCGGCGACGACGGTCACGACGCCGCGCACGGCATCCCAACTCCCGCCGGTCATATGGCCCGTGGCCCCGCCCGCTGTCAGCACGACGGCGACGGCCGCGGGCAGCAGTGCGACGGCAAGGGCCCTGCTGCGGATGCGCAGCACGGCGAGCGCCTGGGAACGTGCGGACTGCACGCCCACTTCCACACCCGTACCTGACACGACCGATGTCACCCCCTGCTGCCTGTGCCGCCTGCTGCCCGGCCATGGGCCGGGACGGTTGGCGGACGGCAGCCGCCGTTGGATTTGCTCACTCCCCCACTGTGGCACCCGCCACCGACATCGCAATGCCGGTGGTCTGTTTGGCTCTGGGCACCTGAACCGCTTGCGCCGCACCCTAGTTGGGGCGCCGGGCATCGTCAGCCGGATGGGCCAGCGGTCACTCGATCGAATGGCTTTGGGTAAAGGTGCAGGACGGGTGCAGGACGGGCGTACGACGGGTGCAGGACGGGCGTACGACGGGCGCAGGGCGGGCGTACGACGGGCGCAGGGCGGGCGTACGACGGACAGGCCCCGGATCCGATGTCGGATCCGGGGCCTGTGAGCCGTTGCCGGGGCAGCTGCTGGGGACGCGTAGGTGACCTTGGTGACGGCCTTGGTGACGGCCTTGGTCAGAACCTCGGCTACGCCTCCGAGGCCGCCTTCGCCGCGATGTCCGTACGGTGCTGGGACCCGTCGAGGCGAATGCGGGAGAGCGCCGCGTACGCGCGCTCGCGGGCCGCGGTCAGATCCGCGCCGGTGGCCGTCACGGAGAGCACACGGCCGCCCGCGCTCACCACGGCGTCGCCGTCGCGCTTCGTCCCCGCGTGCAGGACGTACGCGTCCGGGGCATCCTGTGCCGCGACATCGCCGAGTCCCTCGATGGGGTCGCCGGTGCGCGGCGTCTCCGGATAGTTGTGCGAGGCGATGACCACGGTCACCGCGGCGTCGTCGCTCCAGCGCAGCGCCGGCAGGTCGATGAGGGTGCCGTTCGCGGCGGCCAGCAGGACTCCGGCGAGCGGGGTCTTCAGGCGGGCGAGGACGACCTGCGTCTCGGGGTCGCCGAAGCGGGCGTTGAACTCGATGACGCGTACGCCGCGACCGGTGATCGCGAGGCCCGCGTAGAGCAGCCCGGAGAAGGGGGTGCCGCGGCGGCGCAGCTCGTCGACGGTGGGCTGCAGCACGCTCTGCATGACCTCGTCGACCAGCTTCGGGTCGGCCCAGGGGAGGGGCGAGTACGCGCCCATGCCGCCCGTGTTCGGCCCTTCGTCCCCGTCGAGCGCGCGCTTGAAGTCCTGCGCGGGCTGGAGCGGGACGACGGTGACGCCGTCCGTGATGGCGAAGAGGGAGACCTCGGGACCGTCGAGGAACTCCTCGATGACGACGCGGTCGCAGGCGAGGGCGTGGGCGCGGGCGGCTTCGATGTCGTCGGTCACGACGACGCCCTTGCCTGCGGCGAGCCCGTCGTCCTTGACGACGTACGGCGCTCCGAAGGCGGCGAGCGCCTTGTCGACGTCCTCCGCGGTCGTGCAGACGTAGGACCGCGCGGTGGGCACCTGGGCGCCCGCCATCACGTCCTTGGCGAAGGCCTTGGAGCCCTCCAGCTGGGCGGCCTCCTCGGAGGGCCCGAAGCAGGGGATTCCGGCGCCGCGTACGGCATCGGCGACTCCGGCGACCAGGGGCGCCTCCGGGCCCACGATCACCAGATCGGCGCCGAGGGTGGTGGCGAGGGCGGCCACCGCGCTGCCGTCGAGGGCGTCGACCGGGTACAACTCGGCCACGTCCGCGATGCCGGCGTTGCCGGGGGCGCAGTACAGGGCGGAGACGTCGGGGTCGAGGGACAGAGAGCGGCACAGGGCGTGTTCGCGGGCACCACTGCCGATGACGAGGACCTTCACGGGCGTCAGCCTAGCTGGCGCGGGCAGGTGCGTTCGTACGGGAGCCCTAGGGGTGGGGCCTCCGGCGGTTGTACGTTCCTCCAGGCTCCATGACCTTGGACCTGGGGTGACGTCCTGACGTGGGGGGGCGGGGGAGCCTCCTGCCCCTACGTCGAGGGGGTGATGCGGGGTGAACGGGCGGATGGGCGGGGAGCATCCGCCGCGAGGCGACGGGCTGAACCGGACCCGACCCGCAGGCCGCGACGCTGCCCGGAACGACGGGCCGGACTTCAGCCCCAGGCGGGCGGCGCAGGTCCAGCCATGGGGCTGCCCGGCGGCCAGGCCGCTCGGCCAGGACCGCTTGGCCAGGCTGCTCGGCCAGGACCGCTCGGCCAGGGCCGCTGAGTGGACCGCTGGGTCAGGGCTCGTTGTTGTACTCCTCAACGATCGTCGCACCCAGCTCGCGGACGATCAGGTCATGGCCGGACAGCGCCGACTCGACCAGATCGGGGTCATCGTCCGCCCAGGTGTCGTCCTCCGGAGAGACGTGATCCGGAACGCGACGCTCCGGACCCGGAGCCTGGGCCGGTGCTGGATCCGGAGCCGGGGCGGGAGTCGGGCTCGGCGCCGACGCCGGGGTCGGGGTGGGCGCCTGCTGCTGCGGAGGCGGAGCCTGCCGGGACGGCGGAGGCGGCGCACTGCCCCCGAAGTTGCCTGCCGCGGGCGGCGGCGCCGAACCCCCCGAGGGGTCGACGATCGCCTCGACCTTCCACTGCACCCCGAACTGCTCGGACAACGCCTGCCGCAGCACATCCTCACTACCGCTGCTGGCGAAGTTGTCCCGCGCCCCCGCGTTGACGAAGCCGATCTGCAGTGTCGTCCCGTCGAAGCCCGCCACCTGGGCGTTCTGGCTGAGCAGGATCCAGGTGAAGCGGCGACGGCCCTTCACCGCGTCGAGGATGTTCGGCCACAGGGAACGCGGGTCGGGCCCGCCCACCGCAGCCGCCTGGGCCGGAGCCGGAGCCGGAGCCGGGGTTGCCGCAGGAGCGGGCGCCGCCTGCGAGTGCGAGGGCTGCTGCGGAGCCGGAGCGCCGCCGCCCGCGTTCGCGGCAGTGGGCCAGCCACCAGGGCGAGGGGCCGCCGCCGGAGGAGCGGAAGCAGGGGCAGCGGGGGCAGCGGGGGCAGCAGGCTGCGCCGGGCCGCTACCGGGCGCCGAAGCCGTGGGCCACCCACCGGGCCGACGCTCACCGGACGGCGCGGCAGCCTCCTGGGCAGGAGCCGGAGCCGGAGCCGCCTGCACCGGCGGGGCAACCGGCGCCGCATGCTCAGAAGCGGAAGAAGCCGGACCAGAGGAAGCAGCGGGCCCCGGAGAAGCAGGACCAGGTGAAGCAGCAGCAGGCCCCGGAGAAGCAGGCCCCTGCCCCCCGCCCCGCACAGCAGCCCGCGCCGCCGCAGCCCCGCCTCCCGGCGAAACCTGCTGGTCAACGGGACCGGGCGGCATCGCGCCCCCTGACTGCTGCCCCCCGGCATGAGCCTCGGGCCCAGGAACGTAAGCCATCGCGGGACCGGGACCGTGACCAGGACCGGAACCACCGCCCTGCGGACCCGCCACGAAGTTGCCGCCGCGCTCAAGGCGGTCGAGGCGGGCCATGAGCGAGCGCTCGTCGTCGTACGCGGCCGGAAGCAGTACGCGGGCGCAGATCAGTTCCAGCTGGAGCCGGGGCGAGGTCGCCCCGCGCATCTCCGTGAGGCCTTCGTTGACGAGGTCGGCCGCTCGGCTGAGCTCGGCGCCGCCGAAGACACTCGCCTGCGCCTGCATCCGCTCCACGACGTCCGACGGGGCGTCGATGAGCCCCTTATCCGCCGCGTCCGGAACCGCCGCGAGGATCACCAGGTCCCGCAGCCGCTCCAGGAGATCCGCGACGAAGCGCCGAGGGTCGTTTCCACCCTCGATGACGTGGTCGATGATCTCGAAGGCGGCCGCCCCGTCCCCCGAGGCGAAGGCCTCCACCACGGAGTCGAGCAACGACCCGTCCGTGTAACCGAGGAGGGAGGTCGCCATGGCGTACGTGACGCCGTCCTCCTTCGCGCTGGCAAGGAGCTGGTCCATGACGGACATCGAGTCACGCACGGACCCGGCACCGGCCCGCACCACCAGCGGAAAGACGCCGTCCTCGACGGCCATCTCCTCACGGCCGCACACCTCCGCCAGATACTCACGGAGCGTCCCCGGCGGCACGAGCCGGAACGGATAGTGGTGCGTACGCGAGCGGATCGTCCCGATGACCTTCTCGGGTTCCGTGGTCGCGAAGATGAACTTGAGATGCTCCGGCGGCTCCTCGACCACCTTCAGCAGGGCGTTGAAGCCCGCTGACGTGACCATGTGGGCCTCGTCGATGATGTAGATCTTGTACCGGCTGCTCGCCGGGCCGAAGAAGGCCTTCTCGCGCAGGTCACGCGCGTCGTCCACACCTCCGTGCGAAGCGGCGTCGATCTCGATGACGTCGATCGAACCCGGGCCGTTCCTCGCCAGGTCCTGGCAGGACTGGCACTCGCCGCAGGGCGTCGGAGTGGGACCTTGCTCACAGTTGAGGCAGCGGGCCAGGATGCGCGCGCTGGTCGTCTTGCCGCAGCCGCGCGGACCACTGAACAGGTAGGCGTGATTGACCCGGTTGTTGCGCAGCGCCTGCTGCAACGGGTCGGTTACATGCTCCTGCCCGATGACCTCGGCGAACGACTCCGGGCGATAGCGGCGGTACAACGCGAGAGACGACACGCGTACGAGGTTAATGGCGACCACTGACAACACCTACCGCGAACGCAAAGCGCCCCCCACGCACCCGCCAGAGCCAACCTACCCTTGCTGCCTTCCGGCCCTGGGGGAGTTCAGTCAGATAGCGCCACGTGAGGGGCTGACGCCCACCTTAGCGGATCCCGGGGACCGGAAGCCACGTCGGTCCGCCCCCGGCACCCGCCTCGGAACGATCTCGGAAGCGATCTCGGGTCCGGATGCGGCCGGAGGCGGATCATGTTCGCGAGCACTCCCCAACGTCTTGTATTGTTTGCGGCGGAGGATTCGCCTAGTGGCCTAGGGCGCACGCTTGGAAAGCGTGTTGGGGGCAACCCCTCACGAGTTCGAATCTCGTATCCTCCGCCAGTGCCTCACCGGGCACGATGTTGAAGGGCCCCGCTGCTTGCAGCGGGGCCCTTCTCCGTTGTCCGTCTCAGTTCTCGTCCCAGTCGGGTGCCGGTGCGGCTTTCGCGCGTCCTTCACGAGTTCAGGTCTCCCCGTTGCACTGGAGCACGACGGAGGAAGCATCCGCCGCCGACCGGGCGCGCGGCATCGACGGCCTGCGGCTGCTCTTCGGCTGGACGCCCGTCGATGATCGGGCGTACGACCGTGCCTGGCGGGTTCAGGAGCTGCTGACCCAGTGCGGTCGGCACCGCAGCGCGGGAGCGGTGGCCCACCGATCGGTAAGTGAACGCCGGTGCGACGGACCTCCGCCGGATCTTGGTCCGGTGCCGCCTTCTATCCTCGCCAGGTGAGTACCACCCGTCGCACCCGCCAGTTCCGGAACACCCTGCGCAGCTGGGCGATCCTGCCCGCCGGCGACGGGAGTACAGCGCAGAGCGTCGCGACGCGGCAGCCCGTACCGCGCTCGTCCTTCCTGTCGGCGTCCGGCGCGGACCTGGTGCTGACGGTCGTCGCGTTGCTGCTAGCGGTGTTGAACAGTTACCAGAATCCCTACATGGGACCGGCCGCTCCCTGGGCGAACCTGGTGCTCGCCGTGGTGAGCGCGCTGCCGCTGCTCGTGCGGCGCCGCGCCCCCGAGCTGGTACTCGGCGTCGCGCTGCTCGCCAAGGTCCTCCAGATCTCGGCTTACGCGACGCCCCTCGCCTACTACGCGGTGGGCGCCTACCGCGGCCCGCACAGCCGCCGGACCGCCTGGGCCTCGGCCGGTGTCGGCCTGGTGGTTCTCGCTCCCTGGGACGCGGAAGGGTGGTCCAGCTTCCGGACAGTGGTGGCCTGGTTCACGGTGAACTTCGTCTTCTCCTGCCTGGTGCCGCTGCTGCTGGGGCTCTACATGGGCCAACGGCGCGCCGTCGTCGCCGGTCTCGTCGAACGGGCGGAGCGCGCCGAGCGGGAGCAGCGGCTCGTTGCCGAGGCCGCGCGGGAAGAGGAGCGCCGGCGCATCGCCGGGGAGATGCACGACGTGGTCTCCCACCAGGTGAGCCTGATCGTCGTACACGCCAACGCGCTCAGCGCCGTAGCCCACGACCCGGAGGTGACGGGCGAGACCGCGCAGATCATTCAGACCGCCGGTCGGCGCGCGCTCACCGAGCTCCGCGAGATGCTCGGGCTGCTCAGGAACAACAGGGCCGATGGCCCGGCCACCGACCCGCACGATCCTGCCGCGCCGCCCGAGCAGCGGCCCGCCCCCGGCCCCGGCGCGGCCGTCGATCGGATCACCGAGCTGGCCGACGGCTCCCGGGCCGCCGGGCTGCCCGTCACCGTGCGCGTCGAGGGTACGCCGCAGCCGCTGGCGGAGCCGGTCGAGCGTGCCGCACACCGGGTCGTGCAGGAGGCCCTGACCAACGTGCACAAGCACGCCCCGGGCGCCACGACGCAGATTCGTCTCGCGTTCGACCCGCGAACCGTGCGGGTGGGGATCGTCAACGGCCCGCCCGAGAAGCCTGCCCGGCCGACTGCCGACGGTGGGCCTCTGCTGCCCAGCGGGGGGCACGGGCTGATCGGTCTGACGGAGCGGGTCCGCCTGGCCGGAGGCACCATCGAGTCCGGGCCCACCGGTGACGGCGGCTTCCGGATCGATGCCGCGCTGCCCACGACGTCGGTGCGCTGAGGCAGGTCGGGTAGGGCGGGTGTCGGGTAGATCAGGTAGGTCGGGTCGATCAGGTCGATCAGGTCGATCAGGCGAACGAAGCAGGCGAGTCAGGCGTTCAGGTCAGTCCGGCGTCGTGGGTGATGAGCGCTACCTGGGTGCGGTTGGCGGCGTCCAGCTTGGCCATGATCCGGCTGAGGTGGACCTTGACCGTGGACTGGCTCACGAACAGGTCGGTCGCGATCTGAGAGTTGCTGCGGCCCTGGGCGACCGCCACGGCGACCTCGCGCTCGCGGGCGGTCAGCTCCGCCATCCGCGAGCGCGCTTGCACCTGCGCTTCCGCTTGCGGGGCGCCTGCGCCCGTGGCGAAGGCGGCGAGCAGCTTGGTGGTGATGCTCGGTGAGAGCATCGCCTCGCCGCGTGCGAGAACCCGTACCGCGTCGGCCAGTTCACGCGGCGAGCTGTCTTTGAGCAGGAACCCCGCCGCGCCGCTCTGGAGCGCGGCATAGACGTATTCGTCGACGTCGAAGGTGGTGAGCACAGCGACGGTGGGAGGATCGGGCAGCGCGGCGAGCTGCCGGGCGACCTCCAGGCCGTCGACACCGGGCATCTGGATGTCGGTGAGCACCACGTCCGGGCGGTGCTCGGCCACCAGGTCCACTGCCACCGAGCCGTCGGCGCCCTCGGCGACCACCTCGATGTCGGGCTGGGCGTGGAGGATCATCCGGATGCCCTTGCGCACCAACTCCTCGTCGTCCAGGAGGATTACCTTGACGGTCACTCAGGCCACCTCCTCGTCCGCCCACGGGTAACGTCGCGTCGCCTGCACACGGTATCCGCCGTCCCTGGTGCGCCCGGCACGCCGCGATACGGCCAACGTCCTCGGCGGCCTCTCCCCGCCCCCTCCGCGATCATCCAGGTCCCCTCCGCGATCATCCCGCAGCACGACACGGCCGACGTGCCGTAACACTTTCGGGCAAGCCAGTCCGAGCGCTGAGAGTGACGCGCCGAGGGCGCCCGCCCGGACAAGATCGACGGTGTCGGGTCCGGCCGGGTCCGACATGGACGTTCGACGTGGACGTTCGACGACGCCCCTCGGCGCAGTCACGCGGAGCCGGTTCCGTTCCGGCGCCGCTCCTGAGCTTCGCGGGGGTCGCATCCTGAACGAGACGCAGGAGGACTGATGATCAAGCGCGGCAAGGCGGCTCTGTGTGCGGCGGCGGGAGCGGTCGCGCTCACCATGACAGTGGCACCTTCGGCATCGGCGATCATCGGGGGACACGACTCCACCTCGAAGTACCCGTTCATGGTGAGCCTGCAGAAGGACGGCAAGCACTACTGCGGCGCCTCCCTGATCAAGCGGGACTGGATCGTGACCGCCGGGCACTGCTCGGTGAACGTCAAGACCAAGCAGCTTTCCGTACGGGTCGGCGACCAGGATCGTACGAAGGGCGCCAAGGCGAAGGTCACCAAGGTCGTCGCGCATCCGGGCTTCTCCTACGAGCCGTTCCGCAACGACGTGGCCGTCATGAAGCTGGACCACCCCGTGAACGCGAAGCCCATCAAGCTGGCCGCCGAGTCCGGGCCCGCGGGTACGGACACGCGGATCCTCGGCTGGGGCATGACCTGCGAGGACGGCAGCGAGTGCCCGAAGCCGCCGACGCGTCTGCAGGAGCTGGACACCAAGCTCGTCGCCGACCGCCGGTGCAGCGAGAACTACAACCGGGACAACGAGCTGTGCACCGACAGCCCGACCGAGAACGCGCAGGCGTGCATCCTCGACTCCGGCGGGCCGCAGATCAAGGGCCGCCCCGGGCACTGGGAGCTGATCGGCGCGACCAGCCGTGACGGCGACGCCGATCCGAAGTGCGCCAGCGGCCCCGGCATCTACACCGACCTGACCGCCCACCGCGACTGGATCGAGCGCGCCACCGCGCAGTGACCGGCGACGGCTCCGTCCGCCTGGGCGTCGAGCCGATGGGCCCCACCGTTCGCGGTGGGGCCCATCGTTCGCGGTAGGGACCATCGTTCGCGGTAGGGACCATCATTCGGTGGCGAGGCGGACCGCCTGCGGGACCTCGGCCGGTGTGCTCGCGGCGACGCCCGCTGTCAGGGGTACTCCGCTGACGGTGATGAGGGACGCCGCCCGCATCGTGGTGGCGGGGTACGCCACCTACATCCGTAAGGACGGCTGCTGGCCCACCCAGCCCATCTGGGACAAGGACGCCAACTACCTCCAGGCCCGCGTGAACCAGCTCAACGGCGTGCTCGCGGACCAGAGCAGGGCCCACCACGCCACCTACGTCGACACCGCCGCCATCAGCGCCGGTCACGACACCTGCGCCGCGTCCTCCGAGCGCTACATCGAGGGCCTGATGCCCTCCAGCGCCGCGGCGCCGCTGCACCCCAACGCCCGGGGCATGGCCGCCTTCGGGGCAGCCGTCGCCGCCGCCGTAAAGCAGTAAGCACAGTGGGCGCAGTGAGCACAGTTGGCGCAGTGAGCGCAGTAAGTACTGACAGGTCCTGACAGCCTCCGGCCGTCGCTGTCAGCGCGCGGGCCGCGCGCTGACAGCGGCGGTCGGCATCGTCTTGTCCATCGAGAGCGGCGAGGGCCCGAACGGGTCCGAGCGGGTCTGAGCGATCTGTGGAGGAGGACAAGATGTCGTACGCCATCAAGGCCGAAGGACTGGTCAAGAAGTACGGGGACTTCGTCGCGCTGGACGGCGTCGACCTGGAGGTACCGGCCGGCAAGGTCATCGGGGTGCTCGGGCCGAACGGCGCCGGGAAGACCACCACCGTGCGGATCCTGTCGACGCTGCTTCGGCCCGACGCGGGGCACGCGACCGTCGGGGGCCACGACGTGGTCAGGGATCAGGTGCGGGTCCGCGGCCTCATCGGGCTCACCGGCCAGTACGCCTCCGTGGACGAGGAGTTGTCCGGCGCCGAGAACCTCGTACTCCTCGGGCGGTTGCTCGATCTGTCCCGGCGTGACGCCAAGGCGCGGGCCGTCGAACTGCTCGAGCGGTTCGAGCTGACGGAGGCCGCCCAGCGGCCGATCAGCACCTTCTCCGGAGGGATGCGGCGGCGCCTGGACCTCGCGGCGAGCCTCGTCGGACGGCCGCAGGTCCTGTATCTGGACGAGCCGACCACCGGACTCGACCCGCATGCCCGCAAGGAGGTCTGGGCGGTCGTGCGGCGGCTCGTCGCCGACGGGGCGACCGTGCTGCTCACCACGCAGTATCTGGAGGAGGCCGATCAACTCGCCGATTCCATCACCGTGTTCAACCGGGGCCGCGTCGTGGCGGAGGGCCGTCCCGACGAGCTCAAGCGGCGGGTCGGCGGTCAGACGCTGCAGGTCAGGCCGACCGTCGCCCGCGATCTGGACACCGTGAGCGGCATCCTCGCCGAGCTCACCGGCACCCCGCCCCAGCGCGACGCGGACAACGGTCTGCTCACCGTGCCGGTCGACGACCCGATGCTGATCTCCGCCCTCGTACGGCGCCTCGACGGGGCCGGAATCACCGCCGACGAGTTGGGCCTGCGCCTGCCCAGCCTGGACGAGGTCTTCCTGGCGCTCACCGGAAAGGCAGCGAAGGCAACGAAGGCAGCGTGAGCGCTCCGGCGGGCCTGCGGTGAGAGTCCCGTGGGCCGGGGGCCGGGGGCCGGGGGCCGGGGGCCGATTGGGAGGGCTATGCGCGCAGTCCCCCACACCCCTACGGGGCGCCCGCACAGGACCGAAACACGTACGTCCCCCAGCGCCGCCCCCAGCGCTCCCCAGCTCCCCCAAGCACCCCTGCCAACTTGCCAACTCCCCAACTCGCCAACCTGCCAACCTGCCGAGAGGACCCCCTCATGAGCACCGTCGCCACCCCGGCCAACCCGACCGCCCCGCAGTCGCACGCCGCCCCCGCCCTCCGCATCACCCCGGCCAAGGCCGCCCGGCACAGTCTCGCCCTCGCCGGGCGCGGCATCACCAAGTTCGTCAAGTCGCCCGCTCGGCTCGTCGACGTCGTCCTGACACCGATCGTGTTCCTGCTGATGTTCGTCTACCTCTTCGGTGGCGCCATCGCGGGCGGCGACACCGACGCCTACTTGCAGATGATCACGCCCGGCATCATGGTGATGACCGTCTTCCAGGCGAGTATCGGCATCGGCGTCTCGCTCAACGCCGATGCGAGCACCGGCATCTTCGACCGGTTCCGCAGCATGCCGATCGCCCGCTCCGCCCCGCTGATCGGCGCGGTGCTCGCCGACATCATCCGGTACGTCGTCTGCCTCGCCACGCTGGTGGCCCTCGCCCTGGTCATGGGCTACCGGGTCGACACCAACCCGGCGGCGGCCCTCGCCGCGCTCGCGGTGCTCATCGCCTTCGCCGTCAGCTTCTCGTGGATGTCGGTGTACGTCGGCATGCTGGTCAAGACCCCCGGTTCGGTGCAGGGCCTGATGACCGTCCTGGTGCTGCCGCTCACCTTCGCCAGCAACGTGTTCGTCCCGGACCGCACCATGCCGGGCTGGCTGCGGGTCTGGTCGGACATCAACCCCGTGAGCCTGATGGCCGACACCATGCGCGGCCTGCTGAACGGCGGCGAGGTCGCGGGGCCGTTCCTCGGCAGCCTGGCCTGGATGGTCGGCGTGATCGCGGTCTTCGCCCCCCTCGCGATGCGGGCCTACCGCAAGCGCGCCGCCTGAGCCCTACAGCACACCCCCCACCCCTCCCCACACCCCACAACACACACGAACCACCCGCTACGAAGACACCACCGGCTGACCGGCTTCCTTGGTCAGCCGGTTCAGCACGTCCGCCCTCGACAGTCCGGCGCCCCTTCCGTACGCCTCCGCGAACCCGGCGTCACCGAGCCGCCCCACGATCCCGGCGACCAGCTCCCCCAGCTGCGGATCCCCCTCGTCGGACACACCGCGGACGACCTGGCTCATCCCGAGCGCGGTGGCCGCCCCTGCCGCGTCTCCCTCCAACAGAAGCAGCCGGGCGAGGAGTTCGGCGGCCTGCGCGATGTCCGCGGCCTCGCCCCGGGCGAAGGCGCCGCCCACCGCCCTGGGCAGAAGCTCGCGCGCCCGCACCCCGTCGCCCTGCGCGAGCCGGTTCGCCGCCCGGGCGCCCGCGATCAGATCGCGGGCCATGTCCTCGGGGAGGGTGAGCCGGTCCGCGATGCCGTCCAGGCGGTCGAGGATCGAGTCGGCCTGCTCCAACTCTCCCGACCTGCGGTGCAGATCAGCGAGGCTGAACAGCATCTCGGCCTCCATCCGCCGATACCCCAGCTCCTTGGCCTGCCGCCGCGCCGCGTGGATGTCCCGCAGGGCGCCCTCCCGGTCGCCGCCGCGCAGCCGCTCCGCCGCGAGCGCGGCCCGGCTGTTGAACAGGTCGTCCTCGGCACCGAGTTCGGTACTGACGGCCACCGCCCTCTCGTACGCGGCAATCGCGTCGCCGTGCTCCCCGCGCAGGGAGTGGTCCCGGCCGACGGCCAGCAGGGCGAGGCCCAGGCCCCAGCGGTCGCCCACCGCCTCGAAGCCGTGCAGGGCCGCTCGGCGCGCTTCGGCACCGGCAGGCTGCTCGCCCCGCCCGGTGAGCACGAAGTCCCGCGCCCAGTGCGCGCACGCCCGCACCCAGGGGTCCGGCTCCTCAGCTGCCCGCCGGAGACCGCTCTCCCCGAGGTCGGCGTTGCCGGTGAGGTACGCGAGCATCGGGATCCACAGGAGCAGCGCGGGGTGGAACTCCCCCGCGCCCGCACGCTCGCAGTCCTCGATGAGCGTCCGCACGGGTATGCGGTCGGGATTCGGGGCTACTGAAACGTCCACATCGTCCGAAGCGTCCGAAGCGTCCGTGGACCCCGGGGTGCCCGCCATCAGCCGCACCACGCGGAACGCGGCCCGCGCCCGGCCGGGCAGGTCCTCGTCGAAGGTGAGGACCTCGGCGAGGAACGTCTCGAACTGGGTGCTCATCCCCCTGATCCCCCAGTACCAGAACAGCGCGCCCACGAACCGCGACACGAGGTCCGCGTCCCTGGCCTCCACGGCCGCCCGCAGCGCCGAGACGAGATTGTCGTGCTCGGCGTCGAAGAGCGCGATCGAGCGGAGCTGGTCGCCAGTGCGCAGGGCGGGCTCGTGCTGCTCGGCGAGGGCGAGGAAGTAGGCGGAGAAGCGCGCGGCGGTCCGA
Organism: Streptomyces sp. NPDC031274; assembly: GCF_055570235.1. NCBI lineage: Bacteria > Bacillati > Actinomycetota > Actinomycetes > Kitasatosporales > Streptomycetaceae > Streptomyces > Streptomyces sp. NPDC031274. Next base: position 192,852 of record NZ_JBVIHP010000013.1, on the reverse strand, counting down.
GCTCCGCCGCCATCCCCACCGCCAGCGCCCCCACTGCCACCGCCCTCACCACCATCACCCCCACCGGCCTCGGCTCCACCTGCTTCGGCTTCACTCAGGCGGTCGGCCGCGAAGGCGCGCACGGTCTCCGACATGCGGTAGCGCTGCTCGCCGTCGCCCTGGCCCGTCCCGTCCCGGTCATCGGAAATGTCCGTGTCCAGGAGGGACTTCTCCACCAGGGAGCCCAGGACGTACACGATGTCCTCGGCAGGCAGCGTGCCGTCCGAGCAGACCGCCTCCAGGGCGGCGACGGTCACACCGCCCGGGAAGATCGACAGCCTGCGGGTGAGGATCCGCTCGGGCTCATCGAGGAGGTCCCAGCTCCACTCGACCAGCGCGAGCAGCGTGCGCTGGCGCGGCAGCGCGGTCCTGCTGCCCGAGGTCAGGAGGCGGAACCGGTCGTCGAGGCGGCGCGCGATCTGGCCGACGCTCATCGAGCGCAGCTTGGCCGCGGCCAGTTCAAGGGCGAGCGGAAGGCCGTCGAGGCGTCGGCAGATCTCCACCACCGCGCCCACGGTGGACTCGTCGAGCGCGAACCCGGGCCGCACTCCGGACGCCCGGTCGGTGAACAGACGTACCGCCGCCGAACCGGCCGCCTCCGCGAGCTCCGGAGCCCCCGCGGGCACGCCGAGCGGACCGAGGTGGCACAGCGCCTCGCCGGTGATGGCGAGGGGTTCCCTGCTGGTGGCGAGAATCCGCAAGTGCGGCAGCCGTTCGAGGAGTTCGTAGGCGAGGTCCGCCGCCGCCTCGACCAGGTGCTCGCAGTTGTCCAGTACGAGGACGGCCTCACCGACATCGAGCACCTCGGTCACGTGGTCGGTCACGCGGTCGGTCACCCCGTCGCTGCTGAGCCCGGTACCGAGACCTGTGCTGAGACCTGTGCTGAGCGCGGCATGCACGGCGTCGGCCAGCTGGTCCGGGGTGCCCACGCCGGCCAGCGGCACGAACCACACCCGGCCCCGCTGATACGCCCGGTGCCGGGTCACGGCTTCGAGCGACAGTCTGGTCTTGCCCGCGCCGCCGGGCCCGACGAGCGTGACGAGGCGGGAGGCGGCCATCAGCGCGGCGAGCTGGTCGAGTTCGGCGTCACGGCCGACGAAGCTGGTGAGCCGGGCGGGGAGCCGCCTGGGCGCGGGCGCCGTCTCGGTGCGTGCTGCTGACGACTCCAACTCGCCGCGCAGCAGCGCAAGATGCACGTCCTTCAGCTCGGCCGACGGGTCGACGCCGAGTTCGTCATCGAGTCTGGCCCGCATCTCCTCGTACACGGCGAGGGCGTCGGCGTTGCGGCCCGCGGCCGACAGCGCGCGCATCCGCAGCGTGGCGACGCGTTCGCTCAACGGGCGTTCCGCGCCCGCCACTTCGAGGTCGACGAGGACATCGGCGTACCGACCGAGGCGTATCTCGGCGTCGAAGCGGTCCTCCGTTGCCGTGGCCCGCAGGTCGTCGAGGCGCGCGGCGGCGACGCGGGCGAAGGGTGCCTCCAGGACGTCCGCGAGGGCGGCGCCCCGCCACAGCGCGAGCGCGTCGCCGAGCGTCGTGGCGGCCTCCTCCAGGCGGCCCGAGGCCAGCTCGCGCCTGCCCTGCCCTGCCAGCTCCTCGAAGCGGTACGTGTCCACGTCGTCGGCGTTCACCGCGACCCGGTAGCCGCCCGCGACCGATTCCACCGCCCCGGCCCCGCGCAGGGCCTTGCGCAGCCGGGACACCAGCGCCTGCAGGGCGTTGGCCGCGTCCACCGGCGGCTGCTCGCCCCACAACCCGTCGACGAGCGCGTCGACGGAGACCGGCCGCCCCTCTTCGATGGCGAGCCTGGCGAGCAGCATGCGCAGCCGTACGCCGCCCAGGCCGACCGGCGTCGCGTCGTCGGCGGTGGCTCCGACCGGTCCGAGCAGAGAGATTCTCACCGAGCTGACTTTATCCACCGCCCACCCACCCTCCTCGTTAGTTGTACGTAAGGGTTCGGGGGCATGGTTAAGCTGGGCTGCATGCTTGATACGCGGCGCATGCAGGTACTCCGGGCAGTGGTCACCAGCGGTTCCGTGACCGCCGCCGCACGGAACCTCGGGTACACGCCCTCCGCGGTGAGCCAGCAGATGGCGGCCCTGGAGAAGGAGGCAGGCATCGCCCTCCTGGAGCGCACCGGGCGCGGGGTGCGGCCGACGGACGCCGGGCGGCTGCTCACCGAGTACGCGGTCGCCATCGGCAAGCAGATCGCCGAGGCGGAGACCGCCCTCGCCGAGCTGCGGGCAGGGCGGACGGGCCGGGTCTCGATGCGGTACTTCACCACGGCGGGCTCGACGCTCGTCGCCCCGGCACTCGCCGCGCTGCGGCGCGCACAGCCCGGCGTACAGGTGGAGTTGAAGCTGTCCGACCCCGACGATCCGATGCCGCAGGTACGGGACCGGCTCGCTGATCTCGCCCTTGTGGTCAGGCCGCACGGCCAACTGGGGGTGGAGGGCGTGCGGTTCGAGCACCTCCTCGACGACCGGTACCACGCGGTGCTGCCCGCGGGGCACCCGCTCGCCGCGAAGCGGCTGCTCGACATGACGGACCTGGCCGACGAGCCGTGGGTGGCCAGCGAGACGCCGGGCCCCTGCCTCGACCCCATCCTGGACGCGTGCGGCGCGGCCGGGTTCAGCCCGGACTTCGTGGTGGAGAGCGGGGACTACGCCACGGCGCAGGGCTTCGTCGCCGCGGGCCTCGGCGTCAGCCTGGTCCCACGACTCGGCCTCGACGCGCACCACTCCGGGGTGGTCGTGCGCGAGGTCCACAACCCGGTGCCGGTGCGGTCGATCTACGCGGCGGTACGGGGGCCCGCGCCGGACCGGCCTGCGGTGCGGGGTCTTCTCGACGCGCTGCGGGACGCGGTGGCTCAGATCGGCGGGGATTCCGCTTCCGCCGCCTCTCCAGCTACCTCTCCCTCCGCCTCTCCCTCCGGCCCGGCGTAGCACCGCACGGTGACTGTCTGCTGCGGGCTCCAGCGCTGTTCGCCCGTGCCGAGGAATCGCCAGCCCGTACGTTCGTAGAGGGCGGTCGCCGACGTGTCGTACGCGACTACGTCCAGGACCGGGTGCAAGCCCAGCTCGGCGGCTTCCGCCGCGGCCCGCGCGAGGAGCAGCGCCCCCAGTCCGTGACCGCGGGCCTCCGGCGCGACGAACAGCCGACCGACCACGGCGATCTCGTCGACCGGGACGCCCTCACGCCTGCTCCACAGGGCGGGCGCCACGTCACCCGGCGCGCTCGCGCAGAGCACGACGTGCCCGGCGACACGGCCGCCGAGCTCGGCGACCCAGGCCCCGATGGGCGAGCCTCCGTCCCCGCCCCCACCCCCGGTCAGCCAATCGGTCGGCTTCTCAGGCCAGTTGGTGGGATAGCCGTCGGCCACGTGCACCTGGGCCAGGGCTTCCACACAGGCGGGGAGATCGGAGGCGCTGCGGGGGCGTACGTGAGGGATGGGGGCGGTGTGCATCGTCGTATGCAAGCACAGGGGGCATGACTGTCCATGACCGTCCATGGCTGTCTGCCGCCCTGCTCGCGCCACACCTCAAGTCCCCGCGGCCGGGCCCCTTCTTGAAGTCCCCGCGACCGGGCCCGTTCTTGACGCTCAGATGACTCTGCCGACCATGGGCGCCCCGCGCCCCCCGCGCTAAGGTCGGGATTCAGACAGAGCCTGCATGACATGGGGGAGGCGGCCGCCAATGGCGCCGGATGAGGCTGTGATCGGCTGTACCGGTGAACTCGTCATCGGTACACGCGGATCCGCGGGGCCCGGAGAGGTCCTGGTGCGGATCCGAGGGGGTTCCGAGACGTTTCTCGCCTGGTCCGACGAGCCGCTGCCGCACGGCGCGGCCGTGCTCGTGATCGAGTCGCGGGGCAGCCGCCAGGTCGATGTCATCAAGTGGGCTGACCCGTTGGACGCGTTGACCGGCGAAGATGCCGGCAACGCCGGTTGAGGAGTCGATCCATGTTCGGTTACCGCGTTCCCGCCCCCGATGAGGCGATGCTGATCTCCGGCGGCAGGCGAGGCCTCGGCGGCGCCCCGTTCCGGGTGGTGACGGGGCACGGCAAGTTCGTGCTGCCCGTCTTCCGCAAGACCCGCTTCCTCACGCTGTCCATGTGCGAGGCGGAGGTCGCCGAGACCTGTGTGACCCGGCAGGGCATCGCCCTGACCGTGCGGGCCGTGATCGCCTTCAAGGTCGGCAACGACACGGAGAGCATCGTCAACGCGGGTCAGCGCTTCCTCTCCGACCAGGACCAGATGTCGCTGCTGACCGGCCGGATCTTCTCCGGCCATCTGCGTTCCATCATCGGCTCGATGACCGTCGAGGAGATCGTCACGGAGCGGCAGAAGCTCGCCACCGAGGTCCTTGACACCTCGAAGTCCGAGATGGCCAAGATCGGCCTGCACGTGGACTCGCTGCAGATCCAGTCGATCGACGACGGCGAGACCGGCTACATCGAAGCGATGTCCGCCCCGCACAAGGCCGCCATCCAGCGCCAGGCGCAGATCGCCCAGGCACAGGCCACCCAGGCGTCCGCGGAGGCCGAGCAGGAGGCCGCGCGGAACCAGGCCGAGTACGCGCGGCAGACCGCGGTCGTGCAGGCCCAGTACTCCGCCGAGGTCGAGCAGGCCCAGGCCCGGGCCGCCCAGGCGGGCCCGCTCGCGGAGGCGCACGCTCAGCAGGAGGTGCTCGACGCGCGCACCGAACTCGCCGAGCGCGCCGCCCAGCTGCGTCAGCAGCAGCTGGTCGCCGAGGTGATCAAGCCCGCGGAGGCGGACGCGGAGCGCATCAGGGTCCTTGCCCTGGCCGAGGCCGAGCGGATGAAGATCCAGGCCGAGGCGGCGGCGTCGTACGACCGTGTCGCGCTCGACCGGATGCTGATCGACCAGCTGCCGCTGATCGTGAAGGAGGCGGCGACCGGCCTCTCCGGTGCCAACGTCAACGTACTGAACGGCGCGGACGGACTCGGTGAGATCGCGGCCGGGCTCGTCGGGCAGGGCCTGACGATCCTGGACTCGGTACGGAACAACCTCGGTACGCCCTCGGCGCAGGGAGGGCAGGGGCAGGGCGGGAGCGAACCGGTGGACATCAAGCGGTACTTGGGCGCGCCCGCGGGCCGTGGCCAGGCGGACGGCGGGAGCGGTGGCGGTGGCGGTGGCGGTAAGGGGGACGGCCCCGTCGAGATCCAGTAGTCCTGACCCTCGGCGGCCGTACGTTCCTGGCCCTGGCCTCGGCGGTACGTTCCCGGCTCGGGCCTCGGCCGTACGTTCCCGGCTCGGGGCCGGGCTCCGGGGCGGGCGGGGCTGCGACGCTGGTCGGGGGGCGGGTGGTGTCGGTTTTTGTCTTCCCGCTGCTGGCGCTGAGGCTGCGAGCACGCTCAACGGGCCAGGCGTGCGAAGCCCCGGTGCCCGGGAGATGATCGATTCCATGGACGTCACCCTGCACCTGGCACAGGAGCCGGAAGCCGATGAGCTCCTCGGCCGCAGTCCGCTGGCCGCGCTCGTCGGGATGCTGCTCGATCAGCAGGTTCCGATGGAGTGGGCGTTCGCGGGCCCGCACACGATCGCCCGGCGGTTGAACGCGGACGATCTCGACGCGCACGAGATCGCGGCGTACGACCCCGACGAATTCGCGGCGCTGCTCTCCACCAAACCGGCGGTGCATCGTTATCCGGGGTCGATGGCGAAGCGGATCCAGCAGCTGTGCGCGTACCTGGTGGAGCACTATGACGGTGACCCCACCGCCCTGTGGGAGGGCGCCGAGTCCGGCAAGGAGCTGCAGCGGCGCCTGAACGACCTCCCCGGATTCGGAAAGCAGAAGTCCCAGATCTTCCTGGCCCTGCTCGGCAAGCAGCTGGGCGTACGTCCCTCCGGCTGGCGGGAGGCGGCGGGGCCTTACGGAGAGCCGGACGCGTACCGCTCGGTGGCGGACATCACCGGCCCCGAGTCCCTCCAACGGGTCCGCGCCCACAAGCAGCAGCTCAAGGCCGCGAAGGCCTCCGGCAGCTAGCCCCCCCCAACCCCTCGGCGTCACCCCCACCGAACAGGCTTTCCCCACCCACCCGCCCGATTACCCCGCGTCCATCCCCTGACGAACAAGCTCTCCCACCCACCCGCCCGATTGCCCCGCGTTGCCAGGGGTGGGCGGGTTGGGTCATTTGGCGCGGTCGGGGTGGGGGGCAGTTGGCGCGGTCGGGGTGGGGGGGCAGTTGGCGCGGTCGGGGTGGGGGGGGCGCCTTTTGGTGCGGTCGGCGTGGGGGGTGGGGGGGCTTCATCTGGCGCGGTCAGGGTGAGGGCTTCATCTGGCGCGGTCGGGGTGAGGGGCCGCCACCTGGCGCCGTCAGGGTGAGGGCTTCATCTGGCGCGGTCGGGGTGAGGGGCCGCCACCTGGCGCCGTCAGGGTGAGGGCTTCATCTGGCGCCGTCAGGGTGAGGAGCCGCCACCTGGTGCCGTCAGGGTGGGGGCTTCATCTGGCGCCGTCAGGGTGAGGAGCCGCCACCTGGTGCCGTCAGGGTGGGGGCTTCATCTGGCGCCGTCAGGGTGAGGAGCCGCCAACCGGCGCCGTCAGGGTGAGAGGCCGTCAACCGGCGCCGTCGGCATTGGGGCCGTCATCTGGCGCAGTCGGCATGAGGGGGACGTGAGGAGCGCGTCAGCCGCAGGACCCGCCCGTAGCCCATGAGGGCGGATCTCGGCGTCGAGGAACACCAATCGGGTCCAGTCGGGGGACATGACCCCTCATGAGCCGCGCCGCGTCACCCCGACCCGCGTGGCTCCGAGCTGCCCTCGTCCTGCTGGCGCTCCTCGGCACCGTCCTCGCCCCCGTGGCCCCCACCGAAGCCGCCCCCGCCCCACCCGCGGCTGCCGTATCCATCGAGCCCGCCGGCGAGGCCCACCAGGACGCCACCGACAGCGCACTCCGCGTACCCACCAGACGCCCCACCCCCGTCACCACCCCACCCACCACCCCGGCCACCACAGGCCACCGCACCCCCGAACCACTCCCACCGCCCGCACCCCCGTACCTCCATCTCCCCGCCCCACGCTCCGTCGTCCTCCGCTGCTGACAGTCCCCCAGTCCCCACCCCGGACTGACCACCCCCCATCAGCAGCAGCGAACCGAGGAAGACACCCATGCCCATCGACCCTTACGCGGCCCTGCACGCCCTTCTCCGCGCCGAAGCCGTACGCAACGCCCCCAGCCCCGAGGCCCCCGCCCCGGCCCCGTCACAGATCGAGGACGAGGACCCCGAGAAGAAGCGCAGCTCCGAGCAGAACGGACGCTGACCCCACCGGCGCAGACGCGGACGCGGACGACGCTCAAGGCACGCCCCCGCCCGCCTCAGTGTCTGCGCCGGGCCGTCCCGAACACCGACCGTGAGATCTCCCGCCAGATCAACCGGTTCAAGCCCTTTTTGATCCGCGTGGTGAATGATCAGGCCGAGCGACTGCTCCTGGGTCCGGTTCCGGGTCCGGTTCCGGGTCCGGTTCAGCTGAGGCACCTTCGACAGCAGCAGCCCCTTCAGACGCCCCTTCAGACGCCCCCCTCAGAAGTCCCCCTTCAGAAGTCCCATGAGACGCCTCACCGGAACCCTTCCCTCCGCTTGTCACCCCCGCGACCGGCGAAGACTCGTTAGAGGGGTTCGCGCTCCCCGTCATGGACGGCACTGGTCGGCTCTCGCTCACCTCTGTCCCTGTTCCCGGCCTGAGTGTTTCCGTTATGCCCCGATAACCGGCGTCATTTCCCAGCGTCGTACTCCGTCGCCATGGCTGCGCCCGGAGAGCCTTGCCCGGTAGGCTTTCCGTGTGATCTTCAAGCGCATCGGAAACGGCCGGCCGTACCCCGACCACGGCCGGGAAAGCACCCGGCAGTGGGCGGACGTCGCGCCGCGCCCGGTCCGCCTCGATCAGCTCGTGACGACCAAGGGCCAGCTGGACCTAGAGACGCTCCTCGCGGAGGACTCGACGTTCTACGGCGACCTCTTCGCGCACGTGGTGAAGTGGCAGGGCGACCTCTATCTGGAAGACGGACTGCACCGCGCGGTCCGCGCGGCGCTCCAGCAGCGCCAGGTACTGCACGCCCGCGTCCTCGAGATGGGCTGACCCGCTGCCGACAGCGGACCAGCAGTGGACGACAGCCGTACCGCCGGGCAGTACCGCTAGGCAGTACCGCTGGGCAGTACCGCCGGTCACTCACGCCCTCATTGGCCCTTTTGGGTTGCACTGAGCCCGAGTCAATGATCATTTAGTAGGCATCACGGCGTCACCGCACTACGCTGCGCCCATGAGCATGCTCACTCCCCCCGGTATGGGCGGCAAGTACCGCATCACGGGGGCCAAATATCCGCGTATGCGCCGACACCGTGGCCGCCGCAGGATCGTGCTCGCGGTGGTCGCGTCCGTCATCGCGGTCGGACTGATCGGCTGGGGAACCCTGCAGCTCATCGACGTCTTCACGGGCGGCGACAAGGCCACGGCGGCGAGCTCGCGCGGCGACTGCGCGGCCAGGAAGACCGGCCCCTCCGGCGGTCCCTCGGGCAGCCCATCGGGCAAACCGTCCGGGCCCAAGGCACTCCCCGAACCCGGCCAGATCAAGGTCAACGTCTTCAACGCCACGGCCCGCGGCGGCCTCGCCAAGGACGTCGCCGCCGAGCTCAAGAAGCGCGGCTTCACCGTCGGCAAGGTGGACAACGCGCCGAAGGCGTACGACAAGAAGGTCAAGGGCACCGGGATGCTGCTCGGCGCCAAGTCCGCCACCGACAGCGCGCTGCCTGTGCTCGGCACGCAGCTCGCGGACGCCGAGAGCCGGACGGACGCCCGCAAGGGCGCCGAGGTGGACCTCATCCTGGGCGCGAAGTTCAAGGATCTGGCAAAGAAAAAGGACGCCGACAAGGCTCTGGCGGTACTCGCCAAACCCAAGCCGACGCCCTCACCGTCCAGCGGCCGGAAAGACTGCTGAGCGCTGCTCCCGGCCCCCGTAGGGAACACCCTTAGGGAACCCCCGTAGGGAACTTGCTGAGCCGCTGCTCCCGGACTCCCCGTAAGGGCTGCTGAGCGCTACTCAGCAGTCCCGTACATCCGGTCCCCGGCGTCGCCGAGGCCCGGCACGATGTAGCCGTTCTCGTTGAGCCGCTCGTCGACCGATGCCGTCACGACGGTCACCGGCGTGCCCGCGAGTTCGCGCTCCATGATCTCGACGCCCTCGGGGGCGGCGAGCAGCACCACGGCGGTGACGTCGTCGGCACCGCGCTTGATCAGTTCCTGGATGGCCGCGACGAGCGTGCCGCCGGTGGCCAGCATCGGGTCGAGGACGTACACCTGGCGCCCGGAGAGGTCCTCGGGCATGCGGGTCGCGTACGTCGACGCCTGCAGCGTCTCCTCGTCGCGGATCATCCCGAGGAAGCCCACCTCGGCGGTCGGCAGGAGGCGCACCATGCCGTCCAGCATGCCGAGCCCGGCGCGCAGGATCGGCACGACCAGGGGGCGCGGGTGGGACAGCTTGACGCCGGTCGTCGGGGTGACCGGGGTCTCGATGTCGACCTGCTCGGTGCGCACGTCCCGGGTGGCCTCGTACGCGAGCAGGGTGACCAGCTCGTCGGCGAGGCGCCGGAAGGTAGGAGAGTCGGTGCGCTTGTCGCGCAGCGTGGTGAGTTTGTGCGCCACCAGCGGGTGGTCGACGACGTGGATCCGCATGACATCAACAGTAACCGCGCCCCGGACCACCTGGACTCCCCCCGTAGACGGCCGGTCCCGCCCACCCCCCGGCCCCTTGAAACACCCCGCGCTGGCATCAAACCCGCCGAACGGGGGAAAGTGGACGTACGACCTGGGGTGGTGTTGCCCATGCCCGACAGAGAGCCGGGCGGCCGAGAGCCGGACCGCGAGACCGAAGCAGAGCGCCGTCGCCGTCGTGCCCAGTTCCTGCACGAACGGGCCGAGGCCATCGAGCTCCGCGACCGTGTGAAGCCGCGCCGCGCCCGGGCGGCACGGATGCGTCAGCAGATGCGCATGCGCACCTTCCGCTGGTAGCGGCCACCGCTCGCGCAGGCCTCGGGGGAGCCTTCCGCGCGACTCGACGCGGACACGACGCGAACACAGCGGGCGGAAGACCTCTCCTCAGGCCGTGGTTTCTGCCACGATTCCGAGTGGGCGGGGCTTGGAACAGCAACTCCCCCGCTCCCCGAACTGGCCGGGGGGACACCCAAACCGTCAACCGGCACTGTCTATGACCAGTGGGAGAGTCACGGTGTACTTCGCCGCACTGCTCGCGCGCACCGAAGACGGGTGGGAAGCGAGCGACACGGAGCTCGACGATGTGGAGAGCCTGTCGGATCTGACCGACCTGGCCCGTGAGTCCACGGCCGCCGACAGCGCAGAGGACGACACCGTCCTCGTCTTCATCGAACAGGAGGGCGCCTGGTTCGGCGTCGTCCGTGTCGACGGTGAGGAGGACCCTCGTATCTACGTCTCGGACGCGGCCGCGGCCGCCCGCAGTTCGTACGGCGAGATCCTGCTCACCGACGAGATGCTCGGCCGTGAGCCGGGCACCGACGATCCGGGCGTCGATCTGGACGCCCTCGACCTGGACGGCACGGAGGACGGCGAACCCGCCGATCCTGACGCCGCCCCTGATTCCGCCACCGACGACGACACGGGGGACACCGCGGACGACGCGCTGCCCGCGGGGCCCCTCGGCGACTCGGAGCTCCTGAGCGACCTCGGCGTGCCCGAGAAGGGGCTGCTCGGCCTGGAGCCCGGTGACGCGCTCAACGACATCGCCGAGATCCTCGGGGCGGCGGAGGTGCTCGAGGCCGTCCGCTAGGTTCCCGGTGTGACCGACCGGACCGCCCCCGTCCCCCCACCCGAATCAGACCGAGTACCCGACCGAGTACCCGACCGAGAAACCGACCGCGAAACCGATCCCGTACGCGACCGCTGGCGGGCGCCCATGCGGCTCGCCCTGGCCGAGGCGGAACTGGCCGTCCAGGGCGGCGATGTGCCCGTCGGCGCCGTCGTGCTGTCCCCGGACGGCACGACGGTGCTCGCCGCGGGCCACAACGAACGCGAGGCGACCGGCGACCCGACGGCGCACGCGGAGGTGCTCGCCGTCCGCCGGGCCGCCGCCGCGCTCGGCGAGTGGCGCCTGACCGGCTGCACGCTGGTGGTGACCCTGGAGCCGTGCACGATGTGCGCGGGCGCGCTCGTCCAGTCCCGGGTCGACCGGGTCGTCTACGGAGCGCGTGACGAGAAGGCGGGCGCCGCGGGCTCCGTCTGGGACGTCGTACGCGACAGAAGGCTCAACCACCGCCCCGAGGTGATCCAGGGCGTCCTCGAAGAGGAGGCCGCCGGGCTGCTCACCCGCTTCTTCCGGGGGCGCTGAGCGGCTTCGGCACGGGCCTGGGGCAGCTCTCCTGCGGGCGCCGGGCAGCCGTCGGCCAAACGGATTTCGGACCACGGCCCACCTTGGGCTAGAGTTCCTCTCGGTAGCGTGTCCGAGCGGCCGAAGGAGCTCGCCTCGAAAGCGAGTGTGGGGAAACTCACCGTGGGTTCAAATCCCACCGCTACCGCTCTTGATACGAAGGCCCCGTCCGCGAGGACGGGGCCTTCGTCGTTTCCGGGAACAGGTGATGGGCGGGGCAGGGTCTGTCTGTCCGCAGAGAGCCCCGATGCCGTGAAGGCATCGGGGCTCTCTGCGGACAGACAGACAGACAGACAGATAGGCAGACAGACGGATAGGTCGGGGGAAGCGGCATCGGGGGGACAAGCCGCTTCCCCCGATGAGGACTGGAACCCTCAAGCCAGCGCCGTCGTTCGGGGGAAGCAGACGGCGCGTGACCCCGCAGTGGGGCCAGTCCCTTGCCCGCGGATTCCTGCCAGATCCGCTGGGCACATCACCAATCCTGCGCTCCGCGCCACGGGGAACCGTCCGGCAAAGGGCCTCTGCTGCCAGGCCGTTGGTCCCTAAAGGCCTCGTGAGCGAGGCGCGGGTTAGACTCACGCCCGTCACAGGGGCCACACGGCGCAGTAGGTAAGGGGAGGCCGAGAGCATGGCGGTGCAGGGGAAAAAAATCGGCCTCTTCGTGGTCGTCGTCTTCATTCTCTACGTGATCATCACTGATCCCGCCAAGGCCGCGGACTACGTACAGATAGGCTTCGAGGCGGTTTCGGACGCCGCCCGGAGCATCGGCGACTTCATGACGTGGGTCGCCAACGGAGGCAAGGACTGAGCGGTCGACGGCCGGCGGTCGGCAGTCGGCGGTCGACAGTCGGCGGCTCGTCCCGCCGCCCTGCGCCCCCTCCCTCCACCCTCGTCTCCCTGTCTCCCCGATACCTCACCGATCCCCCCGGCCTTTCCAGGAGTGCGCATGATCCGCCATCTGGTCCTCTTCAAGCTCAACGACGGCGTCCGGCGCGACGAGCCGCGTGTCGTCGAGGGCGTCGAGGCCTTCCGCGCGCTCGGCGGGCAGATCCCGGAGCTCACGTTCTGGGAGTGCGACTGGAACATCACCGACCGGCCCATCGCGTACGACTTCGCCATCAACTCGGCGGTCGAGGACACCGATGCCCTGAAGCGGTACATCGAGCACCCCGCCCACCAAGCGGGCGTCGCTCTGTGGCGTGAGTTCGCCACGTGGGTGATCGCGGACTACGAGTTCTGAGCGTCTGAGCCACCTGGCCCGACAGCCCCGCACCGAGCGGCCTCTCACCTGAACGGTGAGGGGCTTTTCTGCGTCTTACGGCCCAACTTGCCCCTCAACACGTAGTTATCGGGTGCTTGCACACAGTGCACATGTCTTGTGATGCTATGACCGCTTTTGACGGATGAGTTGACCAAGGTCGGCTGATCTTGACCGAGCTCGACAGGACTTGACCTGGCTTGACCGAGAAGGGGTGGCGTTGACCGTGCCGGCCAGTACTGCGCCCGAAGCACCACCCGCACCACCCACACCCTCCACACCGACCGCACCGACCGCACCACCCGCGACCCCGCAAGCGAGCAGCGGCCCCGGCGCACAGAGCGCGCCGGGCCTACAGGACGTACAACCGGGCCCGCAGGACGCACAGACGGCCCTCAGCGCTCCCAGCTCGCCCAGCACGCCCAGCAGCCGGGGTGCCGAGACGCGGGCCCTGACGCAGGTGCTCTTCGGCCAGCTCAAGGATCTTGAGCCGGGCAGCCCCGAGCACGGCCGCGTCCGCGGTGCGCTCATCGAGGCCAATCTGCCGCTGGTGCGCTATGCCGCAGCCCGTTTCCGCAGCCGCAACGAGCCGATGGAGGACGTCGTCCAGGTCGGCACGATCGGCCTGATCAACGCCATCGACCGCTTCGACCCCGAGCGCGGTGTGCAGTTCCCGACCTTCGCGATGCCCACCGTGGTCGGTGAGATCAAGCGGTACTTCCGCGACAACGTACGAACCGTCCACGTGCCGCGCCGCCTTCACGAGCTGTGGGTGCAGGTGACCGGGGCGACCGAGGACCTCACCACGGCGTTCGGGCGCTCGCCCACGACCTCGGAGATCGCCGAGCGGCTGCGGATCACCGAGGAGGAGGTCCTGGCCTGCATCGAGGCCGGACGTTCCTACCACGCGACGTCGTTGGAGGCGGCCCAGGAGGGCGACGGTCTGCCCGGCCTGCTCGACCGGCTCGGCTATGAGGACCCGGCTCTCGACGGCGTCGAGCACCGCGACCTCGTACGGCATCTCCTCGTCCAGTTGCCCGAGCGCGAACAGCGCATCCTGCTTCTGCGCTACTACAGCAATCTGACGCAATCACAGATCAGCGCCGAATTGGGCGTTTCTCAGATGCATGTGTCAAGACTGCTGGCCAGAAGCTTTGCGCGACTTCGATCCGCAAACCGTATCGAGGCGTAACCGTATCGAGTGGACTGCTCTCTCGGCGGTCCCGACGATCTCGCGAGCAGAAAAGCCCCAGACCCCCTCTTTCCTGCATCGATGTCACCCTTCATTGTCGACATGTAACTACAGCGTGTTGCCGACATGTGACATTCTGCTGGAACAGCGTTTGCGACAGCCTCACGTCCGGTATTCAGGTGGAGGCTGCGTTCCTCCGACGGGAACGTCCGCCGTGACCGTCCGCGACCTCAAGGGGGTGGCATGTCCGCAGACCAGGGCAGCTCGAAGGTGCTCACGCTCACCAAGAGCGAATCAGCGCCCGACGCGCTTGCGAGCTCAAGTGTTTCCGGGGCTTCCGCAACCATCGACACCCGCACCCTGTCCCGCTCCCTGTTCCTGCGGCTCGCCGCACTCGACAAGGACAGCCCGGAGCGTGTCTACGTAAGGGACACGCTGATTGAGCTCAATCTCCCGCTCGTTCGGTATGCGGCGGCACGCTTCCGCAGCCGCAACGAACCGATGGAGGACATCGTCCAGGTCGGCACGATCGGCCTGATCAAGGCGATCGACCGCTTCGACTGCGAACGCGGCGTGGAATTCCCGACGTTCGCCATGCCGACGGTCGTCGGTGAGATCAAGCGCTTCTTCCGCGACACGAGTTGGTCGGTGCGCGTCCCGCGCCGCCTTCAGGAGTTGCGGCTCGCGCTGACGAAGACGAGCGACGAGCTGGCGCAGAAGCTGGACCGCTCACCGACCGTTCCCGAACTCGCCAAGGCGCTCGGGGTGTCCGAGGAGGACGTGGTCGACGGCCTGGCCGTCGGGAACGCGTACACCGCCTCCTCGCTGGATTCCCCGGCCATCGAGGACGACGGCGGCGAGGGCTCCCTCGCGGACCGCCTGGGGTACGAGGACAGCGCGCTCGAAGGCGTCGAGTACCGCGAGTCCCTCAAGCCCCTGCTCGCCAAGCTGCCGCCGCGTGAGCGCCGCATCATCATGCTGCGCTTCTTCGCGAACATGACGCAGTCGCAGATCGGCGAAGAGGTCGGCATCTCGCAGATGCACGTCTCGCGTCTGCTCACGCGGACGCTTTCGCAGCTGCGGGAAGGGCTCATCGCGGACTGATCGCACTCCCCCTGTGGCGCAAGGTGCCGCGGGGGGACCGGAGTTGCTGACGGGGTTCCTAATTGACGGACCGTCAGACACACTGGCGCCATGCGACGTGGCATGCGGAACGTACTGGGTGCGTCTACGGCCGCCCTGTGCCTGGGCGGACTCCTCGCGGCCTGCGGCAGCGGGGACGGCGACGGGTATGTGGCTACGGGGCCGGTCGGCGCGGGACCTCAGCGGAGTCCGGGCAAGGGCGTCGCCCCCACCGGGGGCGTTGAACTCGTACCGCTGGACGGCAGCGAGGCGTCGCCCGGCGGCAAGAGTGGCGGCGGCAGCTCCGAGTCCCCGGAGCCGGGCGGCTCGAACAACTCGGGCAGCTCAGGCGACTCCGCCGACAAGGCCTCCGGCGACAAGACCGCGGGCGGCAAGTCCGCAGCCGACAGGGCCGGTTCGGGCTCTCCAGCCAGCCCGGGCGGCGACGACTCCACGGCCGACGGCGCCAAGCCCGGTCGTACGAAGGGGAATTCAGCAGCGGGAAGCCCGGGGGGCAGCGGGACGAGCAGCGCCCCCTCCTCCCCTTCCGCGCCCGACGCCAGCACGGGACCCAGCGGGCCCGCGAAACTCAGCGTCGGCGATCCGCAGCGCAAGCCCGCGGCCGACCGCTGGTGCGAGAAAGTGACCGTCGCCTTTCGCAACACCGGCGGATCGCCGGTGCGGTCGGGCACGGTCACCTTCGGGACGCACATCATCGGTGCCCTTGGCGTCGACTGGGCCACAATCAAGTCGACCGTGAAGCTGCCCGCACCCATCGGCGCGGGAGAGCGGGTCAAGAAGACCTGGCCCGTGTGTGTGGACGCGTGGCGTGTGCCGCTGGGCATGCATGTGGAGACTCAGGACGTCTCCGTCAAGTGGAAGTAGGGGTTCTTCTCCGCCTGCGGGTCCGCCGTGGCTCAGCGCCTGCACTCTGCCTGCGGATCCGCCGTGACTGAGTGCCTGCACTCTGCCTGCGGGTCCACTGCGGCCGAGTGCCCGCGGGTCCGCCGAGGCTGAGTACCCGCGGGTCCGCCGTGGCTCAGCGCCTGCGGGTCCGCTGCGGCTAAGCGCCCGCAAGTCCGCCGAGGCTCAGCGCGCCCACGCGGCGGAGCCGCGTACGTCAGCCCCGCGCCCCTGAAGGGGCGCCCCCTGCTTGAGCTACTTCAGCGCCAGCCAAGCCACCCCCGCCACCACCACGATCGCGAGTACGACGCCGATGATCAGGCCGATGCGCGGGCCCGCGGGCGCCGCCGCCGGCTGCTGTGCTCGGCCCTGCGGGGACTCGTCGACGAAGGCGCGGAACATCTGCGTGCTGCCGGCGGGGTCGGGGGTGTTCTGGGGGCCCTGGGGGTTGTGTGCCATAGCGCAGGACCCTAGCGAACCATCGGGGGTCGGCCCAACCCCCACTGACCACGGACTTTACGAGCGCGGTCCCAGACCTTTACCGACTCTTTAGGGCGTTGGTCCAGTTTTAGTTTGCCTGCGGCAACCAACTGTCTCTATGGTTGCCCTAAGCAACAACATAGGAGGTGCCGTGGCCGCGCAGCGTCAGTACGAGGAGCTGGCCCGACAACTCAGCGCCATCGGTGCCGTGAAGCGTGGCCTCGGAAGGGGCTTGCCGCACGACTGCCCGGCAGGGTCCGCCGCCGTACTCATCCTGCTCGACCGGCACGGAGAGATGCGGATGAGCAGGCTCGCCGAGCTGCTCGCCGTGGACATGTCGGTGACCAGCCGCCACGTGGCCCATGTCGCCGAGAAGGAATGGATCCTGCGGGATCCCGACCCCGCCGACAAGCGCTCCCGGATCCTGCGCCTGACCCCCGGGGGCAAGGCCAAGGTCGACGAGCTGTCCGACCTGTCCATCAGGACACTCACCCACTACTTGCATGACTGGTCAGACGACGAGGTCGTCCAGCTCAGCACGCTGCTCGCGCGACTGCGCGACAGCTTCGGGGACTGCCGTGCGGCTTCGGCCCGGCTCCCCTTGGAAGAGACCACCCGTACACCCGCGTAACGAAGAGGAAGCCCATGGCAACAACCACACCATCCGGTGTGCGGGGCAGCCACGCCAAGCACGGAGCGGCGCACGACGCGAGCGCTCCGATGACACACCGGCAGATCATGGAGGCCCTCTCGGGCCTGCTGCTCGGCATGTTCGTCGCGATCCTGTCGTCGACGATCGTCTCCAACGCCCTGCCTGAAATCATCGGCGACCTGGGCGGCGGCCAGTCCGCCTACACCTGGGTCGTCACCGCGTCGCTCCTGGCGATGACGGCGACCACGCCCCTGTGGGGCAAGCTCTCGGACCTCTTCAGCAAGAAGGCCCTGGTCCAGATAGCCCTGATCATCTACGTCGGCGGTTCGATCGTCGCGGGTCTCTCGCAGAGCCCCGAGATGCTGATCGCCTGTCGTGTCGTGCAGGGCATCGGCGTGGGCGGTCTCTCCGCCCTCGCACAGATCGTGATGGCCGCGATGATCTCCCCGCGCGAGCGCGGCCGTTACTCCGGCTACCTCGGCGCGACCTTCGCCGTCGCCACCGTCGGCGGCCCGCTGCTCGGCGGTGTCATCACCGACACCTCGTGGCTCGGCTGGCGCTGGTGCTTCTACGTCGGCGTGCCCTTCGCGATCATCGCGCTGATCGTCCTGCAGAAGACCCTGAAGCTGCCCGTCGTGAAGCGGGACGTCAAGGTCGACTGGGGCGGCGCCTTCTTCATCACGGCGGCCGTCTGCCTGCTCCTGGTCTGGGTGACCTTCGCGGGTGACAAGTACGACTGGATGTCCTGGCAGACCGGCGTCATGGTCGGCGGTTCGATCGTCCTCGGCCTGCTCTTCCTGCTCGTCGAGTCCAAGGCGAGCGAGCCGATCATCCCGCTGCGCCTCTTCCGCAACCGCACCATCACCCTCGCCTCGCTCGCCTCGCTCTTCGTGGGTGTCGGCATGTTCGCGGGCACGGTGTTCTTCAGCCAGTACTTCCAGCTGGCGCGCGACAAGTCGCCGACGATGTCCGGTGTCATGACGATCCCGATGATCGGCGGCCTGTTCATCTCGTCGACGGTCTCGGGCCAGATCATCACGAAGACCGGCAAGTGGAAGGTCTGGCTGGTCTCCGGCGGCGCGCTCCTGACCGCGGGCCTCGGCCTGCTCGGCACGATGCGGTACGACACCGAGTACTGGCACATCGCGATCTTCATGGCGCTGATGGGTCTCGGCATCGGCATGATGATGCAGAACCTGGTGCTCGCCACGCAGAACCAGGTCGCTCCCGAGGACCTCGGCTCCGCGAGCTCGGTCGTCACCTTCTTCCGTTCCCTCGGTGGCGCCATGGGCGTCTCGGCGCTCGGCGCCGTGATGTCGACGCGCATCACCCACTACGTGAAGGACGGCCTGGAGGACCTCGGTCCCAAGGCCGCGGGCCTGGGCCACGGCGGCACGGGCGGCGGCGGCATCCCGGACCTGGACAAGCTCCCGGCTCCGTTCCGCACGATCATGGAGAGCTCCTACGGGCACGGCATCGCCGACGTCTTCCTGATCGCCGCCCCGCTGGCGTTCCTCGCCTTCCTGATCACGATCTTCATCAAGGAGGTTCCGTTGCGTACGGCAGGCGGACTCGCCCAGGCCGCCGAGGCCTCCGAGGCCCCCGCGGCCTCTCCCGCGGCCCCGGCGACGGCCGCCTCCGCGGTCACCGACGAGCAGCCGGTGCTCGCCTCCGTCGGCGCCCACACCGAAACGGGCCCCGAGGGCACGCAGAAGCTCGCAGCGGTGGCCTCCTCGGCCGCCGGTGACGCCCCTGTGCAGACCATCGGCGGCGGAACTCCGGTCCACGGCTTCGTCCGCGGCGCGGAGAGCGCTCCGGTCCCGCGGGCCGCGGTCACGCTGATCTCCCTCGCGGGACGTCAGCTGGGCCGTGCGGTCGCCCAGGGCGACGGGTCCTACGCGGTGGACGCGCCGGGCGCGGGCTCGTACGTACTGATCGCGTCGGCCGACGGTTTCCAGCCGCAGGCCTCCACGATCGTCGTCTCCGACGAGCCCCTCACGTACGACATCCTGCTGAGCGGCACGAGCGGCCTCAGCGGTGTGGTGCGGGCCTCCGACGGCAAGCTGCCGGTCGCGGGCGCCATGGTCATCGTGACCGACGTGCGCGGCGACGTGCTTGCCACCGGGCTCACCGGTGAGCAGGGCGAGTTCACCTTCGCCGAGCTGGTTCCTGGACAGGTCACCATCGCGGTGAACGCCGCGGGGCACCGCCCGATGGCGCTGCCCGTCGAGGTGGGCGCGGTCGGCGTCACCCGGGTCGAGGTCGAGCTGAAGTCCGGTTCGCGGGTGCTCGGCACCGTGCGCGCCAAGAGCGGCCCGCTGAACGACGCCCGGGTCACGCTCGTGGACGCGGCGGGCAACGTCGTCGCCACGGCGACCACCGGCTCCGACGGCGCGTACGCCTTCACCGACCTGGACAGCGGCGAGTACACGGTCATCGCGACCGGTTACCCGCCGGTGGCGACGGGCCTGACCGTCTCCGGTGAAGGTGTCGGCGACCACGACATCGAGCTCGCCCACCCCGGCGAGTAGTCGACCCCGGCCCGTGCGGGCACTTCGAGCGGATGAGCGCGCACGGGCCGGTTGTGTAAGGGCCCCCGGGTCGGCGGTGACGTACACGGCAGGGGACGGCCGTGTCACCGCCGCCGGGGGCCGCACTCTTTTTGAGCTTCGGCTTTTTGAGCTTTGGCAATGGGCAAGGAGAAAAACGGGATGGGACTCAGCGCTCGGATTCGGACGCGTGACGGGTGGGCGGTATCCCACGCCGTCGTCACCCTCACCGACATGACCGGTACGCAGGTGCTGCGGGCCGCGGCGGACCAGGAAGGCGCCGTGCGCGACGCGACGGAGCTGGCCCCGGGCCCGTACACCGTGATCGTCACCGCGGTCGGCTACGCGCCCGTGGCCTCGACCGCGCTCGTCACGGCGAGCGGTCGCGCCGAGGTCGGCAACGTCGTCCTGGCCCGGCAGGGCGGCACCGAGCTGCCGCCGCCCGGGCCGTGGACCATCGACCCGGCGCACTCGACGGTGGGTGCGGTCGCCCAGCACCTGGGGATCACCAGCGTGCACGGCCGGTTCACCGAGTTCGGCGGGCGCGTGGAGATCGCCGAGGACGTGGAGAAGTCACGCGTCGAGGCGGTCATCAGGTCGGCGTCCATCGACACCGGCAACGGCATGCGGGACGGCCACCTGAAGTCGCCCGACTTCCTGGACGTCGAGCAGTACCCGGAGCTCACCTACCGGTCGACCGGCCTCACGCCGGCCGGTTCGGACCGCTGGACGGTCCAGGGCGAGCTGCAGATGCACGGTGTCGTACGCCCGGTCGACCTTGACCTGAGCTACCTCGGCACCGGTGCGGACCCCTGGGGCGGCACCCGCGCGGCCTTCAGGGCCACGGCGGAGCTGCGCCGGGAGGACTTCGCCATGAACTACAACCAGGTGGTGCAGGCGGGCATCTCGGCGATCGGCACGACCTTGCGGGTGGAGCTGGACATCCAGGCGGTCCAGGGGGACTCCCTCCCCCAGGTCTAGCCGCAGGTCCAGGGGGCGGTGTCCAGCGTTCCGTGTCCAGCGGTCCGGGCGGGATTAGGGTGCGTTCATGGCACCCAACATCGCTACCAACACCAGCGTGTCCCTCGATGAGTTGCTCGACTTCGTCCGCCCCCGTCACCGCGCCATCCTGCTCACCGCGCGGGCGGACGGAACCCCGCAGGGGTCGCCCCTGACCTGCGGGGTCGACGGCTCCGGACGGATCGTGGTCTCCACGTACCCGGAGCGGGCCAAGACGCGGAACGCCAAGCGGAATCCCAAGGTCAGCATCATCGTCCTGAGCGACGAGTGGAACGGCCCCTGGGTGCAGATCGACGGGGTGGCCGAGGTCATCGACTCCCCGGAGTCGGTGGAGCCGCTCGTCGAGTACTTCCGGAACATCTCCGGTGAGCACCCGGACTGGGACGAGTACCGCGAGGCGATGGTCAAGCAGGGCAAGTCCATCATCCGGATCACTCCGGAGCGGTGGGGCCCGGTGGCCACCGGGGGTTTCCCGGCGGCCAAGGCCTGAGCCAAGAGGCGCGGGAGTAGGCCGAGGGAGGGGGCGAGCTCAGGGACCCGGCTTGAGGAGGCTCAGGGACCCGGCTTGAGGGGGCTCAGGGACCCGGCTTGAGCGTCGCCTCGATGCCCGCGACCAGCAGGTCGAGCGCGACCTCGAAGTCCAGCTCCCACATCTCCTCGACCGTGGACCCGCCCCGCGCCTCCATCATGTCGGAGGCGCTGTGCAGGGTCTCCTCCACGTCCGGGTGGTCGTGGACAGCCCCCATGGCCTCCTTGAAGTACTCACCCGGGGTCAGCCCCGCCGCGGCGCACCGCGCGATGTAGTGGCCCTGCACGGTGCCGAATCCGTAGACGAACTGGAAGACCGCGGCGATGGCCCCGGCCTGCTTCTCCACCGGCAGGCCGGTCTGGCGCACCACTTCCTGCACGGTCAGGGCGAACTTGAGCCAGTTCGGGCCGATGTTGAGGTAGTTGCCGACGAGCGGTGACACCCAGGCGTGCCGGACCAGCAACCCCCGGTACTCCTCGGCCAGTTCGCGCAGCGTCTCGCGCCACCGGTCGGGCGTGACCGAACCCTGGTCCGGCATGACCATCTCCCCGGCGGCCGCGTCCAGGGCCAGTTCGAGGAGGTCGTCCTTGGTGTCGACGTACCAGTACACGGACATCGCCGTGACGTTCAGGTCCGCCGCGAGGCGGCGCATGGAGAACTTGGCGAGGCCCTCCTCGTCCAGGAGGCGGACCGTGGCCTCGGTGATGCGGTCCCGGTCGAGGCCCGACGGCTGATCACTCCTGCGGCCCGCGCCGTTCCGGGGGGCTCTGCCCTCCAGCCAGACGCTGGTCCGCGCGGGGCGCTTCGCGCTGTCGGCTGCCTTCGCCATGGCGCACCTTCCTGGTCCTGAGTTCTTGTACTGGTACTGGTGGTCCCGGGGTGGGCGACAGACCGGAATCGGCCAGTCCGTCGCCCACCCGTCGATGCTATGCAGACACTGCGGCCTGGTCCGCCTTGGCAGAGTCTGCCCTCTCCGCGCGCTTCAGCAACGCGGCCGCCAGCAAGCCTCCGAGGAGCACGGCGACCGCGCCCACCAGCTGACTGGTCTCCAGGCCCGAGGAGAACGCGTCGGCGATTTTCGTACGTTCGCCGTCCGACTCCGCGGCCGCGAGCGCGGCGGGCAGCGACACCGCGGAGACGGTGACGAGTGAGGCGAAGCGTGAGTTCAGGACAGCACCGAGCACGGCCACGCCGAGACCGTTGCCGAACTCCGCGAGCGTGCCGTTGACGCCCGCGCCCACGCCCGCCTTCTCCGGCGGGATCGCACTCATGATCGCGTTGGCCATGGCGGGCATGGCGAGTGCGATGCCCGCGCCCATCACGACGAGCCCTGTCAGCATCCCGGTGTAGTTGTCGCCGCCGAACAGGGCGATCCCGGCGAGCCCCCCGGAGAGCAGGGTCATGCCGATGGCGATCGTCGCGGGAGTGCTCGTCCGCTTCAGGAGGCGGGCGCCGAGGCCGGTGAGGTTGAGGACGACGACGGTGACCGCCATCGGCGCCGTGCGCAGGCCCGCCTCCAACGGCTCGTACCCGAGGACGAACTGGAGGTGCTGGGTCAGCAGGAACAGCGAGCCGCCCATGCCGAAGGCGACCAGGATGGCGCCCGCGACGGCGCCGATGAAGCGCTGGTTGCGGAAGAAGTGCATGTCCAGCATCGGGTACGGGATGCGCAGCTCCCACCAGACGAAGACGCCGAGTACGGCCACGCCCACCGCGGCCGCGGCGAGCACCTGCGTCGACGTCCAGCCGTGCTCGGGCCCGGAGATGATCGCGTACACGACCGAGGCCATGCCGATGGTGGAGAGCAGCGCGCCGAGCAGATCGGGGCGGTCGCCCTGCGGGTTCTTGGACTCGGGGACCAGCTTGATGACGGCGGCGAGCGCGAGGAGTACGACGGGGATGTTGATCAGGAAGATCGCGCCCCACCAGAAGTGGTTGAGCATGACCCCGCCCATCAGCGGGCCGAGCGCGAAGCCGAGGGAGTTGACGGTCGACCAGAGGCCGATCGCCTTCATCCGCTCCGTGTCGTCGAAGATCTGCACGACCACCGCGAGCGTGGTGGTGATCAGGAGCGCGCCGCCGATGCCCATTCCGGCCCGCGCGGCGATGAGCTGCGCGGAGGACTGGGCGAGGCCCGCGACCAGCGAACCGATGCCGAAGAGGGCGAGACCCGCGGTGAGCATCTTCTTGCGGCCGTAGCGGTCGGACGCGCTGCCCGCGGTGAGCAGGAGGCCGGACTGGACGAGCGAGTAGGCGTTGATCATCCACTGGATGTCGGCCGTGGACGCGTCCAGTTCCTTGGTGAGGGAGGGGATGGCGACGTTCAGGACGGTGTTGTCCAGGAGGACGGTGAGCTGGGCGAGGCAGATGACGCCGAGGATCAGCCAGCGCTGGGGGTGCCCTTGTGAGGCTATGGGGGACTCGGCGGTCGTCGGTGCCGTCATGCCCTCTCCTTCTGCTTATACGGTGTATGGGTTGTCAGCGGTGTACACCGTAAGGCATCTCTCGTACGGCGTACAAGAGGGTTTTCCGGCGGGTACGACGGCGGGGCATGACGACGAGGTACGACGGCGGGGCACGACGACGAGGTACGACGGCGGGGCACGACGACGAGGCATGACGACGGGGCCGGCCGCAGGTAGCGGCCGGCCCCGATGTGCGCGAACTGTCAGCTCTTCGGCTGGGTCGGGTCTTCGGCTGAATCAGCTCTTCTGCTGGGTCAGGTCTTCGGCTGGGTCAGGTCGTAGAAGGTCGCGCTGCCGACCGTGACCTTCTTGTACGTGTCCTCCACCCAGGAGGTGATCTTGGAGGAGGTGCCGCTGTCGCCGCCCATGCCGCCTCCCATGCCGCCGCCCGAGATGAAGTAGTGGATCTTCCCGTCCTCGACGTACTGCTTGAACTGCGCGAGGGTCGGTGACGGGTCGCTGCCGTTGAAGCCGCCGATGGCCATCACCGGGTCGCCGGTGGAGAGCTGATAGCTCGCCGCGTTCTGCGAACCGATGGCCGCCGCCGCCCAGGTGTAGTCCTCGGCGTTCGCCTCCAGGAGCTTCTTCGCCTTGGTGCTGACCTGGGCGCCGTCGAGGAGGCCGCCCATGCCGCCGCCTCCGCCCATGCCGCCGCGCTCGCCGGTACCGCCACCGGGGAAGCCGCCCTGCTGCTTGCCCTGCTGGCCCTGCTTGCCCTGCTGGCCCTGGGAGTTACCGCCCTGCTTGCCGTTCTGGCCGGGGGGCTGGCCCATGCCGCCGCCGTTCTGGCCGCCTGTCGGGGGCTGCATGGCATTGTTGCCCTGCTTGCCGTTCTGGCCCTGCTGGCCGTTCTGGCCCTGCTGGCCGTTCTGGCCGTTCTGACCCTGCTGGCCGGGCGGCTGCATCCCGCCGCCACCGCCAGGACCGCCGCCACCGGGGCCGCCGCCCATCCGCCCCGCCGAAGCGGGACCCGCGGTCACGATCGACCCGGTGTGCGCGCTGTTCACCGTGGAGAGGGTGTACGCGACCGGCCCCGCCAAGGACGCGGCGAAGCTCAGCCCCACCGCCACGAGGGCGATTCGACGCCCGAGCCGGGCCGCGAGCAGCAGGCCGAGCGCGCCCACGAGGCCGCCGACGAGCACCGCCCAGCGCAGCCACGGCAGATAGTCCGGGGTCCGGCCGAGCAGGACGTACCCCCACCAGGCCGTGCCCGCGACACTCACGCCGAGCAGCGCGCCCGCCCACCACTTGGCGCGCTCCTCCCACAGGACCGTGGCGCCCATGCCGATCAGCGCCGCGATGTAGGGGGCGAGGGCGATCGTGTAGTACTGGTGGAAGATTCCCGCCATGAAGCTGAAGACGGCCGCCGTCATCAGGAGCGCGCTGCCCCACGCCACGAACGCCGAGCGCGCGGTGTCGGTCCTGCGGGCCTTCCAGGTCAGGACGATGCCGCCGACGAGCAGGATCAGCGCGGCCGGGATCAGCCAGGAGATCTGGCTGCCGACCTCGGAGCTGAACATCCGCCCGAGGCCGGTCTCGCCCCACTGGCCGCCACCGCCACCGCCGCCACCGGGGCCGCCGCCCCCGCCGACGCTGCCGGTCTCCTCGCCGTTGATGCGGCCGAGGCCGTTGTAGCCGAAGGTCAGTTCAAGGAAGGAGTTGTTCTGCGATCCGCCGATGTACGGGCGCGAGGAAGCGGGCCAGAGTTCGACGACGGCCACCCACCAGCCACCGGCCACGATCATCGCGAGCCCGGAGAGGGCGAGCTGACCGAAGCGCTTGCGCAGCCGCACGGGTGCGCACACCGCGTACAGGACCGCGAGCGGGGGCAGGATCAGGAACGCCTGCAACGTCTTGGCCAGGAAGGCGACGCCGACCGCGACACCCGCCCACACCAGCCACTTGGTGCGGCCGTTCTCCAGGGCGCGCAGGACGCAGTACACGGTGACGGTCATCAGGAGCGCGAGGATCGCGTCCGGGTTGTTGAACCGGAACATCAGCGCGGCGACGGGCGTGAGCGCGAGCACGGCGCCCGCGATGAGTCCGGCCGCCGGGCTGAAGCGGCGGCGCACGGCGGCGTACAGCACACCGACCGTCGCGACCCCCATCAGGACCTGCGGGGCGAGCACCGCCCAGGAGTTGAGCCCGAAGAGGCGCACGGAGAGCGCCATCGGCCAGAGCGCGGCCGGGGGCTTGTCGACGGTGATCGCGTTGCCCGCGTCCAGCGAGCCGAAGAACATCGCCTTCCAGCTCTGGCTGCCCGCCTGGACGGCCGCGGAGTAGAAGGAGTTGGCGTAGCCGGACGCGCTGAGGTTCCAGAGGTAGAGGACCGCGGTCGCGAGCAGCAGCCCCAGGAAGGCGGGGCGCGCCCAGCGCGGGTCGTCGGCGCGTCCGCGCCACACACGGGCGAGGAACCCGCCCGCTCCCGCGCGCCGGTGTGCGGCGCCTTCGTGGGGCGGTGCCGCCGGTGGCGGGGGTGCCGGTTGGGCCGAGTGATCGGGGTGGGTGGTCGTCATCGCGCGGTCCTCGGGTCGTGGGTGCCCGCGGCTGCGGTGACGCGGAGGTGCTGGTCGTCGTGGCGGAGCTGCTGGTCGTCGTGGGGGAGCTGCTCGTACCGGATCGTGGGAGCCGCCGCGGCCGCGGAAGTCGACACGGCGTCGCGGCGCTCCGGGAACACCCAGGCCCGCAGGAGCAGGAACCGCAGCACCGTCGCCGCGAGGTTGGCGGCTATAAGGACCGCCAGTTCCGTGCCGTGGGACGCGTTGCCCGACGCCGCGCCGAGAGCGGCGAGCGAGCCGCTGGTCAGGGCGAGGCCGATGGCGAAGACCACGAGGCCCTGTGCCTGGTGGCGCATCGCGCGGTCGCGGCCCCGCACCCCGAAGGTGAGGCGGCGGTTGGCTGCGGTGTTGGCGACCGCCGACACGAGCAGGGCGAGCGCGTTGGCCACCTGCGAGCCCGAGAACGTACGGAAGCCGGAGTACAGAAGCAGATAGAAGAGCGTGGAGAGCGCGCCGACCACGCAGAAGCCGACCAGCTGGCGGGCCAGGCCGCCCGGGACTCCGGCCAGCTGGCGGTCGCGCGGGTCGTCCCCGAAGGGGCGCGCGAGGCGGTCGAGCGGGAGCGCGCCGACCGTGAGGGCGCGCCCGACCCGCCACACTCCCTTGAGGTCGTCGGTGGCCGTCTTGACCAGGTGGACCGTGGAGTTCGGGTCGTCGACCCAGTCGACCGGCACCTCGTGGATGCGCAGGCCCGCGCGCTCGGCGAGCACCAGCATCTCCGTGTCGAAGAACCATCCCGTGTCCTCGACCAGCGGGAGCAGCACCCCCGCCACGTCGCCCCTGATCGCCTTGAACCCGCACTGGGCGTCGGAGAAGCGCGCGTGCAGGGAGCTGCGCAGGATGAGGTTGTAGCCGCGCGAGATGAACTCACGCTTGGGGCCGCGCACCACGCGCGAGCTGCGCGCGAGCCGGGAGCCGATCGCCAGGTCCGAGTGCCCGGAGATCAGCGGCGCCACCAGCGGGAGCAGCGCGTTGAGGTCGGTGGACAGGTCCACGTCCATGTAGGCGAGGACGGGGGCGTCCGAGGCGGACCACACGGCGCGCAGGGCCCGCCCGCGCCCCTTCTGCTCAAGGCGCGTGTACCGGACCTCTTCGCTCGACGCCGCGAGCCGCGCCGCCACCTCGGGGGTGCGGTCCGTGGACGCGTTGTCCGCGATGGTGATGCGGAAGGGATAGGGGAAGGTGCGTACGAGATGGTCGTGCAGGCGCCGCACACACGGCTGAAGGTCCTTCTCCTCGTTGTAGACGGGGATCACGATGTCCAGGACGGGCACATCGCGCCATCCGGCGGGGAGGTGGGCCCGCGCCGGCAGAGGGACCGAGCAAGCGCCGCCCGGAGAAGAGTCGGTTTGCATGACACCGACATTCGCCAAGTGGTCTGTCAGGCCTGTGTGGTGAGCCTGTGGCCCGCCTGTGAGTCCCATCCGGGGCCGCTGACCTGGCCCGATGACTGGCCCCACAGCTGGTCCGACATCTGGTCCGATACGGCGGGCAGCGTCACCGTGAACACCGTCCGTCCTGGCGCGCTCTCCACCGTCACGCCGCCTCCGTGCGCCTCCACGATCGCCTGTACGAGGGCGAGGCCGAGCCCCGTGGACCCGGCGTTGCGGGAGCGCGAGGCGTCGCCGCGGGCGAACCGTTCGAAGACGTGGGGGAGGAGGGCGGGGGCGATGCCGGGGCCGTTGTCCTCGACCTCCAGGCACACGCCGGGTCCGGCCCGCCGCACGCGTGCGGTGACCTTCGTGCCCGGTGGCGTGTGCGTACGCGCGTTGGCGAGGAGGTTGACGACGACCTGGTGGAGGCGGGCCGGGTCGGCGAGGACGAGCGCGGGCTCGTCCGGCAGTTCCAGGGCCCAGTAGTGCTCGGGGCCCGCGGCCCGCGCGTCGCTCACGGTGTCGACGACCAGCGGTGAGAGATCAGTGCTCTGATACGAGAGCGGCAGTCGGGCGCCGGGACCATTACCGCCGGTACTGCCGACGCTGCTGGTACTGCCGGTACTGCCGACGCTGCCGGTTCCGCCGTCACGCCCCTCGTCGAGGCGCGCGAGCAGCAGCAGGTCCTCCACGAGGCCCGTCATCCGCTGCGCCTCGGACTCGATCCGGCCGAGCGCGTGCCGCGTGTCGGGTCCGGTCGACTCCCGTCCCCTGCGCGTCAGTTCGGCATAGCCGCGGATCGAGGCCAGTGGCGTACGCAGCTCATGGCTGGCGTCCGCGACGAACTGCCGTACCCGCGTCTCGCTCTCCTGGCGCGCGTGCAGCGCGGAGTGCACATGGTCGAGCATCCGGTTGAGCGCCGCGCCGACCTGTCCGACCTCCGTGTTCGGCTCCGTGTCGGGGACGCGCTCGTACAGCGTCACCTCGCCGCTGTGCAGCGGGAGTTCGGAGACCCGGGTCGCGGTCGCCGCGACCCGGCGCAGCGGGCGCAGTGCGACGCCGACCATGACGGCACCGGTGAGCGAGGCGGCGACCAGGCCCGCGGCCGTGACGCTGACCTCGACGATGATCAGCGTTTCGAGAGTGTTCTGCACCTTGGCCGTGGGGATGCCGACGAGGAAGTCGCCGGTGGGGCCATCCGCGTACTGCACGCGGTACCCGCCCAATCCGGGAATATCGACGTTGTGCGGGCGCCCGTCGCGGGACACGGAGGCGAGTGCGGCGGACTGCGCCGCGTCGAGCTGGTCGGTCTGCGGCTCGAAGGTTCCGCTGTCCGGCTCGTGGCTGACCAGCGCCTCACCGACCGAGCCGTCGTCCTCGACGACGGCTCCGATGGTGCCGATCTCCTGAGGCCCCTTGGAGACGAACCGCAGCGGATCGCCCTGATCCACGGAAGGCACGTCATGACCGTCGGCCCCCGGCTTGGGCATCGGCCCTTTCAAACGCATCGCGACCGTGTCGAGCGAGCCGTCCAGCTGGTCATACAGGTGCGAGCGCAGCGCGATGGTCGTCACCGTGCCGATCACCGCGCAGACGACGGCGATCAGCGCCACAGCCGAGACGACGAGCCGCGTCCGCAGCGACCGCGGCTGCCGTCTCCGCTTCATGAGGCGGCTGCCGCCTCGGTCGATGCCGCGGGCTTGATCAGGTACCCGGCACCGCGCCGAGTGTGGATCATCGGCTCACGACCGGCGTCGAGCTTCCTGCGCAGATACGAGATGTAGAGCTCGACGACGTTGGCCTGGCCCCCGAAGTCGTAGTTCCACACGCGGTCCAGGATCTGCGCCTTGCTGAGCACGCGCCGCGGATTGCGCATCAGGTACCGAAGGAGCTCGAACTCGGTGGCGGTGAGGTGGATGGAGTCCCCGCCCCGCGTGACCTCGTGGCTGTCCTCGTCGAGGGTGAGGTCCCCGACGGCGAGGACGGATTCGCTGCGCCGGTCGGAGGCCCCGGCCCGGCGGATGAGCCCGCGAAGGCGCGCGACGACCTCCTCCAGGCTGAACGGCTTGGTGACGTAGTCGTCGCCCCCGGCGGTGAGACCGGCGATGCGGTCCTCGACGGCGTCCTTGGCCGTCAGGAACAGCACGGGCACGTCGGGCAGCTCGCGCCGCAGCCGTCCGAGCACGGCGAGGCCGTCCATGTCGGGCAGCATCATGTCGAGCACCACGGCGTCGGGCCTGAAGGCACGTGCGGTGCGCACCGCACCGGCGCCGTCCCCCGCACTGCGGATCTGCCAGCCCTCGTACCGCAGGGCCATGGAGAGCAGCTCGGTCAGCGACACCTCGTCGTCGACGACGAGCACGCGAACGGGGCTCCCGTCCGCCCTGAGCAGTTCGGTACGCCCCTGGGGCGAGGTCGTAGTCATGTCAGACAGAGTGCGCGGCGGCCCTGAGAGAGCTCTTGCCAGAACCTGTGAATTCCCTGAGAAAGGGTCCGGGCCGATTTTCTAGGCCTCGCCGTCCCGCAGCCCGAAGAGCCGGGCCGCGTTCCCGTAACAGACCGCGCGCAGCCAGTCGTCCCCCAGGCCGAGCCGCTCAAGGGCGTGCAACTGATGGACGTACGCGTGCGGAATATTGGGGAAGTCCGACCCGAGGAGGATCCGGTCCCCCAGATCGACGAGGCGCGGCAGCGCCGCGCGCGGGAACGGCGAGAACCCCTCGGAGAAGTCGGTGAACGTCAGGGTCGTGTCCAGCCTGACCTCGCCGTACCGCTCGGCGAGGTCGAGGAAGTCGACGTACTCCGGCATCCCCATGTGCGCCACGACGAGCCGCAGCCGGGGGTGGCGCGCGAGCAGCCGCCCGATCGGCTCCGGCCCGGTGTGCTTGCCCGGCGCGGGCCCCGACCCGCAGTGCGTCACGACCGGGACACCGGCGTCGGCGAGCAGCCCCCAGACGGGGTCGAGTGCCACGTCATTGGGGTCGTAGGCCCCCACCTGCACATGGGACTTGAAGATCCGGGCCCCGGCGTCGACGGCGTCCCGCACGTACGTCTCCGCTCCCGGCTCGGGAAAGAAGGTCGCGGTGTGCAGGCAGTCGGGCGTCCGGCGGGCGAAGTCGACGGCCCAGCCGTTGAGCCACTCCGCCATACCGGCCTTGTGCGGGTAGATCATCGAGGTGAAGGACCGCACCCCGAACTCCCGCAGGATCGCCAGCCGTTGCTCTTCCTCATGCCGGTAGGCGATGGGCCACTTCACGCCGGTCAGCGGCCCGGCGGAATCGAAGTAGTCCCACACCTTGGACAGGACGCGCTCGGGCATGAAGTGCGTATGTACGTCGATGAGTCCGGGAAGGCCGAGCCGCTCCCAGAAATCGCGTACGGCCCTTCCTTCGCCGTCATCCCCGCTCAAGACCGTGCCTCGCCTCCGCTGCATGGCCCCGCTCGAAGCTGTAGCTCCGCTCCACCTTGGCGACATGGACGGCGTACTTCTCGTACCACTCGTCGCGCCCACGCTTCTGCGCCGTGCGGTGCTCGGCGTCGCCGCGCCACTGCTTGATCGCGTCCTCGTCCCGGAAGTACCCGACGGTGATGCCGAGCCCGCCGGGCGTCCGTGCGGACTCGATGCCCAGGAAGCCGGGGACTGCGGTGACGAGCTCTTCCAAACGGTCGGAGGTCTCGCCATAACCGCCGTCGGGGCCGTCAGGGCCGTCAGGGCCGTCTTCGGCCTCGGTTCTCAGCGAGGTGAACACGACGGCGTAGTAGGGCAGTTCGAAGGGCTGGACAGGCGCAACGGGTTGATCACTCATGTCCTGAGAATCGGCCACGCCCACCCGCCTGTCCACCCTCTCCGCGCCTTCATTGCCGTACGGGCAGACAGGCTTGACCAGCCGGTCAGCTCCAGCCGGTCAGCTGGGGCGGCACGAGACTCAGAAGAGACCGCCCTGAACCACGGGAACCTCCCGTACGGGAACAGTCGTACGCGCCTCTCCCCAAGCCCCTTCCCTGGCCTCTCCCTGAGCCCCTTCCCGAGCCACTCCCCGCGCCCCTTCCCGAGCGACTCCCCTCACCCCTCCCCGCACCCCTCCCCGAACCCCTTCAAGCCGCCACCCCCGCAACAGCCGACTGTCGAGGACGACAAGCCGCCCACCGTCGTCGAGATACAGATCGGGCCCGGCCACGGCGACGAGATCCCCCAGCACCACCCCACCGTCGACGAGTTCGGTGACGGCGAACCCACCGACGCCCGCGAGACGCTCCACCCCGAACACCGCGCCGTGGTCCACCACAGCGTGCTTCCCCAGGGGCATCCGTTCGAGCGACTCGGGCCACCCGTCGAGCGCGAGGGCGAAGCCATGCATCCGCTCCAGCTCGCGCCGCCGCTCGTCCGCCCCCGGCAAGGTGGCCCTGACGGCCCGCTTCCTGGCGTACGAGATCCGGTCCGGCACCCCGAGAGCGACCCGAAGCAGCTCCTCGGCCCGCCGCGCGGCCATCAAGGGCCCGCGCCCGAGCCAGCCGAAGGCAACGGCCCCCTGTTCGAGCAGCCGCGCCGACCCCCGCTCCTCACGGGTGATCCCGACCTTCACCATCCCGACGCCGAACCACGCGAGATAGACGCGGTAGGTCCGCGGATCGTCGGCGATGGTGTCGGCGGCCACCGAGTGCGCCCGGTCGAGCCGCGCACACTCGGCACACCGGGCCTGTGTCCCCCGCCCCGGCACGACAGCGGCGGTCGGGCAGGGGTTCCCCCGCGCCCCCACGCACCGCCGCAGCCCGAGAGCCCGGAACCCCACCCACCGCCCCACGACCAGCGGACTGACGTCCCCCCGCTCCCACACGAGCCCGGGCCGCTCCGGATCCGCCCAGCTCAACCCCGCACTGCGCCACTCCATGGGGACAGTCTTACGCCGTATCCGAGCAACTGTCTCAACAGCTCACGTGCCGACCGGGCGCGGCGTGCAGCACGCGTACGAAGTCCCGGTAGAGCCCGACCCGGTGCTTCACCTGCTCGGGCTTGCCTCCGTCGCACTCGGGCCCGTTGAGACTGCGGATGGTCTCGCCGAACCCCTTCTTCTCCACCATGGCCTCGTGCCCGGTCAGGGTGCCCATCCCGGTCTGGGTGTTCCAGTACCAAAGGGCGGTCATCCAGGCCACCTTCGGATCGCGCTCCACAAGACCCGGATCATTGAGCAGGTCGATCCCCAGCGCGTCCCCGGCCGCCTTGTAGTTGAAGTTCCAGCTCAGCATGATCGCGCCACGCCCGTAGTACGCGGACTCGCCCGCCGGACACCCGTAGGGCCGGGTCTTGTCGCAGAAGATCGGATACGTCGACTCGTCCTGAGCCACGACGTAGAACAACCCCCCGGTCTCATGACTGACGTTGGCCAGGAAGGCGGCGGCTTCCTGGCGCCGCACCGCCTTGCCGCCCGTCCGCGCGAACTCGGGGTAGGCACGGGTGGCCTCGACGAGACCGGCGTACGTGAAGAAGGAGTCCCGCTCGGGGAACATCCGCTCGAACTGGGCCTCACTGACGACAAACCGCGTCTTGCCCCGCCCCTCGGCGGCAGCGGTACCGGACCCCGCGACGGCACCGGCCCCGCTCGCTCCGGAGCTCACTCCCGGGCTCGCCCCCGAGCTCATCCCCGAACTCACCCCCGAGCTCACCCCCGAACTCGCCCCCGAACTCACCCCGGAGAGCACCGCAAGCCCGACCAGAACAGCAAGAGCTCGTCTTCTCCACACCGCGTCATCACTCTCCTCGGACATCACCCATCCCCGGCGGGATTGGTCCGGACCAGTCCGAACCATTGTGCCGTGCATGTCAATAAGGGAACCTCGACAAGAGCCCTCGCGCACAGCGGGAGTTAGGATCGCGGCCATGGCTCTGACCATGAACGACGTGGACCGGTTCGAGGCTTCAAGGCCCCGCCTGGAGGCCATCGCCTACCGCCTCCTCGGCTCCGCGAGCGACGCCGAGGACGCCGTACAGGACACGTTCCTGCGCTGGCAGGCCGCCGACGTCGACCGCGTCAAGGTCCCCGAGGCCTGGCTGACGAAGGTCCTCACCAACCTCTGCCTCAACCAGCTCACCTCGGCGCGCGCCCGGCGCGAGACCTATGTGGGCCAGTGGCTGCCCGAACCACTGCTCGCCGGGGACCCGATGCTCGGCCCCGCCGACACCGCGGAGCAGCGCGAATCGCTCTCGTACGCGGTCCTCACCCTCATGGAGCGCCTCTCACCGGACGAGCGGGTGGTGTACGTGCTGCGGGAGGCCTTCGGCTACCCGCACCGGGAGATCGCGGAGATCCTCGACATCACCGAGTCCGCGGGCCAGCAGATCTTCCACCGCGCCAAGAAGCACGTGGCGGAGGGCAGGACGCGCACCGAGATCGACGGGGCGGCCGCCCGGCGGATCGTCGAGGAGTTCCTCGCGGCCGCCACCAGCGGCCGGACCGAGCCGCTCGTACGGCTGCTCACCGAGGACGCCGTCGCGATCGGCGACGGCGGCGGGAAGATCCCGGCCCGCGCCAAGGCGTTCGAGGGCGCCGTCGCGGTCGCCAAGTTCATGCGGGGCCTGTTCAAGCCGAGCGGGGCCAAGCGCGCCTACGTCGGCGGCTCGCCAGAGGTCCACCTCACGGCCGCCAACGGCGCCCCCGCACTCGTGGCGGTCCTCGACGGCCGGGTCGTCGGCGTCATGTGCCTGGAGATCACAGCCGAGGGCATCACCGCGTTCCGCAACCAGGTGAACCCCGACAAGCTGGCCCGCGCGAGCCGGCAGTGGGCGGCAACGGACCACGGTGAGCCCTTGCTCGACGCGGCGTTCTGACCTCGATACCCCCTACGTCCCCCACATCCCCTCCATCTCCTCCATCCCCGGATCTACGGATCTACGGATCTGGCGCCGGTGTGAGGTGCTTCACATCTGGTTCCTGTCAGGAAACGGCGGGCTGCCCGGTTCAAGGGGCGAACCCGCTGAAGAGCTGATGAATGACAGGAGCCTGGAAATGCAGCACCGCATCGTCGTCATCGGAGCCGGATACACCGGAGCCATCGCCGCAGGGCGCCTTGCCAAGCGACTGCACCGCGAGGACGTAGCCATCACCCTCGTCAACGCCGAGCCCGACTTCGTCGAGCGGGTTCGGATGCACCAGCTGACCGTCGGCCAGCACCTCAAGCCCCGCCCCTTCGACGAGATGTTCGCGGGCACCGGCGTCGAACTGAGGCTCGCGAGGGTCACCGGCGTGGACGTGGACAGCAAGACGGTCACCGTCACCGCTGTCGGCCAGGGCGACGCGAACGCGGGGCCGAACGCGGAGCCGGTCGAGGAACTGGGCAAGGCGGTGGCCGAGGAACCGGGCAAGGCGGTGGCCGAGGAACTGGAGTACGACACCCTCTTCTACGCCCTCGGCAGCGGCTGGAACTCCCAAGGCGTCCCCGGCACCACCGAGCACGCCTACGAGATCGCGAGCCGCCCCGGAGCGCTCCGTCTGCGCGAGCGCCTGGCCGGCCTGGGCGCCGGAGAGACCGTGACCGTCGTCGGTGGCGGCCTCACCGGCCTGGAGGCCGCGACCGAGATCGCCGAGGCCCGCCCGGACCTCGACGTCGCCCTCGCCGCCCGCGGCGAATTCGGCGACTGGCTCTCGCCCAAGGGCCGCGGACACGCGCGGAAGGTCTTCGCCAAGCTCGGCATCACCGTGCACGAGCAGGCATCCGTCGCCGCCGTGCGGGCCGACCACGTGACCACCACGGACGGCAGGTCCATCCCGGCCGCGGTCACCGTGTGGACCACCGGCTTCGCGGTCCACCCGATCGCACAGGCCACCACCCTGGACGTCACCGACACCGGCCAGATCGTGGTCGACCGGACCATGCGCTCGGTGTCGCACCCGGACGTGTACGCCATCGGCGACGCGGCCATGGCGATGGGCCCGGGAGACAAGCCGCTGCGCATGTCGTGCGCCACGGGCACCCCCATGGCATGGCAGGCCGCCGAAGCCGTCACGGCACGCCTGACCGGCGGAAAGACCCCGAACACGCCGATGCGCTACTTCAACCAGTGCATCTCGCTCGGCCGCAAGGAGGGCCTGATCCAGTACGTCACCGCCGACGACCGCGCCGTACGGGCAGCCCTCACGGGACGACTCGCCGCCGTCTACAAGGAGTTGATCTGCAAGGGCGCGGCCTGGTCCGTGGCCAACCCGACGTTCGGGATGCCGTCCCGGCCCCGCCGTGTCGTACGGGAGCAGGCTCGGGCAGCGGCGTCGCCGGTCAAGACGTCGGCCTGACGGGGCGACCGGGGCGGGGCGGGGGCCGGGTCAGACCGGGGCGGGCCAGACCGGACCGATCCCGGCCCCGACCCTCTCCCCGGCCCCCGGCCCCGGCCCCGGGGAGAAAGACCAGCAACGCCGAGGAGAACAGCAACTACGAATCGCCAACCGTGTCCACCACGCTACCCTCTGTACATGGACGAGGCTTTCGTCTCCGGTGACGGCCACCGCGCGTGCGGCATCTGCCCTTCACGCCGCTTCCCGCTCGGTGAGTTCGATGTGGCCGAACGCCCCTCGCAGGACTTCCCGTTCGATCCGCGGGACGGCCACCGGTACACGCAGCGAGGCGTGCCCGTCTGCGTGCACCCGGAGAAGGTGGGGATACCGCCCGCGCCGTACAAGACGGACGGGGTGGCTCTACTGACAGGTGTCGCGCTGCCCGACGACGTGGCCGAACTCGACGTATACCTGCGTGATTTGGTTCACGGCGCAGCTCCCGGCGCGCTGGAGCGGCTGATCGACCTGGCGGACCGCGAGATCCGGCGGACCTTCCCGGAGGTCGACGCGACCTTGGCGCTGCGCCGTGCCTTCAACTGGCGCTCCTAGCTCGCTGTGGCGAACCCGGGAGCGAAACGGCGACCACCGTCGAAGATGCCGATCAGGCCGTACTTCGCGGTGACGACCGCCTTGCGCCTGGCGGTCTCGTCCTTGCCGAACCAGTAGCGCTCGTTCATCCGCCCCCACGCGGCCCGGTAGACCTGGTGGGTGTAGTCGCCGTGATCCCAAGCCCCGATGGCCTCACGGTCGGTGGCGTGCACGAACGTGACACCCGTGCGGCGCTGGATGCGGCAGAGCACGGTGAACTGAGCGGCGAGCGCGTGGATCATCTCGTCCACGGGGACCGCCACGGGGATCTCGGCGGCCTCTTCGTTCTGGTCGGTCATCTCGTAGACGGCCGACTTGATCGCCATGGCGCGCATGGCCTCGGGGAACAGGGGCTCGGTGTCCTTCGCGACGTCGAACCCGTCCACCAGGGCGTACCCCATGAAGCACTGCCAGTCCTCGTCGTACTTCGCGCACGCCGTGCGCAGCCGATCGAACTCGCGATCAGCCTCGACGACCGCGAGGATCTCGCGGGCTCGCCGCGCCACGACCTCCGGGACGGGCCGTACCAGCGTTGCGGACACTGCCGCACTCTCCTTCATCGTTCGGTCGGTGTATCAGTGCATCAGCGCATCGGTGGATGCGATCCACCCGCCAACCGCCATCACACAAGGGCAGTCCAGTCGGGCAGGGTCTACCGGCGTGCGCTATCGCCCCGGAGCCGCGATGATCAGGCACGGCTCGGCTCGGCGCAGCTCGCCAGGCGGGCAGCTGACCGGATCACGGCCGCTCGCCCGTACCGCGTTCACCGACCTCACGGCCCCTGGTGCTGAGCACGCCGTCGATGTCCTGCCGGGCCTGGGCCGCTCTGTGCTGGGGGCACTGGCACGGCGGGTAGGTCATGGACCCCGGCGGCAACTCGTACCCATCCAGAGCACCGCCCCTGAGCACGCCATCGCCCAGTACGTCATCTGTCAGTACGCCATCCGCGCTCTGTTCCTCGGTCGTCCGGACAAGAACTGCCCGTGCTTCGCTAGTCATCTCAGTCCCTCGGGGGATGTGTGTGGCGAGCGGTTCGCCAACCCTTCGTGTGCTCTACGCAACCGCGCGACCACGCAGAGCGGTACCGTTGAAGCAGTTTCGGGACGCGAAAGGCTCAAAAGCACGCAAGAGCGCGGAGCCACCAAGAGCCACCACCAAAAACAAACCGGACGCGGCCCGCGACCACCGCCGCCCGAGATCCGTTGGACATACGACCAGTTCGCACGGGCCGTACCCCACTCGCCCGCCCCACCACACACACGGGAGCGGACCCA
This sequence comes from Streptomyces sp. NPDC031274, assembly GCF_055570235.1. NCBI lineage: Bacteria > Bacillati > Actinomycetota > Actinomycetes > Kitasatosporales > Streptomycetaceae > Streptomyces > Streptomyces sp. NPDC031274. Next base: position 155,118 of record NZ_JBVIHP010000013.1, on the reverse strand, counting down.
CCCGCCGCGCTCGATCACTCCCCTGAACTCACGGGTACCGCGAAAAGGCTGATCGCTCCGCGACGGCAAAATATGACCCTGCCCCGACGCGGGGTCCTCGACGGGGTCGGCCCCTCAACCGCCTTACCGCTCCCCGGACGCTTCTTGGGCGTTCTCCGGACGATCTCGGGAGGATGAGCTACGCAAGAGGCCCCCGGAGTTCGGCGTGGTCGAGGACCACTCGCCGAACCACTGTTCGGCGCCGAACTCCTCGAACCGTTCCACCTCGGTGAACCCCAGCTTCTCCGCGAGGCGCATCGAGCGGTCGTTGGCAGACTGGGTGCAGAGCACCACCGGCTCGCCGGGGAATGCGTCAGCAAACCAGTCGAGTGCTGCTGCGCATGCCTCGGCGGCGTACCCGCGTCCCCACGCTTCCGGCAGGAACATGTAACCGAGCTCGGCCTCCCCGGCTTCCGGACGGAGGTGCCCCAACCGCTCTGCATCGCGCCGATCGAGCGTGATCGTGCCGATCATCGCTCCATTGAGATCGATCACGAAAAGGCCAGGGCGCCGCCCGGGTATCTCAGGCACGGCCCGTTCGAGCTCATCGCGTGATCGAGGGCCACCGAGGTGAGCGCGCACCTCTGGCGATGCAAACAGTTCGATGAAGGCCTCACGGTCGCGGGCCTCGGACTCACGGAGCACGAGCCTCTCGGTACCGATCTGGGCAGGTGGCCAGGCGACGGGTCCGAGTTCAGACATGGCGGGCAACCTATCGCACGCTCGTGAGAGTGATCCGAAAGAGAAGACCTAGTCGCACTCGCGTAGGCAGCCGACAACTCTGAGCCTTCTTTCTGATGACTTCCTGCCTCTGCCCGCCCTCGCCTCAAGGCCCTGCGGATGCGTCGCACCCAGCAAGCCGGGGAGCGCACTGCCGCCGGTGACGCTTGGCAGGACAATGGTGCGTTCGGCGCTCGACCAACTGTCCGGCGCGATGGACGCCACCGGTTAGGGCGGTCGCGCGGTTGCTGTACTTCGTCGCTGCTGTACTTCGCCGCTGTACGGACACGGACGGTGTCACCCTGCTGGCAGACGTGGCGCCACCCGATGACGTCGCCGAACTCGATGGGTACCTGCGTGAGCTGGTGCACGGCGCAGCGCCTGGCGCGCTGGAGCTGCTGATCGACCAGGCAGATCGTGAGATCCAGCGGACCTTCCCAGAGGTCGACGCGACCTTGGCCCTGCGCCGTGCCTTCAACTAGCGCTCCTAGATCCCCATGGGGAATCCGGGCGCGAAGCGGCGGCCACCGTCAAGGATGCCGATCGGGCCGTACTTCGCGGTGACGACCGCCTTGCGCCTGGCGGTCTCCTCCTTGCCGAACCAGTAGCGCTCGTTCATCCGCCCCCACGCGGCCCGGTAGACCTGGTGGGTGTAGTCGCCGTGATCCCACTCGCCGATGACCTCACGGTCAGTGGCGTGCACGAACTTGATGTTCGTACGGTCCTGGATACGGCAGAGGACGGTGAACTGTGCGGCAAGCGCGTGGATCATCTCGTCTACGGGCACCGCTACGGGGATCCCGGCGGCCTCCTCGTTCTGGTGCGTCATCTCGTAGACGGCCGCCTTAATCGCCATGGCACGCATGGCCTCGGGGAACAGAGGCTCGGTGTCCTTCGCGACGTCGAACCCGTCCACCAGGGCGTACCCCATGAAGCACTGCCAGCCCTCGTCGTACTTCGCACATGCCGTGCGCAGGCGGTCGAACTCGCGGTCAGCCTCGACGATCGCGAGGATGTCGCGGGCTCGCCGCGCCACGATCTCCGGGGCGGGCCGTTCTAGCGTTGCGGACACTGCTGCACTCTCCTTCGGTGGTTGGTGCATCGGTGGACCCGTCCGGCTGCCGACCGCCGTCAGCAACGGCTGTCGGACGGGCGCTACCGCCGTACAGGCGGCAGTACTCCCCTCCCTGGCCACCGTGGGGGAGCACTTCGGGTGACCAGGGAGGAGCTCATGAGGTGGTCGGACTTGCGGCAGTCACGCCAAGCACGAATCCGATCGATGCCGAGATGGTGATGATCAGGAGGGGTCCGGCGTAGCTCGTCACGCGGGCGGCTAACCGGCTCACTGCTGCTCGCCCGCACTACGTTCATTGGCCTCATGGACCTTGGCGCTAAGCACGTCGCTGGCGTCCTCTTGGGCCTGGGCCGCTCTGTGCTGTGGGCACTGACACGGTGGGTACTTCATGGACCCAGGCGGCAGCTCGTACCCGTCCAGGGCGTCGACCTTCAGCACGCCGTTCGTGCCCTGCTCCTTGGTCATTCGGGCAAGTTCTGCCCGCGCTTCGCTTCTCATGACTCAACCCCTCGGGGGATGTCTGCGGCGAGCGTTTCGCCGATCTTTCGTGTGCTCTACGCAACCGCGCGACCACGCACGGCGGTACCGTTGCAGCAGCCTCAGGACTTGAAAGCCTTGAAAGCACGCAAGAGCGTGGGGAGTTGAGAGTCATGGCGAAGCGCGAACCGAACGCAGCGCTCGGCCACCTGCTCGCCGAGAGCCGTTGGACATACCGCCAGTTCGCTCGGGCCGTGAACCGCATAGGCACGGAAACCGGCACTCCCTTGCGCTACGACGAGTCAGCCGTGAGCCACTGGCTTGGCGGCACCGTTCCGCGTGACGCCGTGCGGGGCTGCATCCTCGAAGCCTTCTCCCGTCGGCTGGGCCGCCCGGTCACGCGTGCCGAAGCGGGTCTGCCCGTTCCCTCTGATCACTCGCCCGTGTCCACGGATACCGTGGAAGGGCTGATCGATCTGGGGAGGCAAGATATGGACCCGTCCCGCCGCAGAGTGCTCGGTGCGGGCCTGTTCTCGGTCGCCTTGACGATCCCCGGATGGCCCGACGTCATCGGACGCGCTGAGGCCGTACAGTCCGGACGCGCGTCACGCATCGGCATGAACGAAGTAGACATGGTCATAGCGATGACCGAGCGCGTCTCAGAGCTGGACGACCAGTTCGGCGGACGTCACGCACGTCCCATGGCGGCCTCGTTCATGGTCAACACCGTCGCTTCGTACCTGCGTGCCGATGCTCCCGAGGATGTCCGGCAAGCGATGCAGTCCGCTGCATCGGACCTGCTGTATCTGACTGGCTACATGGCCGTGGATGAAGGACTTCACGGGCTCGCCCAGCGCTACTACGTCAAGGCTTTGGAGCTGGCTGGGGCGGCTGAGGACCACCTGACGTACTGCACGACCTTGCGTGGCATGAGCGTGCAAGCGGTCGACCTGCACCATGGGTCCAAGGCCATGGAGCTGGCGGACGCTGCTGCCGCAGCATCTCCGAAGGCTGGGCCTCGGATGCGGGCCTTCCTTGCGGGGCAGCAAGCGCACACGGCGGCACAGACAGGCGACCGTGCGAGTGCCTTGCGGTACATCCGGGAGGCAGAGGCCGCCATGGACCGTGCCGAGTCTCGGGGGAAGGCGTTCGGTTCGTACGATCCGTCGTCGCTGAACTACCACATCAGCCAAGTGCGCTACGAACTCGGTGACGTGCCCGGAGCCGTGGAAGCCATGCAGCAGTCGGACAAGGTCCGATTCAGCGTCTACCGGCGCGCACGGGTACGGCACCGTGCCACGCTCGCTGAACGGCAGCTAGAGATCGGTCACTTGGAAGCTGCCTGCGCCACATGGCACCAGGCGCTCGACGACTACCCCATGGTCCAATCCGGGCGGGCCGACGACCGTGTGAAAGCCATGTTCGGCCTCATCCGGCCGCATCTGAAGAACGCAGCAGCCCGCGATCTCTACGACCGCGCGCGGACGATCGCACCCCCCGCATTGGTCAACTGATCCGCTTCTGCCGGGCCCAATGAATGGCGCGCTGACCCACGTGGCCGGCACTCGCGGCTTTGGCCGGTGTCCTGCCCGGATTGGGGTCGGGCATGGTCAGGGGGCCGTACGCTTCCCGGCAACTCGGGCAGCCCTCACGCCAAGTCCCCGTCTGCGCTGCCGCAGACGGGGACTCCGCCCTGTGCGTCAGTTCCTCCGGCGGCGCCCCTGCGCATAGGGACCGTGGCGATCATGTTCCCGCCATTCCTCGTCATGGGGATCGCGGTCTTCGCCACCTGCGTTGTCTCCAGGAGCCGAAATGTGTTGCCCCTTGTCGACCTTGGCCAGCAGCGAGGCAAGGGGATCAGGAGGATCGTCGCTGAAACGATCGGAGCCGCGCTCGGGCGGTGGCCCCGGCTCTGTCCCGTCGTGTCGCGATCGTGATGTACCGCTCATGAGCAGCCCCCTCCGACTCACTGAGATGCACCCGAGATCTTTCACTGGAAGGTCGCGGGTAACCCGACTTCGACCTTGCCGGTGCTGTGCAATCTTGCCGTAAGCCGACCGCCATTGGACACACTTCAGACCTCAACAACCCTCCATATCTTGTGCGTTGGCTTCGCTGGCGAGGCTGGGAATGTGTGCCGTCAACGCCGGAAGACCTCGCGGCTCCGAGTGATCGCGCAGACGCAGCACCACCACGGTTGGAAAGCGTGTTGAGCGGTGTGTGCGAAGCCTTCGGCGTCATCCGCCCTCGCTCAACTCTCGGTTGGTCGTGCGGTCCGTCGCCGTCAGCCGAGGTACGGGCGCTCGCGGTGCTCCAGAAAGTGCCGGAGCCTGAGCCGCTGGGTGTGGTGCATCGGCAAGTCCTCAAGTTCCTTCGGGCGGACGAACCGGAGTTCCGTCGACTCGTTCGAGATCGCGAGCTGTCCGCCGACTGTCCGGGCGGTGAAGCAGATATTGAATTGTCGCCGGACCTCGCCGTCCGTGTACTCGATGATGTGCTTCGGGTCGGTGTACGTACCGACCAAGCCCGTGATCTCCACGTCCAGGCCGGTCTCTTCCTTGACCTCGCGGACCGCCGTGCCGGGTAGAGAATCGGTGAGGTCCATTCCGCCCCCGGGCAGCGCCCACAGGTCGTTGTCCCGACGGCGCTGGAGCAGGATGCGCCCCTGCTCGTCAGTGACGACCGCTGCCGCCGCGACGACCATGCTGTTCGGCTTGGGTGCGTTCGGGTCGTCGTAGTACTCGGTCCGCGCCACGGTCACTCCTCCTGCCGTACTGGTTCCGCTGCCCGCGAGACCAGGACCGAGGACTCTGATGACTTCCTGCCTCTGCCCGCTCCCCGCCTCAAGGCCCTGCGGATGCGTCGCACCCAGCAAGCCGGGGAGCGCACTGCCGCCGGTGACGCTTGGCAGGACAATGGTGCGTTCGGCGCTCGACCAACTGTCCGGCGCGATGGACGCCACCGGTTAGGGCGGTCGCGCGGTTGCTGTACTTCGTCGCTGCTGTACTTCGCCGCTGTACGGACAACGCAAGAGGCCCCCGGATCATCTCCGGGGGCCTCTCATCTGTGTGCACTCGGCAGGATTCGAACCTGCAACCTTCTGATCCGTAGTCAGATGCTCTATCCGTTAAGCTACGAGTGCTTGATTCTTCTGTTGTGCTGCTCTTCCTTCCGGGGTTTTTCGCCCCGGTCGGCGTTGCGAGAACAACATTACATGACCTGCGCCGTGAGGCGAAATCCGTTTCCCCCGACCCGTCTGAGCTGGGGAAACAGCCGCAAACGGGCCTCGAGCGAGCCGTTGGCGATCCGTACTCACGACCGAAGCCCCGGTCCAGTGGACCGGGGCTTCGGGATCTTGCAGCGGAGGCGGAGGGATTTGAACCCTCGATGGGATTTAAGTCCCAAACCGCATTAGCAGTGCGGCGCCATAGACCGGACTAGGCGACGCCTCCAGCTTGCACACCTGCGCGAACGCGAGGGGTGCGTGCAGATGATGACACAGCCAGGCGGCGTGTCACCAATCGCGGATTCCAAGGTACTAGTCGGGCGGCCCGCAGAGCAAAGCGTCTTCCGCCGCCCGCAACGTCGCGGCGTCAACGGCGTTAGACGCGATAGAGCCCGTACGTGTTCGCGTACCCGGTATCCCGCACCCAGTGGAGCCCCGTCATGCTGCGCCGTCTCGTCCTCACCGCCGCCGCGGCCGCCGCCGCGCTGTCCGCCGCGCCCGCCGTCGCCCACGCCGACATGGGCCCCCTCCACCTGCCGACGCCGTTGACCAAGTCGACCCCCGACCGGCTCACGGTGGAGGTCACCGAGGCCGGGGACGGGCGGGACGGGACGTACGAGCTGGAATGTCACCCGACGGGCGGCACGCACCCGCACGCGCAGGACGCGTGCGGAAAGCTCGACCAGGGCAGGTGGGGCAGCGACACCTTCGCGCCCACGCCGGCCGACGCGAACTGCACCATGCAGTACGGCGGCCCCGCCACCGCGCACATCACCGGGACCTGGCACGGCCGGCCCGTCGACGCGACGTACAACCGCAGCAACGGATGCGAGATCTCCCGATGGGACAGGCTCGTCCCGGTGCTGCCCGAGGCCACCGCCTAGCTCCGGACCAGGTTCGAGGCGGGTCGGGAGCTGGTCCGAGGCGGGTCGGGAGCTGGTCCGGACCAGTTCTCGGCTAGCCGTTTTTGGCCACGGCCGGGGCCGCTTCTCTGCCCCGGTCGGAGCCGTCCTGCCACCACCTCGTCGTGACCAGGGGGTACGGAAGCCTCACATCTTCTGCGTGCGACCTCCCTCTCATCCGGCGTCACGCGCACAACCGCTCCCCGTAGACTCCCTCCCGTGACACGCCGCGGGCCGCGGGGCAAGATGGCCTGGACGAGTCGGCAAGCAGCAGTAACCAGGGAGGAAGCGTCGTCGTGAGCAGCAGGCCATCCCGAGGCGCTGCTCGCCTCGCAGCCATACTCGACGCGCTCCCGGACGCGCTGGTCCTCGTGAATGCCAACGGGACCGTCGTGAACGCGAACGCGATCGCGCTCGAGGCGTTCGAGACGCCGGGCACCGCCCTCGTGGGACGTGGGCTCCTCGATCTGTTGCCGGAGTTCGACTCCCGGCTCATTCCCGGATCGATGCGCAGGCCCGAATCCACCGACGAGCGCGGCCGGACCAAGCCGACGCGGATGATGGCGCGGCGCACGGACGGCAGCGAGTTCCCCGTCGAGGTCACCAGTTCGAACCTCGAGGACATCCGGGACGCGTACGACAATTACGGCTACACCGGCGACGAGCTGCTCATGCTCGTCGTACGCGACCTTTCGGGCGCCGTGGACACCGAGGCCGAACTCGCGCGCTCCCAGCGGCAGACCGAGATGATCCTGCGCGCCGCCGCGGAGGGTGTCGTCGGGACGGACACCGAGGGGCGGGTCGTTCTCGTCAACCCCGCCGCCGCACAGATACTGGGTTTCCGGGCCAGCGACCTCGGCGGGCAGGAGCTGCACCATCTGGTGCTCCACTCCCGCGCCGACGGCGAGCCCTTCCCCTACGAGGAGTCCCCGCTCGCGGACACGCTCCGCTCCGGGCGCAAGCACCGGGTACGCGGACAGGTCCTGTGGTCCAAGAGCGGTGACCGGGTCGCCGTCGACCTGACGACGGCGCCGGTGCGGGACGGGGACCAGCTCGTCGGCGCGGTCATGACGTTCACCGACCGGCGGCCCTACGACGCGCTGGCCGAGGAGCACGAGGCCGCGATCGCGCAGCACGCCGAGGAGATGCAGGCCGCGACCGACCGGCGCACGGAAGAGCTGCGGGCCGCCACCGAGCGGCACGCCGCCGAACTGGCCGCCGCCGCCGAGGAGCGTGCGGAGGAGATCGCCGCCGAGCAGGAGCGCTACGCGGCGCTCGCCGAGCGCGAGAAGGACCGGTTCGAGGAGCTGGCCGAGAGCGAGAAGGCGCGGTACGACGCTCTGGCCGCGCGGCACGAGCAGCTGCTCGCCGTGCTCGGTTCGTCCCTGCGCGGTCCGCTCGACGAGCTGCGGCGCGAGCTGTCGGCTCTCGCCGCCGATGACGCCGGGCAGTTGTGGCCCGAGGCGAATCAGGTCCTTCATCATCTTTCGGCCGGGTACGCGCGCATCACGACCCTGGTCGACAACGTCCTGGGCTTCCAGTTGCTCGACTCGGGCACGGAACAGCTCTCCCGCGTGAAGGTCATGCTCGACGCCGTCGTCGCCAGCGGTGTGGAGGGCGCGGTCGAGCTGATCGGGCCCGGACGCGCGCAGTTCGCGGTGCACGCGCCGCCGATCGAGGTCGAGGTCGACCCGGGGCGCCTTGCCACGGCTCTCGCCCACCTGGTCGCCGACGTGGCCGGCATCGACGCCACGGGCAACGCCCGCGCCGGTGTGAACCCCTCGGCCGTGCAGGCCGGTGGCTACGTGGACTCGACCGTGGTCGTCGCCGCCGCTCAGCGCGGTGAGGTCGTCCGTATCGAGGTGCGGGGGCCGTACGCCGGGGGAGACCCGGTGCACGAGCCGATCGTCCGGGGCATCGTGCGGGCGCACGGCGGCGTGCTGCAGACGCATGAGGTGCCGGGGATGAGCGGCAATGCGTACGTTCTTGAAGTACCGATCGGTACAGGGAGCGGGGCGACTGGCGGGGCGAGTGGCGGTGCGGCGGCCGGTGTGGCGTCCGCTGCTCCTGAGGTGACGGGCGAATCTGTTGGCTCTTCGGTCGTCGTGCCTGAGCAGGCTTCGCCTGCCACGGGCGGCGGGCGGCGGCGGGCCCGGCGGGCTGCTGGGCCCTCGGTGGACTCCTTCCTGGAGAGTGCGGGTGCGGATTCGGGTGCGGATTCGGGTTCGGGTTCGGGTTCGGGTTCGGGGGCAGGGTCGGATTCCCTGGGCGGTTCTTCAGGTGGGCCTTCCGGTGGGGCTTCGCCCAGCGGGACCGGGAGGCGTCGTGGGCGCCGTGCGGCTGAGGCTGCTGAGGCGCAGGCCGCCGCTGAGGTCACGGGCTCGGGCTCGGGCTCGGGTTCGGGCTCAGGCTCAGGCTCGGGTTCGGCCGATGTGCCGGTTGCTCCGGAGGCGCCCGCGCGGGGCGAGGGTTCGCAGGCTTCCAGTGGCACTGGGCGGCGTCGTGGTCGGCCCAGCGCCGCGGAGGGCTCTACGGGCTCTACGGGCTCCGTAGGTTCCTCTGTGGCCTCCATGGGTTCCGTGGGCTCCGTGGTGACCGCTGCCGAACACGCCGCCGGGTCGGCTGCTCTGGGGCAGACGGTGCCGCCGCAGGGCGTTCCGGTTCGCGCGGGGGCCGTGGCACCTGCCCCTTCCGGACAGCGGGCCCGTCGGAGCGATGAGCAGCTGGCGTTGCCGCCCGCGCTGCCTTCTGCCGCCGGTGGTTCCGGGGCCGGTAGTGGTTCCGGGACCGGTACTGCTGTGGCTGTCGCCGGTGACGCGGGCGAGGCCTCGCCCCGGCCGACGGGGCGGCGCCGCCGTGCGCTGGCCGCCGCCAAGGAGCGGGCCGCCGCCGAGGAGGCTCCCAGCGGGCGCGTCTTCGCTCTGCCGCCCGCGTCCGCGGACCAGGACGAGACGGGCCAGCAGCAACAGCACGAAGCCGCCCTGCGCCACCCCGACGACGACCACACCCCGCCGCAGCCTCACCCGGCCCAGGCACCGACGGGCCGCCGACGGTCCCACTCAGCGCCGGGGACACCGGGGGCACCGGGGGCTCCTGAGGCGCCCGCTGCTCCTGGTGCTCCTGGTGCTCCTGGTGCTCCTGGTGCTCTTGGTGCTCCTGCAGCTCCCGGTTCGGCGGGGGAGGCACAAGGGGCGCCGCCCGCCGGTGTTCCCTCGCAGGCCACCACGTACGCCGAAGGCACTCCCGCGCAGGGCGTCCACACGCCCAGCAGGGGCGTCGCACTTCCGCCCGAGCGCGGGACCGAGGCCCGGGCCGCGCAGCCGCTGCCCGCCGAGGCCGCGCCCGGCGACCCCAACTCGACGCAGGGGCGCGCGATCAGCGTGCGTACGCTCGGGCAGGGCGTGCCGTTCGGCCAGCAGATCGCCGAGCAGCAGCGTCGGCTCGGGCTGCAGCAGGGCGGCCAGGCCTCCGCCGGGGCGACACAGCCCCCGCAACCGCCACAGAATCCGCAGATCCCGCAGGCACCGCAGCCTCCGCTGCCCCCGCAGGCATCTCCGGCACAGCAGGCTCCTCAGGCCCAACAGGCCACCCAGTCCCAGCAGCCCCAGCGGCCCCAGCCTTCCGCGCCGACCCCGGATGCCCCGGAGCCCGCCGGAGGCCCGCTGCCGGAGCAGGCACCTGAGCAGGCACCGGCACAGCCCCCGGCCACAGGGCAGTCACAGTCGCAGTCCCACACCCTCGGCGGCTCCGTCAGCGGCTCCGGGCGCCGACGCAGGCTGTCCACTCCCCCGGATCCCGCGGGCGAGGACCGCCCCGAGACCGCAGCCCGCCCGCACCCCCAGGCACAAGCCCAGGCTCAAGCCCAGCCGCAGTCCCGGATCGGGTCCTCCACCGAGGGCACGGGCCGCGCGTACGCGATCGGCGCACCGGACGAGGACGCCGACGAGGGGCCGGAGCCGCTGGACGGTCCCGGCGGCGCGGTCGAGGTCTCCAACCGGCCCCAGCCGCAGCCCATGGACGACGAACTGCCACCCGAGCCGCTGGACAACCCGCGCCGCCTCCTCGTCTGGCCCGCGCCCGACGTCACCACGCAGCAGGCGCTCAGCGACCGCGGCTACCGTCCCGTGATCGTGCACTCCCGCGAGGAGGTCGACGCCCAGATCGCGGCGTTCCCCGCGGCCCTCTTCGTGGACCCGCTGACCGGTCCGATCACGCGTACGGCCCTCCAGTCTCTGCGCCAGGCCGCCGTGGCCGCCGAGGTCCCCGTGCTCGTCACGGCGGGACTCGGGCAGGCGACGCGCGAGGCGGCGTACGGCGCCGACCCCGCCGTACTCCTGAAGGCCCTCGCGCCCCGCGACAGCGAGCAGCACCCGCCCCGCGTCCTGCTCATCGAGGAGCACGAGGAGATCGCGCTCGCCCTGACCGCGACGCTCGAACGGCGTGGCATGCAGGTCGCGCGGGCCGAGAGCGACGCGGACGCGGTGACGCTCGCGGCACAGATGCGGCCGAACCTCGTGGTGATGGACCTGATGCAGGTACGTCGCCGCAGGGCAGGAATCATCGACTGGCTGCGCGCGAACGGCCAGTTGAACCGCACCCCGCTCGTCGTCTACACCGCCGCCGTCGACCAGACGGAGCTGCCGCGGCTCGCGGCGGGGGAGACGGTGCTGTTCCTCGCGGAGCGCTCGACGAGCGACGAGGTGCAGGGCCGCATCGTGGATCTGCTGGCGAAGATCGGCACGAACTGACCGGCACGGGTTTCGCGAGCGGCGCGGGAGCCTCGGCCCTGGCCGGGAGCGCCTTCACCCACTGGGGCTGAGGCGGGGTGTGCGCCATCGCGACGACGGCGTGGCTGGCTCTCGGCTGGACCACGGCGATACGCCGCTCCGGCGAGGGAGCGGCGTAACGCCCGGGCTGCACCGGCAGGTAGCGCCCGGGCTTAACCGGAAGGCAGACAGACCCCTCAGAGCTTCGTGACGTCCAGCTCCCCGTCGGCGTACTGCTTGCGCAGCACCTTCTTGTCGAACTTCCCTACGCTCGTCTTGGGCACCGCAGGCACGATCGCCCAGCGCTCGGGCAGCTGCCACTTGGCGATGGTGCCCGCGAGGAAGTCGCGCAGGGCGGCGTAGTCGATGCTCGCGTCCTCCTTCAGCACGACCGTGGCGAGCGGGCGTTCGCCCCACTTGTCGTCGGGGACGGCGACGACCGCCGCCTCCGCGACATCCGGGTGGGACATGATCGCGTTCTCCAGCTCGACGCTGGAGATCCACTCGCCGCCCGACTTGATGACGTCCTTCGCACGGTCGGTGAGCGTCAGGAATCCATCGGAGGTGATCACGCCGACGTCGCCGGTCTTCAGCCAGCCGTCCGCGCTGAACTTGTCCTCGGGCTTGAGTGCCTCGCCGTCCGCGCCGCCGTAGTAGGCGCCCGCGATCCACGGCCCGCGCACCTCCAGCTCGCCCGCCGACTCGCCGTCCCACGGCAGGTGCTCGCCACCGGGCCCGACCAGGCGGGCCTCGACCCCGGTCGGGAAACGGCCCTGGGTGAGGCGGTAGGCGAACTCGTCGTCGGTGCCGATGGACTTGGCCGGCGGACGGGCGACCGTGCCGAGCGGGGAGGTCTCCGTCATGCCCCAGGCGTGGCAGACCCGCATGCCCAGCTTGTCGAACGCCTCCATCAGCGAGGGCGGACAGGCCGAGCCGCCGATGGTGACCTGTCCGAGCGTGCTGACGTCACGCGGCTTCGCAGTGAGTTCGGCGAGCAGGCCCTGCCAGATGGTGGGGACGGCGGCCGCGTGCGTGGGCCGCTCCGACTCGATCATCTCGGCGAGGGGGGCGGGCTGCAGGAAGCGGTCCGGCATCAGCATGTTCACGCCCGCCATCAGGGTCGCGTGCGGCAGGCCCCAGGCGTTGACGTGGAACTGCGGGACGACGACGAGCGTGGTGTCCGCGTCCGTCAGGCCCATGGACTCGCTCATGTTGACCTGCATGGAGTGCAGGTAGATGGAGCGGTGCGAGTAGACGACGCCCTTGGGGTCGCCGGTGGTGCCGGAGGTGTAGCACATGGCGGCGGCCGTGCGCTCGTCAAGATCGGGCCAGTCGTAGACCGTGGGCTTGGCGGCGATCAGGTCCTCGTACTCGTGCACCTGCGCCTGGACTCCGGCCAGCGGTGAGCGGTCGCCGGGGCCCGAGATCACCAGATGTTCGACGGTCGGCAGCCGCGGAAGGAGCGGCGCGAGGAGCGGGATGAGGGAGCCGTTGACGATGATGACGCGGTCGGCCGCGTGATTCACGATCCAGGTCAACTGGTCGGCAGGCAGCCGGAGGTTGAGGGTGTGCAGGACGGCGCCCATACAGGGCACTGCGAAATAGGCCTCGACGTGTTCAGCGTTGTTCCACATAAATGTGGCAACTCGCTCGTCGCCGTCGACCCCGAGGTCATCGCGCAGTGCGTGCGCGAGCTGGGCCGAGCGTTCGCCGATCTCACGGAAGCTGCGGCGGTGCGGAGCGGCCTCGCCGGTCCATGTGGTGACCTGCGACGACCCGTGCACGGTCGTCCCGTGCCGAAGGATGCGGGTGACGGTCAGTGGTACGTCCTGCATCGTGCTCAGCACGGCGTCCTCCCGGTGGGCGCGCGGCATTCATCCGGGGCGGCTCCCGAATGACCTACCTGGCAGTAGGGCTCGCCAGATTGTTGCCGCATACCGCACGGTATGTCACTAGGGCGGGAGAAGAAAGGTCCGCGGAGCCGCGGTGCTCACGGGACAGGAAGCGCCACGATCACCGGCAAGAAGCACGGCGGTCACCGACAAGAAGCGCGGCGGTCGCTGGACAGAAGTCGAGGGGATCACCCGCGCGGAATCGCGGCGGTCGCTGGACAGGAGTCGCGGCGATCACCCGCGCGGAATCGCGGCATCACCGGACCGGAATCACGGCGATCACCGGACCGGAATCATGGCAATCACCGGACCGGCGTGAGCTCCGGGTCCTCGCGCAGCTTGCCGAGAGCACGCGACACCGCGCTCTTGACGGTGCCGATGGACACCCCGAGCACCTCGGCCGTCTGCGCCTCGCTGAGGTCCTCGTAGTACCGCAGGACGACCATCGCCCGCTGCCGCGCGGGCAGCTTCATGATCGCGCGCCACATCGCGTCCCTGAGCACCTGCTGCTCGGCCGGATCCGCGACCGGCGTCACCTCGGGCTCGGGCAGCTCGTCGCACGCGAACTCGTCGACCTTGCGCTTGCGCCACTGCGAGGTCCGGGTGTTCAGGAGAGCCCGGCGCACATAGCCGTCGAGCGCCCGGTGGTCCTCGATCCGGTCCCACGCGACGTAGGTCTTGGTGAGGGCGGTCTGCAGCAGATCCTCGGCATCGCTCGGATTCGCTGTCAGCGAGCGCGCGGTGCGCAGCAACACGGGCTGCCGTGCCCGTACGTACGACGCGAACGACGGATACGCCGAAGGACTCGCTGTCCGCGTCGCGGCCTTCGATGCGCTGGTGCACATGGACACCATGGATACGGTCATGGCTCCACGCTAGAAGCGACCCCTACTTCAGCGGATCGGCCGCAGGTCCCGAAGCGGTGTCCGCCTCAGGTTGTACGCGGGGTGGTAGCCCCACCTCCTGAAGGTGGAGGAGGTGGAGCACGCCTCTGAGGGTTCGCCCCTGAGAAACCGCGCTCCCGCCGCGCCTCCGCCCCGCTTCTTCCCTACTCCTGAACCGCTTCTGCCTTGCTCCTGCCCCGCTTCCGCCGCGCTTCCGCCGCGTTTTCGCCCTAGCCGATCCGGGCCACCGGGGCGTGCACGAGGTTCCGGTCGATCACCAGTTTGCGCCCGCCGTGCTTCTCCTTCACGTTCCCCGCGTACTGGTGAATGCGCCGCTCAGGGCGCCACGCGTTCTTCGCGAGCACGGGCTCGCGGTACAGGTGCGGACGCGTGTGCCAGCGCGCGAACCACATCGCCGCCGGCAGATCCCGCACCCCTGCCCGCCGCGCCGTCTCCATGTGCCGTACGCCCGAGTCCGCACTGCTGTAGAACCCCGGTACGTACCCGAGCCTGCGCACCTCACGGTCCCAGGCTCGCACGAAGGCCAGAGTGGTGTTGCCGCACTTGGCCTTCCGGTAGGTGTACGCCTCCATGTCGAGATAGAGCGCGCTCTGCCGCTGCATCCCGAGCGCCTTCGCCTTCTGTACCGCGTCACGCCCTTCCCGCGTCCCCTGTCGCCAGGGATGCCGCCCGATGCGTACGCCCTTCTTGTGCTTCGCGGTGACACAGGGCGACTGCGAACCGACGTACACCGGAAGGACCTTCCATCCCAGCCCCCGCACCGAGCGCATCCAGCTGTGGGAAAGCTGCGGCTGGCGCTGGCACGCCCGGCCCCGGCCCGCGTAATAGACGCCCACCGCCTGGTAGTCGGAGGACTCCCAGCGGCGCATCGTGTCGACGGACGGGGCGAGGCAGGTGTCGAAGGCCCAGCCATGGAAGGTCGTGACCCCCGCCGCCCACGAAGCACTGGCCGCACGCCCCTCGGTCGCGGTCGCGCGCCCCTCATCCACGGCCGCACTCCCCTCAGAGACGGTCGCGCGCCCCTCGGCCACGGCCGCACGCCCGTCGGCCCCGGGTCTGTTCACGGCACCGACCGGTGGCGCGCCCACCGCCGGAGCGGTCAGGGCGACGGAGAGGACAAGGCCCATCATCAGCTTTTTGCAGCGCATAAGCCGAGTGAAGGGCCCTGAGCCCGTGTCCCGGCCGGGACACGCTCCGCGTTCAGCCGTCCGCCGCCAGAATCAACCCCGACGTGGGCACACCGGTGCCCGCGGTGACGAGCGTCCGCGCGGCCCCCGGTATCTGGTTCACGGACGTACCGCGCACCTGTCGGACCGCTTCCGCTATGCCGTTCATCCCGTGCAGGTACGCCTCCCCGAGCTGCCCCCCGTGCGTGTTCAGCGGCAGCGTCTCCTCGGCCACGAAGTCCGCCGCCTCACCCGGCCCGCAGAAGCCGAACTCCTCCAGCTGCATCAGCACGAACGGAGTGAAGTGGTCGTAGAGAATGCCCACGTCGATATCGGTGGGCGCGAGACCCGAATTCCGCCACAACTGCCGCGCCACCACGCTCATTTCCGGAAGCCCGCTCAGGTCGTCGCGGTAGAAGCTGGTCATCTGCTCCTGCGCCCGGCCCGCGCCCTGGGCCGCTGCCGTGATGACGGCGGGCGGGTTCGGCAGATCCCGGGCCCGCTCCACGCTCGTCACGACGATCGCCTGCCCGCCATCCGTCTCCTGGCAGCAGTCGAGGAGCCGCAGCGGCTCGACGATCCAGCGCGACGCGGCGTGATCGGCGAGCGTGATCGGCTTCCCGTGGAAGTAGGCGGCGGGGTTGGTCGCCGCGTACTTCCGGTCGGTGACCGCCACATGGCCGAAGACGTCGGGGGTGAGGCCATAGGTGTGGAGATAGCGCTGGGCCGCCATCGCCACCCAGGAGGCCGGGGTCAGCAACCCGAACGGCAGGGACCAGCCGAGCGCCGCGCCCTCCGCCGACGGCTCCCGGTGCTGCACGCCCGAACCGAAACGCCGTCCCGAACGCTCGTTGAACGCGCGGTAGCAGACGACGACTTCGGCCACCCCGGTCGCCACCGCGAGCGCCGCCTGCTGGACGGTCGCGCAAGCCGCGCCTCCGCCGTAGTGGACGCGTGAGAAGAACGAGAGCTCCCCGATCCCGGCCGCCTGCGCGACGGTGATCTCCGGGTTCGTGTCCATCGTGAACGTGACCATGCCGTCGACGTCGGCGGGCCCGAGCCCGGCGTCGTCGAGCGCCAGGCCCACCGCCTCCACGGCGAGTCTGAGCTCGCTGCGCCCCGAGTCCTTGGAGAACTCGGTGGCCCCGATCCCGACGACGGCGGCCTTCCCGCCGAGGTGGTCGCCCCTGCGTACGCTCATGCCACGCTCCCTGCCGAGGCTTCGTCGCCCGAGGTCCCGGCCGAGGTCCCGGCCGAGGAAGCCCCGCCCGGGACAGTGACAGTGACAGTGACCGTGACGGTGCCGGTGACGTGCTTGCCGATGCTGTTGGCCCCGGTCACCTTGACCGTGGCCGTGTCGCCGTCGACCTGCTCCACGGAACCGGTGAGCACCATCGTGTCGCCCGGATAGTTGGGCGCCCCGAGGCGGATCGCCACCTTGCGGAGGGTCGCCCCGGAACCGAAGTGGTCGGTGATGTACCGGCCGACCAGGCCGTTCGTGGTCAGGATGTTCATGAAGATGTCGGGGGAGCCCTTCTCCTGGGCCGCCACCGCGTCGTGGTGCACGTCCTGGTAGTCCCGCGACGCGATCGCACCGGAGACGATGAGCGTCCGGGTGACCGGAATGGTGAGCTCCGGCAGCTCGTCACCGACCCTCATGCTGTCTCCTCCTGCGCGAACTGAGTGCTCGGGCTGTTCGGGCTGGCCGGGCTGGCCGGGCTGGCCGGGCTGCTCGGGTTGGCCGAGCTACTCGGGTTGCCCGGGCTGTTCGGGCCGCTCAGGCCGCTCGGACTGCCCGGGTTGCTCGGACTGCCCGAGCCACTCGGGCTGCTCAGGTCGGCCCGCACAATCAAATCGCCCATCTCTTGCAGAACTTCACTCCCGCCACCCAGGTACGCGTCCAACTGCCGCCCCCATAGAAAATGCCGGTGTACGGGATGGTCGAGGTCGGCCCCCATGCCCCCGTGCAGATGCTGGCCCGCGTGCACGACCCGCTTGCCCGCCTCCGACGCCCACCACGCGGCGGTCAGCGCATGCGTGCCGTACGGCAGCCCGGCGTCACGCCGCCAGGCCGCCTCGTACGCCGTGACCCGTATCGCCTCGGTGTCCATATGCGCGTCCGCCGCCCGGAGCTGGACCCCCTGCTTGGCGGCGAGCGGCCGTCCGAACTGTTCCCGCTCGTTCGTGTGCGCGACCGCGCGGGCCAATGACCCCGCGCACACCCCGGCCTGCAGCCCGGCGAAGGCCGTACGCGCGGTCGCGAGGACGTCCTCGTACGCTCCTTGCCCTCCGATCCGCTCCCCAGGGGTGCCGTCGAGGACCAGCCGCCCCGCGGCCCAGGGCGCGGTCAACTCCACGGGTCCGGTGCCCGCGTCGGCCACCCGCACCCTCCACAGGCTGTGGCCGCCCCGCGGCGCCGGGTCGCGCACCGCCACCAGGACCTCCGTGGCATCCCGCAGCCACGGCACCCAGGGCACCACCCCGGTCAACGCTCCGGGCGATCCGCCGTCCGACGCCGAAGCCGAAGCCGACACCGATACCGACGCCGCCCCCACCCCCGCCCTCGCCCCCTCCACGGAGGCCACCACGCCACCCCGCGCCGGGAACGCCCCCGTCGCGACCGCCGTACCGTCCCGCAGCCCCGGAAGCAGCCGCCCCCGCTGCTCCTGTGTGCCGTGCGCCGCCACCGCGAGCAGCCCATAGACGCAGCTCGCCGCGAACGGCACCTGCGCGGTCACCCGCCCCTGTTCCTCAAGGAGCAGCACGAGCCCCAGCAACCCGACATCCTCCACCGCACCCGGCAGGCCCGCCGCGCACAGCGCCTTCCACAGCTCGGCGTCCGACCCTGTCCCCGCCGCCGCGAGCCGC
The DNA here is from genome assembly GCF_055570235.1 of Streptomyces sp. NPDC031274. Lineage (NCBI taxonomy): Bacteria > Bacillati > Actinomycetota > Actinomycetes > Kitasatosporales > Streptomycetaceae > Streptomyces > Streptomyces sp. NPDC031274. The sequence continues at coordinate 137,082 of NZ_JBVIHP010000013.1, read as the reverse complement.
TCGGGCGTGGACAGGTCCCCGAAGATCTCTCCGGCGAGGTCCCGTGCGGCGGCCTGCTCCTCCGTAGGTGTGAAGTCCATGTCAGACCCCACCCCCTGTCATGCCTTCGACCGCCCTGAACACCGGAAGTTCCAACTCTGCGTCCACCCGCTGGAATTCGAGCCGCACCGGCTGCCCGATCCGCACCTTGTCGCTCGGCACGCCGACCACGTTGCTGACCATGCGCACGCCCTCCGCCAGGTCGATGAGCGCGACGGCGTACGGCGGGTCGAAGGCGGGGAAGGGCGGATGGTGCATGACGACGTACGAGTAGACCGTGCCCTCGCCGCTCGCCTCGACCGTGTCCCAGACGAGCGACCCGCAGGCATTGCAACCCGGCAGCCAGGGGAAGCGCAGTGTCCGGCAGCCGCCGCAGCGCTGGATCAGGAGCTGGTGGCGGGCCACGCCCTCCCAGAACCCGGCGTTGTCGCGATTGATCACGGGGCGGGGCCGCTCGCCCTGTGATGTGCCCTGAGGTTCGCTCCGGGATTTGCCCTGAGGTGCACTCTGGGATTTGCCCTGAGGCGCGCTCTGGGATTCGCCCTCAGTCCTCCGCCGCTGCGCGGGCGCGTACTTGAGGATCCGGAAGCGGTGGGTCCCCGCCGGTTCGCCGCCCGCTCTGACGTCCATCCGGGTCGTGACGAAGTGGCCCGTCCCCAGCTTCGTCGTCTTGCGCTCCGACACCGACTCGATGACCGCGTCGAAGGTGATCTCGTCCCCCGGCCGAAGCGCCCGCTGATACTCCTGCTCGCAGTCCGTGGCGACGACCGAGATGTACCCCGCGCCGTCCAGGAGCGCGAACAGTTCTTCGTACGCCGCCGAGCGCCCCTGATGCCCCGAGAGACCGCCCATCGTCCAGGCCTGGAGCATGGTCGGCGGCGCGATCGGGTCCGCCCCCGCGTAGAGCGGATTGGTGTCCCCCATGGCCTCGCACCAGTGCCGGATCATCGGTTCGTTGACCGGATCCTTGCCCACGCCCGACGTGGCGGCCGCCCGCCCCTCGAACGCCTTCAGCGTCTCGTACGGAAGATACGAAGGAAGCGAAGGAAGCGAAAGATCAGTCATCGCCGCCCCCTCCGCATCCCGAGGCGCATCGTCGCCACGATCTCCCGCTGCACCTCGCTCACCCCGCCCCCGAACGTATTGATCTGGGCCGCCCTGTTCATCCGCTCCAACTCCCCCTCACCACCGGCGCCGAGCGCCAGGGACCCGGGTGAACCGGCCCGCACCAGACCCGCGTCGCCCGTCACTTCCTGGCATATCCGGTACACCTCCACGGCCGATTCGGTCCCCACGAACTTCACGCCGCTCGCGTCTCCCGGCGCCAGGACGCCCGCCCCGACATCTCCCACCAGGCGCCAGTTGAGCAGGCGCGTCGCCGCGAGGCGTGCCTGCGCTTCGGCCAGTCTCGACCGGACCCACGGGGCATCGATCCGGCGTTCACCCGTCACCGGGTCGGGCGTACGGGCGAAGGCGAGGGCCGCGTCGTAGAAGTCCTCGGCCTGCATGCCGATCGCGGCGAGCGCCACCCGCTCGTGGTTGAGCTGGTTGGTGATGAGCCCCCAGCCGCCGTTCTCCTCGCCGACGAGGTTCGTGGCGGGCACGCGGATACCGTCGTAGTACGTCGCTGTCGTCGTCAGGCCGCCCACGGTCTCGATCGGAGTCCACGAGAACCCGGGCGCGTCGGTCGGCACGAGGATGATCGAGATGCCTCGGTGCTTGGGAGCTTCGGGGTCGGTGCGGCAGGCAAGCCAGATCCAGTCGGCGTTGTGGGCGTTCGACGTGAAGATCTTCTGCCCGTCGATGACCCACGCGCCGCCGGGTGTCTCGGTGTCGCGCACCGCCCGTGTCCGCAGCGAGGCCAGATCCGTTCCCGCCGAAGGCTCGCTGTACCCGATCGCGAAGACGAGGTCGCCGCTCAGGATGCGCGGCAGGAAAGCGGCCTTCTGCTCCTCGGTGCCGTACTTCATGAGGGTCGGCCCGACGGTGTTCAGGGTGACCATCGATACGGGCGCGCCCGCACGGTAGGCCTCGTCGAAGAAGACGAACTGCTCGTCGGGGCCGCGCCCCTGCCCGCCGTACTCGACCGGCCAGCCGAGGCCGAGCATGCCGTCGGCCCCGATGCGCCGCAGCAGTCGGCGCTGTCCCTCCAGGTCGCCCCCTTCGGGCGGCCCTCCCGGCATCAGGTCGCGGAAGTAGGCGCGCAGTTCGGCGCGCAGCTGCTGTTGGCGTTCGGTGGGGGCGAGGTGCACGGCGGCGGCCTCTCCTTCGCGTACGGGCGCGTACGGGCGTCGCACCGACGGTGATTTCTGACTGTCCGTCAGAAACTGTTCCGGTGTCAAGAGATCACCCGCAAGCGAGGTCGGATCACCTCACGCGCGAGAGCGCCCCGAGACTGCCTGGGTCACGCGCGAGAGCGCCCCCGAGGCTGCCTGCGTCACGCACGAGAACACCCCCGAGGCTGCCTGCGTCACGCACGAGAACACCCCGAACGCGCCTGCGCGGCGGTGCAGATGCACCGCCGCGCAGATCGCCACCCACCCCATCGAGCGGACTCCAGGAGCTGGCCCCCCGTCCCGGAGCGCCCTCACTTCACCAGAGGTTGGTGAAGTTGACGGCGAGGTTCTCGTTCGACTGGTCGATCGCCGTGAAGGCCGAGCCGTTCACCTGCGCGGTGTTGTTCTGGTTCGAGGCGCCGGAGCCCACCGCCTGCTGCTGCGTCGTCGACGAGTTGCCGCTGTTGTTGCCCCCGACACCACTGCCGTTGACCGACGCCACGCCCGCATTCGATCCGTCGTTCGCGAAGGAGCCGTTGTCGGCTGTCGCGATACCCGTGAACAGTGCGGCGGCCAGGGGCAGGGCCGCGGCGGCAGCGATGACGCGGGCGGTACGGATGCTTGCCATGTCAATTCCTCCAGAACGGGGACACGCACCGGCGATGTTGCCGGGCGCACCTCAAGTGCGTTGTTTTCCAGGGCAGTTGGCCAACCGCCCCGAGGGGGTTCTGCACGACGTCGCGACTCCAGAGTTGCCCACCGAATCCCCGGCGAACCACCCCGGAAGCCCCAATTCCCCCGCAAGCGTGAGTACAAGGCGATAAACACGCCCCGCGCCCCCAAAGCCCCAGCTCAACCCCTAAGGCCCCGTCCAAACCCAAGCGCCGCACGGGCTGAAGCGTTCTGCCGCCTCTTGAAGATCTGCGGTCGCACCCGCGTGTCGCCCGTGCGCGGCGCACGCCCCTCTTCCTTTCTTCGAACACTCGTACGAAAATGAAGTCATGGCCACCATCGACCGCCATGCCACGGCGCTCGCTCTCGCCCACGCCCTGTCCGCCGCCGAGCGCGGCCTCGCCGTCATCCCGCTCTCCCGCACCAAGCTGCCGGCGCTCCGCTCCCCCCACCACGGCCAGCCAGAACCTGCCTCCTGCCACGGCGAATGCGGCCGCCCGGGACATGGCGTGTACGACGCGTCGACCGATCCGCGCCGCATCCGCGCACTCTTCGCCACCGCCCCCTGGGCCACCGGCTACGGCATCGCGTGCGGACTGCCCCCGCACCATCTGATCGGCATCGACCTGGACACCAAGTCCGGTACGGACGCTCCGGCATCCCTGCGGGAGCTCGCGCTGCGCCACCTGTTCACGATCCCGGCCACGGTCGTCGTGGCCACCCCGAGCGGCGGCCGCCACATCTGGCTCACGGGCCCGCCCGACGCCGTCGTCCCCAACTCCGCGGGCCGTCTCGCCCCCGGCATCGACATCCGGGGCGCGGGCGGCTACCTCGTCGGCCCCGGGTCGCGCACCGAGCACGGCGTCTACAGCACCGTGGCCGGCACCGCCCATCTCCCACCCGCGAGCTGCCCGCCCGCACTGCTGCGCCTGCTCACACCCCCGCCCCCTCTCCGTACTCAGCGCCCCGCCCTTCCCCTGGCATCGGTCCCGCGGGGCCACGGCCTGGTCCAGTTCGTGCTCGCCGCACACGAGGGCCAGCGCAACACCCGCCTCTTCTGGGCCGCATGCCGTGCCTACGAGAACGGCATCGGCGAGTCCCTGGCCGAGGAACTCGTCGACGCCGCGCTCCAGGTCGGCCTCACGGAACGCGAGGCCCGCTCGACGATCGCGTCGGCGGAGCGGCTCACGGGGCACGCGTGAGGGAGACCCGGCGAGGACGCGGTAAGGGACGCCCGCAATAGCGGACGCCCCTTACCGCACACATCCCCAGCCACGCGCGTCCCCAGCTGAGCGCATCCCTGGCCGAGCACATCCCTAACCGATCGCACCCCTAGCAGAGCATCGAGCGCACAGCCGCACGGTCGATGTTCGTCAGAGCGCGGACCAGCTTCGGGGTCAGGAAGACGATGACGAGGCCGACCAGGGACGCACCGGCGATCTGCGCCGGCGACTCCAGGTAGAACGCGTGGCGTTCGCCGCCGGAGGTGTAGTCGAACACCCGGTAGCCGGGCCAGCCGACGTAACGCGGGAAGACCCAGGTGTACGCCGGGAGGAGCGCGACCACCCAGCCGGTGACCAGGAAGGTCACGCTGAGGACGAAGGACACGATCCGCGTCGGGAACGTCACGACCTGGAAGAGCAGCGCCCGCCAGCCCGCCCCGTCCGCGAGCCGTGCCCGCATCCCCGCCCACGCACCCGCGTCCCGCGGCTTCTTCACAGGGCCGGGACCGGCGACCTCGAACCCCAACTGCGTCCGCGCCCGCCCCCGCTCGGCGGCCCCGAGCCCCCGCGCCCCGGCCAGCGCGGCAGCAAGCACCGGCAGCCCGAGCACGGTGACGAACAGGCCCACGCCGAGCGAGAACATCGTCACGGCGAAGGTGAATCCCACGATGGCGATGGGCAGCGACGCGACGGTGTAGCAGATCTCCCGGTACGTGGCGGCGGCGAACGGCGCCCGCCAGAAGCCCGGGGAACTCGCGGGGCGCACGGGGGAGGGAGCGGCTGCGTACCGCAGTGCACTGGTGCTCATGACGGGCCTCGAATCTTCGCGGTGGGGACGTACCGGGGACGCGCCCTGGTGATGTCCTCCAGGTTCGCGAATCCGAGCGGCCCGCGACATCCGGTGCCCCGGTCTCTCCGGGGTGTTGCTGGCACCACCCCGCCGCCGCCACCCGCGTCGCCACCACCCCCCGTCGCCGCCACCCCCTCTGCCATTCACCCCTGTGCCACCCACCCCGGAGCAAGGCAAAGGGTGCCTCTCAGTGAGAGGCACCCTTTTGGCCGACAGCACGTCGGCTTCCCTCGGTGAGCACGCGGCCCGCCGAAAGGCCGGGCGGACGAGAGAAACCGTCAGCCGTTGTAGCCGTCGAAGCCGTCGAAGGCCCCGTCGAGGGCGGTGCCGTTCCGGTACCCGCCGTCCGCCTGACCGGCGGTGGTGATCCCGTAGGGGCCACCCATGTTGGTGAAGCTCTGGCCGGCGTGGCGGCCCTCGCTGAAGGTGGTGCTGTGGTCGTCATCGGCGACGGCCGGGCCCGCGGCCAGGAATCCGGCGACGGTGGCGACGGCGAGGGCAGATGCGATGCGCTTCAACACGAGTTTCTCCTCTGAGACGAATCCAGTGATCCCCCGCAGAGAACGAGACCGCACTCGGCCTGCGCCTCCTCCTAGGCACGCCGGGCAACGGCCACGTGGAGTACTACGTTCATCCTTTCATCCAACGCGACTTGACCAGCTCCCAAGCCGCGCGCCACCGGCCAGCGCCGGCGAGCCACCTGAAAAAGCGAGAGCCTCCGACCGATTCAGCTGGTCAGAGGCTCTTCACTGCTGCGGTGGGTGTGGGATTTGAACCCACGGTGACTCTCGCCACGACGGTTTTCAAGACCGTTCCCTTAGGCCGCTCGGGCAACCCACCCCGCACCGCCCACCAGGGGCGAAGCGGCTACAGCGTACCCGCATGGGGCTATTGGCAAAGACCGTGGGCCACAGGGCGGCCACGGGACAGCTGTACCAGGGTTCTCATCGTCCGCGAAGAGAAGGGCAAAAGCGGTGTCCGGCGAACCGCTGAAGAGTAGTGTCCCGGACACGAAGGGTGATCTTCTTTCGTGGGCCGGTCCGTCCGTGCGGCACTCGGCCCGCTTCGGCAAACCGGGGGACGAGGATGAGCAGGGAAGAGAAGATCACCCGCACTCTCGTGGAGCTCGCCGACACCATGGCGGACGACTTCGACGTCATCGACTTCGTGGAGCTGCTGACCTTCCGCTGCCGCGACATCCTTGACATCGCGGACGCCGCTGTCCTGCTGGCATCCCCGGAATCGGACCTGTACAACCCGGCAGCCTGCGGCGCCGATCCCGCAAGGGCCGCGGTACTCGATATGGCCGTACGCGAAGGCCCCGCCGTCCACGCCCACCGCACTGCCGCCGCCGTCACCCCCAGGTACCTCGGCAGTGCTCCCGCCGTCTGGCGCGACTTCACCTTCCAGGCCCGCGCCGCCGGCTACACCTATGCCGGTGCCGTGCCCCTGCGGTTACGCCAGGAGCCCCTCGGCAGCCTGCTGCTTCTGCGCACCGGCCATGCTCCTTTGCCGGCCGCCGACCTCTCTCTGGCACAGGCGTTCGCCGACGCGGCCGCCATCGGCCTGCTCCACGCCCGTGTCCTCCAGCAGGCCGACACCCTCACCGAACAGCTCCGTACCGCGCTGCACAGCCGCATCCTCATCGAACAGGCCAAGGGCTTCCTCGCCGCCCGCCGCGGTATCTCCCCCACCGAGGCCTTCGAGACCTTGCGCCGCCACGCTCGCCATCACCGCACACGACTGGCCACCGTCGCCCAAGAGGTCATCGCCATACGGGATCTCCCCCACGCACTGCCTGCCGTCGGCGATCCAAGCCAGGACGCGTCGGGCACATGAGAGTCGGGCACATGAGTAGGGATGCGCTCAGGGACCTGTCGCACGCCCCGTCGCTCGGCCCGTCGCACGGCAACTGCTGAGGAGGCATGATGCCCAACTCGGTCGACACCTTGGAAAGCGCCAACTCCTTCGAGCGTTGCGAGCATCTGTGCCGCATGGCCCGGGATGCGTTCGGCAGGGCCCACCAAATGCGGTCCGACGCGGTGGAGATGCGACTGCGGGCCGTGCAAACCCGCGCGGACCGACAGCAGCGGCTCTCTTCGCTCCGACGCGAGGACGGTACGACTGAGTCCGCTCCGCCCAGCGCACCCCTGCCCGCCAGCACAGCGCCGACCGTACAGCTCACCGCTCTGGCCGCCTTCGTGCACGCCCGCCTGGACGAGGAGGCGGCTTCCGCCGACCTGTTCCACGAAACCGACTGCTCGGCGGCCGAAGTGCCCGGCAGCCACGGACCGCCCGGGTGCGGCTGCCGCACCCCGCACCACATGCACCAGAAGATCGCTGCCCGCCGGAGCATCGCCCACATCAGTGAGACCGCCGTCCGCGAAGCCGACCACACCGCCCCAGGCTGGCCCCGCAACGAGATGGACGCCCTGCTGGATCTGCAGATACTCGCCGTGAACTACGAGCTGCACTCGCTGTGGCAGGAGGAATGGCGGCCATGACTTCCACAGTCCGCGAGCCGCAAGCCCTGGCAGATACCCGGCTGGCCACTTCGCGGTGAGTCGACGCGTCGGCCTCAAGGGCCGTCCTCCCCGCGCCGCCGCTCAGAGCGGTGCGGGGAGGGGACAGGAGCAGCTGCAGGTCAGCTCTCGCCCTTGCGCTGGCCCAGGACCACGTCGACCTTGTGCTCCTTGCCGTCGCGCTTGTACGTGATCTCGACGGTGTCGCCCGGCTTGTGGGTCCAGATCTGACCGATCAAGGTCGGGCCGCTGTCGATGACCGTGTCGTCCAGCTTCGTGATGACGTCGCCGGGCTTGAGTCCCGCCTTGGCCGCGGGGCCGTTCGGAGTGACCGCCTGCGAGTCGCTCGCGCCCTTCTGGGAGATCGTGGCGCCGCCCGAGCCCTCCTCGAGGGAGACCGACGCACCGATCACGGGGTAGACGGCCTGACCGTTCTTGATGAGCTGCTCGGCGACGTACTTGGTCTGGTTGACCGGGATCGCGAAGCCGAGGCCGATGGAACCGGACTGGCCGCCGCCACCGCCGAGGCCGCCGCCGCTCTCCGCGGGCTTGATCGCGGAGTTGATGCCGATGACCGCGCCGCCCGCGTCGAGCAGCGGGCCGCCGGAGTTGCCGGGGTTGATGGAGGCGTCGGTCTGCAGGGCGCTCATGTACGAGCTCTTGTTGCTCGCGCCGTCGCTGGAGGTCACCGGGCGGTCCTTGGCGCTGACGATGCCGGTGGTGACCGTGTTCGAGAGGCCGAAGGGGGCGCCGATGGCGATCGTCGAGTCGCCGACGGCCACCTTGTCGGAGTTGCCGAGGGGGAGCGGCTTCAGATTCGACGGCGGGTTCTTGAGCTTGATGACCGCCACGTCATAGCCCTCGGCGCGGCCGACCACCTCGGCCTCGTACTTCTTGCCGTCCGAGAACGTCGCCGCGAGCTTGCCGCCTTCGGCCGCGGAGGCCACGACGTGGTTGTTCGTGAGGATGTGGCCCTGCTTGTCGTAGACGAAGCCGGTGCCCGTGCCGCCCTCGCCGTTGCCGCCCTGGGCCTCGATGGTGACGACGCTGGGCAGTGCCTTGCCTGCGATGTCGGCGACCGTACCGGGGTCGCGCTTGAGGTCGGCCGGGGTGTTCGACGCGGAGACCGTCGTCGAGCCCGTGCTGTTGTCGTTGCGCTCGGCGGCCCAGAAGCCGATGCCACCACCGACACCGCCGGCGACCAGCGCGGCCACGAGCACCGCGGCGATCAGTCCACCGCGTCGGCCCGCGGGCTTGGGCTCCTCCGGGTGCTGCGCCGCGTACGACGCGCCCCATCCGGCTCCCGAGCCGCCGTCCTGGGCGTACAAAGGAACCGCGGGCGGCGGCGGAGGCGGCCAGGCTCCGGTCCCGGCCCCGGAGGCGTGCGGGGGCGCGCCGACGGGGGCACCGGCGTGCGCGGGAGCCTGGTGTCCCGCCGGGTCCTGGGCGTGCCCCGCGGAAGACGGCGCCACGGAAGACGGCACCGCGGGATCGGGCGCGGCGGAAGCGGGCGTCGCGGGCTCGGCGGAAGCTGCGGGGGTTTCCACCGGCACAGGAGGCGCTGACGGGGCCGGGGGTACCTCGTTGCCCTCGTTCTCGGTGCTCACAGCTCTTCTCCTCGGTCCACGCTGTCGTTCTCGGTCACGGCCTGGCTGTGCCAACTGTGCATGTGTCTGCAGTCAGCTTTTCCCATGGGCTGTCAGGGCACCATAAGCCGATCCTGTGGATCCGGCTCTGTGTGCGCCACCCCTTGGGCACGCTGCGGGTACCCCGTGATGGCACCATGACGCGGTGACCCTCGCACGACAGCACCAGATCCAGGTCGTCGCCCACCGCGGAGCCTCCGAAGACGCACCCGAGCACACGCTGGCCGCGTACAAGAGGGCGGTCGAGGACGGTGCCGACGCTCTCGAATGCGATGTACGCCTCACCGCGGACGGGCACCTCGTCTGCGTCCACGACCGTCGCGTGAACCGTACGTCGAACGGCCGAGGAGCCGTGTCGGCCCTGGAGCTCGCCGACCTCGCCGGTCTCGACTTCGGCTCCTGGAAGAACGACCACGGTGAGGCCGACGAAGGCCCCGACTGGGAGGACACCTCTGTCCTCACCCTGGAGCGGCTGCTCGATCTTGTGGCCGAAAGCAACGCATCGGGGCGCAACGTCCAGCTGGCCATCGAGACCAAGCACCCCACTCGCTGGGCGGGCCAGGTCGAGGAAAGGCTGCTCCTTCTACTGAAGCGCTTCGGTCTGGATTCCCCACCGGCCGACGGCCCCTCTCCCGTGCGCGTCATGAGCTTCTCCGCGCGCTCCCTGCACCGGGTGCGGGCCGCTTCCCCCACCCTGCCGACCGTCTATCTGATGCAGTTCATCTCGCCGCGCCACCGCGACGGCCGCCTCCCCGAGGGCGTTCGGATCGCCGGTCCTGGCATGCGGATCATCCGCAATCACCCCGCCTACGTGGCCAAACTCAAACGCGCGGGGCACCAGGTGCACGTGTGGACCGTGAACGAGCCCGAGGACGTCGAGCTCTGCGCCGAACTCGGCGTCGACGCCATCATCACCAATCGCCCCAAACAGGTGCTGTCCCAGCTGGGCCGCCGCTAACCGCAACCTCGTCGATTACGGGGTGTGCACCGGCGCGTTCGTTCCGTATTCGATCGTCACGAGTGCGTCACCGCACAAGGATTGGCCGGTTTCCGGTCCAGTCCATTGGGGCATTCACACCGTGGCGTGGGGCGAAGGAGGTCTCGGGGGTGGCGTTGGTGGTGGCACGGGAGGTGCCCGCGTCGTCGAGTATGGCCGTACCTCATGGCCCGTCGGGCGTGGGGGAAGCAAGGCACCGGATGCGCGATCAGCTGCGTATGAACGGGATGCCTGAATCGGTCGTCGACGATGCCGTACTTGTCCTTTCGGAATTGCTCAGCAATGCCTGTCGGCACGGCAGGCCGCTGGGCGAAGGAATGGTGGGCGACGGTGACGTCCGGGCCGCCTGGCACATGGACACGACGGGACGGCTGACGGTCGAGGTGACGGACGGCGGTGGCCCGACCCGCCCCGTCCCCGCCACGCCCTCGGTCACCGCGCACGGCGGTCGCGGGCTCAACATCATCACGGCACTCGCCGACGCGTGGGGCGTGCGCGACGACACCCACGGCGAGGTCACGGTGTGGGTCGTCGTCCATGCGGGGCACCGCCACGAGGACTTCGCTACGCGCGTCGCGCCCCCGTCGCGCGCCGCGATACCGGACCTCGCGTACGCGGACCCCTTCGACGACCGCGATTGATCGACGGCTGCGGCTGGTCGACGGCTGCGACTGATCGACGACCGCGGCTGATCGACGACTGCGGCTGACGGCCTCGGCACAGATCCCGACCCACGGCCCCTACCCACGACCTCGACTTGGCTCAGGCCGACGCGGGCCGACTCAGGCCGATTCCCGGCCCCCTGTGGGTGAGCGACTAGGCTCGCGCCCGTACGCCCAAGACGTACGAAGAGCCACGCTGGAAAGCCGCATCCGGGAGACACCCAAGATGGCCAAGAAGCGCCCTCAGACCAAGGGCAAGCAGCCGCAACTGACGGACGGGCAGGTCCCTGTCGTCGGTGCCCGCGAACCCTGCCCCTGCGGTTCGGGCCGCCGTTACAAGGCCTGTCACGGCCGGGCCGCCGCGCACGCGGTGACCGAACTGGTGCAGCGCCCCTTCGAAGGCCTGCCCGGCGAGGGCGACTGGGTGGCTCTGCGCGAGCTCGTCCCGGCGGCGACCGTCGAACTGCCCCTCAAGGACGGGCTGCCCGACGGCGTGCCCTCCGTGTCCCTGGCGACCGTCCTTCCGATGGCCTGGCCCGCGCTGCGCCGCGACGACGGCTCGGTCCTGCTCGGCCTGCAGAACGACACCGCGTCCGGCGACATCAGCCGCGACCTCGCCGACACCCTCCAGCGCGCCCTGACCGCCGAGCCCGGCTCTCCGGTCCAGGCCCGCCGCGCCCCCGCCGACGGACCGCGCCTGCAGGACGTCCTCGACCCCGACGGCGTATTCCAGCCGATCGTGCACGCGGGCTTCGAGTTCTGGGTGCCGGACTCGGAGAACGCGTCCACGGAGGTCTCCGCGTCCCTGGAGCGGGCGAACGCCGCCGCGATCCCGACCGTGAAGCTCTCCGGCGTGGACTCCGCGTACTGGTGCGAGACCCCGGAGAAGAACCACCTGCGCTGGGTCATGCCGCACCCCGAGGAGCAGCTCCTCGACGCGCTCGCCCGGCTGCACGCGGCGGGTAAGTCGAGTCTCGGCGAAGGCACCCGTCTGGTCGGCTCCTTCCGTGCGCACGGCCTGACGGTGCCGGTGTGGGACCTGCCGACCGGAATGAGCGCCGAGGACATCGAGAAGCCCGCCGCCGAGTTCGCCGAGCGGCTCGCGACAGCGCTGGAGAGCGATGCCCCGCTCACGCCGGAGGAGCGCCGGGCGCGCGGCGGTCTCACCAACCGCCAGGTGACGCTGAGCTGACCCACCAGTCAGTCGGTCGGGGCGCGTGACCCCTGTCACAACTCCCCGTCGTCGCAGGTAAATCCCTGTCTGGATATCCGAGATCGAATTTGCCCAGAGCAGATCTCTTGTTACCGTTCAGATAGCCCGGTTGCTGGTGCATCCCCCGTCGCCAGCAACCGGGCGCTTGCATGTCCGGCCCTCCGCCCGGCCTGACCTGCGGTATCAACTGGCGTTCGGCCGCCCGGAGTTGCTTCCGGAGCGCAGGAGCAACGGTCCGCCACTCCCGTCGGCGAACTCCACCACCGCCGAATACGCCTCCGCATTCCCCGTCGTACGCTCCCGCGGCGTCTCGCACGCCCCCGGCTCGTCCGCCGCACCCACCGCGCAGTGCATCTGCACGGTGCGTCCGCCAGGACCCATGAGGGTCAGTACGGCGTCCAGGTCGTCGCCGGTCGTGTTGCGGTAGTACGTGCGTCCCCAGGTGTCGTGCCCCTGGGTCAGGACACAGGTCTGGGCTTCGATGCCCTTGGGCGAGGTGAGTTCGGGGCCGCATTGGGCGGCGCTGTCGAGGCCGAGTCCCGCGAGGAGCGACGCGCCCTCCGTAGCGGACCGTTTCGAAGTCGGCTTCTCCGTAGAGGGCCGTTTCGAAGTCGACCGCTCCGTAGAGGGCTGTTTCGCGTCGGGGTCCGGCGCCGCCCCCGGCGCCGTGTCCGTCTGCCGCTCCAGCGGCTTGGCTTCGGCGTCGCCGTCGCCCACGGGCCCCGCGAACGCGCCGGCGAGCGGCAGGAGAACCGTAATGGCCACGACGCCCATGAGCGCGATCAGGCGGGGGTTCATGGGCCCTGACACTAACGACGTTTGATGGACGTCCGGCGCGCCGCACGCCCATTTCCCCTACAACTCGGGCGCGCTCACACCCGTACGAGTGAGGGCGTCGACCACCGCGTCCACCACGGCCTCGACATCGGGCACCCACGGCGCCGCGGATCCGGGCAGCGGAGCCCGCTCCCAGGTCACAGGACCCTGGCCCGTCTCGGAGGGGGGCAGGGCGAGATATCCGCCCTCTCCGTGGAAGCGCAGAGAACCGGGGACGTAGTCCTTGGCGTACAGCAGTTCGCCCAACTGCTCCATGGAGTACGGCGCGACGAGCAGGAAGAGGCGGGCGGGGGTCGCCACGACCGGGCCGAGCCTGATGCCCATCTGGTCGAGCGCGGCCAGGGCGCGCGCACCCGCGATCGCGGGCAGGCTGACGGCGCACGGAGCGCTGCCGCCGGTCGCGAGCACGATGGGCGCGTCCGGGCGGTTCGTCCACCACCAGCGCACCATGCGCTCGTCGGTCGTCGCGGCCAGCAGGCCGGGATCGAGAGGATGCGCTCCTGGCACTGTGCAGTCGGGGTCGGGGCAGGTGCAGTGGGTACTGTCTCGCCGGTCGAGCCCGACGCCCGGCACCACGGACCACTTCCATGCCGTCGTGAAGGTCAAAGCCGCGCCGAGCAGACCGGGACTCTGGTCAGACTTCCTGCCGGTGAGCCTGGACAGGAGCCTGCGTCGCCTTCCGAGGATCTCGCGCATGAGCGCTCGTTCCTTTCCGTTTACACGCCGAGGAACACGGCGGGCCACATCACACCATGTGTGGATCACTTCGCTGTGCGTAGAACTGGCGCATCACACCCCAGCCTGCGGCATGGGGAACCCCTAGGGGGCCGAGCGTTAGCGTGGCGTGGGGTGGCGGTGCCTGGCGTTTGCTGTCCCGCGTACTTTTCGCCGCCTCCCCCACGGGAGGATGGGGCACGGTCGTCGTGAGTTAAGACGCCCGGTTCCTTCACCAGGTTCCGGGCGGATCTCAACTGCCCCTGGTCATCACCGAGTACGTACCCATCACGGCCGCTGTGACGCGCCTCCCGAGCCTGAGGGCTTGAGAGGTACCCCCTTGTTGAACAATCTCAGTCGATCGCAATAGACCGCCGCCTCGGTCGCTTTTGAGCCAAGTTAACAAGATCGCTGATATGCCCCAGAAATCCCACGGACACCACGAATCCCAGCTGGACAATGCTGGACATCCCCTAACCAGTGCGTGTAGATGTGGAGAACATTGCTAGCGGCGCAGAACGACATGGGGGTTTGCGATGCTATTGAGCAATACGCACCGGCCGGAAAGCCGTCAGCCATGAACCCTCCGCATCTTCCGAAAGTGGCCGGAATCGATTCAACTGTTCCGTCACCAGCCCACACTGTCGCGCCCGCACCACAGGTCCAGGCCGCACCCACCCTCATGATCCAGGACCGGCTCGCGGGCTGGATCTCCGATCTGACCACCCTGCAGGAGCTCACCGAGCGCCTGGCCCGGACGGTCACCCTCGACGAAGCCCTGCACGAGCTCCTGCACGCCGGAGCCGCCCTGGTCGGCGCCCGCCGCGGCCTGCTCGTCCTGGAGCCCGGCGACCGGCTCGGCCCCGACACCACCATCGGCCTCGGCCTCACCCGTGCCGACCTCGGCCACATCGAGACGGTGCCCCGCGCCGCCACCGCCTTCGGGCGGCTCCTCGACGCACCGTCCGCGCCGCCCGGCGCCGAGACCGAGATCGTCAACGCCGATCTGCTCGCCGACAGCACCCTCGACCCCCGCCACCGCGAGGTCGCCACCCGCCTCGGCTACGCCGCGAGCTACGCGCTGCCCCTGTCCTCCGAGGCCACGGGCCGGATCGGCGCCGCCGTCTGGCTGTACGACGAGCCCGCGGAGCCCGGCGAGCGCCAGCGCCACCTCGTCGGCCTCTACGCGCGCCAGGCCGCCGAGCACCTGGCGCGGCTGATCGAACTGGACCGCGCCCGCACGACCGAGTCCACCCTGCGCGAAGAGCTGCTGCCCTCACGCCTGCCGCGGGTCGCCGGGGTGCAGCTCGCCGCCCGGCACCGCACCTGCGCGCGCGGAGGCGGCGACTGGTTCGACGCGCTGCCGCTGCCCGACGCCGCGCTCGGCCTCGCGGTCGGCTCCGTCACCGGGTCGGGACCGAGCGCCGTCGCCGCGATGGGGCGCCTGCGGGCCTCCTTGCGCGCGTACGCCGTGATGGAGGGCGAGGACCCCGTCGCCGTACTGTCCGATCTGGAGCTGCTCCTGCGGCTCACCGAGCCCGCGCGGTCGGCGACCGCCCTCTTCGCCTACTGCGAACCGGCGCAGCGCAAGATCGTCCTGGCGGGAGCGGGGCACAGCCCGCCTCTGGTGATCGGCGAACGGCGCACGGAGTTCGTGGAGACCTCGCTCTCGGCGCCGCTCGGGATGCTCGCCTGCTGGGAAGCGCCGAGCGTGGAGTTCAAGACCGAGCCTGGAGAAACGGTGCTTCTCTACACGGACGGCCTGCTGCACCGCACCGGCGACCCGATGGACCGGGCCTTCGCGCGGCTGCACGCGGCGGCGGCGAGCGTGCCGAAATCGGTGCGCGACGACCCGGACGCGCTCGCCGATCACGTCCTGCGGACGATGCTGCCGGACGGGCTCGACACGGCCGACAGCGACGAGGACGTGGTTCTGCTCGCGGCCCGCTTCGAGTGACGTCCGCGATACGGCATGTAATGGGCCTTCCAGCTCTGGGCCCCCTTCCGTACGCCCGTACGATGGAGGGGGTCCAGTGTCGTACATAGGAGGCAGATCGTGTCGGAGGAGCTCATTCGGGAAAACCCGGAGAACCCGGAAGGCCTGGAGATCGAGTCCGAAGAAGAGCCGATCAAGCAGCGCAAGAACGGGCTGTACCCGGGCGTCTCCGACGAGCTCGCCGAGAACATGAAGTCCGGATGGGCCGACACCGAGCTGCATGACCTGCAGCCGATCGCCCAGGCCGAACACACCGCCGCACGCCGCGCGGCGCTCTCCGCGCGCTTCCCCGGCGAGCGTCTGGTGATCCCGGCGGGCAATCTCAAGACCCGCTCGAACGACACCGAGTACGCCTTCCGCTCCTCCGTCGAGTACGCGTACCTGACCGGCAACCAGACCGAGGACGGCGTCCTGGTCCTGGAGCCGACTGACTTCGCCGACGGCACGAGCGGCCACGAGGCCACCATCTATCTGCTGCCGCGCTCCGACCGCGAGAACGGCGAGTTCTGGCTGGACGGCCAGGGCGAGCTGTGGGTCGGCCGCAGGCACTCCCTCACCGAGGCCGAGACGCTGTACGGCATCCCGGCGTCCGACGTGCGCGAGCTGCCCGCACAGCTGCGCGAGGCGACCGGTTCCGTCCGGGCCGTCCGCGGCTACGACGCCGGTATCGAGGCCGCTCTGACCGACAAGGTCACCGCCGAGCGCGACGAGGAGCTGCGCGTCTTCCTCTCCGAGGCCCGGCTGGTCAAGGACGAGTTCGAGGTCGGCGAGCTGCAGAAGGCGTGCGACTCGACGGCCCGCGGCTTCGAGGACGTCGTACGCGTCCTGGACAAGGCCGAGGCGACCAGCGAGCGCTACATCGAGGGCACGTTCTTCCTGCGCGCCCGCGTCGACGGCAACGACATCGGCTACGGCTCGATCTGCGCCGCGGGCCCGCACGCCACGACGCTGCACTGGGTGCGCAACGACGGCGCCGTGCGCTCCGGGGAGCTGCTGCTGCTCGACGCCGGTGTGGAGACGCACACGTACTACACCGCCGACGTGACGCGGACGCTGCCGATCAACGGCCGCTTCGACGAGCTGCAGCGGAAGATCTACGACGCCGTGTACGAGGCCCAGGAGGCCGGCATCGCGGCGGTGCAGCCGGGCGCCAAGTACCGCGACTTCCACGACGCCGCACAGCGCGTGCTCGCCGAGAGGCTCGTGGAGTGGGGGCTCGTCGAGGGCCCGGTCGAGCGCGTCCTGGAGCTGGGTCTCCAGCGCCGCTGGACCCTGCACGGCACCGGTCACATGCTCGGCATGGACGTCCACGACTGCGCGGCCGCGCGCCGTGAGACGTACGCCGACGGTGTCCTGGAGCCCGGCATGTGCCTGACGGTCGAGCCCGGCCTGTACTTCCAGGCGGACGACCTGACGGTGCCGCAGGAGTACCGCGGTATCGGCGTGCGGATCGAGGACGACATCCTCGTGACGGCCGACGGCAACAAGAACCTGTCGGCCGCGCTGCCGCGGCGTGCCGATGACGTCGAGGCGTGGATGGCTGAGCTCAAGGGCTGAGCATCCTGCCGGACCAGGCCGCTTCTTTAACCGGACCGGGCCTCTTCTTTAAGAAGGGGCCCGGTTTCGCGTTCCGGGGGGCCAGGGCCTAGCGCTCATCCTCGCCCGCCACTTTGGCGGTGCTCAGGGCGATGCGGTTCCAGGTGTTGATGGTGAAGATCAGGGCCAGGACGTGGCCGAGCTCCGTCTCGTCGAAGTGCGCCGCCGCGCGGGCGTAGACGTCATCCGGGACTCCGCCCTGGTGGACGAGCGTGACGGCCTCGGTCAGGTCGAGCGCCGCCTGCTCCTTCTCCGTGAAGAATTTCCTGGCCTCGCGCCAGACGCCGACCATGTGCAGCCGCACCTCGTCCTCGCCCGCCTTGCGCGCGTCGGAGGTGTGCATGTGCAGGCAGTAGGCGCAGCCGTTGAGGAGCGACGCGCGGATCTGGATCAGCTCGACCAGGGTCGGGTCGAGGCCCTCGCGGGCGGCGGCGTCGAGTCCGATCACGGCCTTGAAGGCCTTGGGGGCGGCCTTGGCGAAGTTGAGACGGGGGGTGTGGGCGTGGGTGTGGGTGTGGGGCAGCGCGGAGGTCTGGGTGGCGGTCCGTGCGGAGGCCTGTGCGGAGGGCTGCGTGGCGGTCTGTGCGGCGGTCTGTGCGGCGGTCTGTGTGGTGTTCTCGTTGTTCGTCATGACCATGAATCTACGGGCCGGAAAGACCTCGGCTAGGGTGCACTTTCATGGCGGAATCATGGGTCAATTTGGCCGAGCGCATCGGGAGTGACCTGCACCTGGAGCTCTCCGGGGCGGGAGGCCGCCGCGCCGTGCTCATCCGCGCGCTGCGCGACGCCGTGCGCGAGGGGCGGCTCGCTCCGGGGACGCGGCTTCCGCCCTACCGCTCCCTCGCCGCCGATCTGGGCATCGCCCGCAACACCGTCGCCGACGCCTACGCCGAGCTGGTCGCCGAGGGCTGGCTGACCGCGCGGCAGGGGTCAGGCACGCGGGTGGCCGAACGGGCGGCGCCTCCCGCGCGCGGCCGCCTCCCCAAGCGGGCGCCCGCCCGACCGACGACGCCCGCGGCGCCCACGTACGACCTGCGCCAGGGCCAGCCGGACGCCGCCTCCTTCCCGCGCACCGCCTGGCTCGCCTCGGCCCGGCGCGCCCTCAACTCCGCGCCGAACGAGGCCTTCGGACCAGGTGACCCGCAGGGGCGCGTCGAGCTGCGCCGGGCGCTCGCGGGCTACCTGGGGCGCGCTCGCGGGGTGCGTACCGACCCGGAGCGGATCGTGGTGTGCTCCGGGTTCGCGCACGCCCTGCGGCTGCTGTTCGGGAGCGGGGGAGGCGGGGTGTTGCGCGGTCCTTCCCCCAGCTCTCGGCTTCGCTCGGGCAGGGGACACCCCATCGCGGTGGAGTCGTACGGGCTCGGCTTTCATCGGTCGATCCTCGACACCGCGGGCGTACGGACGGTTCCGCTCGGCCTCGACGAAAAGGGCGCCAGGATCGAGGAGTTGACCGAGAGTCAGCGAGTCCGGAGCGTGCTGCTCACGCCCGCACACCAGTTCCCTACCGGTGGCCCCCTGCACCCGTCCCGGCGCGCGGCGGTGATCGACTGGGCACGTACCCGCGACGGCCTCGTCCTGGAGGACGACTACGACGGCGAGTTCCGCTACGACCGGGAGCCCGTGGGCGCCGTACAGGGGCTGGATCCCGAACGCGTCGTCTACATGGGCTCGGTGAGCAAGAGCCTCTCCCCGGGGGTGCGCCTGGGATGGCTCGTTCTGCCCGAACACCTCATCGAAGGAGTACTCGCGGCGAAGGGCGAACGGGAGGCGTGGGTCAGTGTCATCGACCAGCTCACGCTCGCCGACCTCATCGAGTCGGGCCACTACGACCGGCACATCCGCCGCATGCGTCAGCGCTACCGCCACCGCCGCGATCAGCTCGTCACCGCCCTCGCCACGCACGCCCCGCACATCAGCCCGACCGGTGTCGCAGCGGGCCTGCACGCCGTCCTGCGGCTGCCGCCCGGCACCGAACAGTCCACGGCGAAGGCGGCCGCCTGGCAGGGCCTCGCGCTGGAGGGCCTCGCCGAATTCCGCCACCCTGAGGCCACGATGCCCGCGCCCGACGGTCTGGTCGTCGGCTACTCCACGCCGCCGGAGCACGCCTACGGAGCGGCGCTCGAAGCCTTGTGCAGGGCGCTGCCACCCGGCTGAGCGGCGGGAACCTTCAAGCGCCCTCAGGCCGTGACGAGCGGCGTGTCCTCACGCCACTTGAGGATCTTGTCGAAGCTGATCACCGCGCCGCCCCTGCCCCCCGGCCTGTTGCCGAAGTGCACATGATCGGCGAGCTCCTGGATGAGATAGAGACCCCGGCCGTGTTCGGCGGTGTCGGATGCGCGCTGCGCGACGGGAACGAATCCTGGACCGGAATCAGCCACTTCGATGCGGCACTTCTCGCCGTCGAGGTACGCCGTCACCCGATAGGCACCGGCCGCCCCCTCGGAGACCGTCGCCCCGCCGTGCTCCACCGCGTTGGCACAGGCCTCGCTGAGAGCCACCGACAGGTCGTACGAGACGTCGGGATCCACCCCCGCGGTCTCCATCGTGCCGATCAGGAGCCGACGGGCCAGCGGGACGCTCGCAGCTTCGCGCCGCAAATGGAGAGACCACCACATGCTCATGCTCCAGCCTCCTGGCCGCGGCTCGACATACCGATACGTATTGCCGCAAGCGCCGGTGTATAAGCGCGCAGTTGACGTGATGCCGCCCATACGGCCGACGCGCGGACGACTCGGGACGGTGTAGACACGTCCCCCACAAGGCACTTCGGAGCCCCGAGGAGAAATCCGCAAAGACACCCATTCGGTGCTGATGGTTATTGATCAGCACCCATCGGCATCCACTAGCGCTCATCGGCATGCCTCGTCGTGTATCGGCACGGATCGATACGCATCGGCGCGTATCGGCACGCACGGGAGCTTGCGGACCTGCCGTATGCGGCGGGTAAGCCCAGTGCAATGATGTTCCGGCCATGACTGCCCCCCACCAGCGCGAGGTGCGCGCCGGATTCGATCTCCGGCTGCTGAGAGCCGCGGTGTTCGCCGTGCTCTGCGTCGTGCTGTCCGCCGGGGGCCATGTGCTCGCTTCCTGCGCCGCCGTCCCGCTGTGGACACTCGGCGTCGGCTTCATCGCCGTCCTCGCCGTCGCGGCACCGCTCGCCGGGCGTGAGCGGTCACTGCCGGGCATCGCCGCCCTGCTCGCCGCCGGCCAGGTGGGCCTGCACGCGCTCTTCGGGGCCGGCCAGCACGGCGGCTCCGCGGTGGCGACCACCGACACCTCCCTGGTGGAGCGTGCCGCGCGTCTGGTGTGCGGGGCGGGTGCGGCCAACCTCAGCCCCGCCCAGGCACACCGGATCCTGACGACGTCGGGCCTGGAGCCGGGCGGCGGGGCCGCGGGCCACGCCATGCACCAGCACAGCGCCCCGGCCGCGGCGACGGCGGCGGACACCGCGATGGACTCGATGTCGCTGCTCCCGTCGCTTCCGATGCTCCTGGGGCACGTACTCGCCGCCGTCGCCGCCGGATGGCTGCTGCGCCGCGGCGACATCGCGCTCCTTCGACTCGTGCGGCTCTCGGCCCACGGGGCGTACGGAGTCGCCGAAGGGGCGCTCGTACGTTCCCTGCGCGGGGCGCTCGCACTCGTACGCGCCCTGCGAGCCGGCCTCCCCGGAGCGCCCGGCGTGGAGGCCCGGACTCCGCGCGCCACCTTCCTCGTACCACCGAAGCCGCACACCACCGCGCTCCAGCACACGGTGACCAGGCGGGGTCCGCCGGCCGCCGCCGCACTCGCACTCGCTGCCTGACGCGACGCACTCCTGCCGCAGCACTACGGAGAGGTGCGTCACGCCTTGCGGCGTCCACGCGCGCGTGCCGCTCGGTTCGTCGCCGCGCCCTCTCCCCTGATCACCACTGCTGACCCGGTCAGCACTGCTGGTCACCACCGCTGAAAGTGGAGTGTTCCGCCATGTCTGCTCTGTCTGCTCTGTCTTCTCTGTCCGGCCTGTCCTCCGTGAAGGGCATGAAGGCCTCCCGCGTCTCCGTCGTCGGTGGCGTCGCCGCCACCGCCGTCCTGCTGCTCTCCGTCCCCGCCTTCGCGCACGTCAGCGTCACGGCCGAGGGCGAGGCCGCCAAGGGCGGCTACGCCACGGTCAACTTCAAGGTGCCGAACGAGATGGACGACGCCGCGACCAACAAGGTCGAGGTGTCCTTCCCCGAGGACCACCCGCTCGCCTCCGTCATGACGCAGCCCGTACCCGGCTGGACCGTGAAGGTCACCAAGGCGAAGCTCGACAAGCCGCTGGAGATGCACGGCGAGAAGATCGACGAGGCCGTCTCCAAGGTCACCTGGACCGCCGACGGCAAGGGTGTCCAGCCGGGCTCCTTCCAGAAGTTCCCGCTGTCCATCGGCGCGCTCCCCGAGGACGCCGACGAGCTGGTCTTCAAGGCCGTACAGACGTACGACAACAAGGACGTCGTCCGCTGGATCGAGCCGCAGCAGAAGGGCCAGGAGGAGCCGGAGCACCCGGCTCCGGCCCTCGCGCTCACCGCCGCCTCCGAGGACGGCCACGGCGCCGCCGCCTCACACGACGACGCCAAGGAAGACGCGAAGTCGGGCGACAAGAGCGAGTCCGCCGCCGCCTCCGACAGCAGCGACTCCACCGCCCGCGTCCTCGGCATCGTCGGCATCGTCGTCGGCGCCGCCGGCGTGGCGTTCGGCGTGCTCGCCGGACGTCGGCGCACCAACAGCTGAGCCACTCCTTCGGGCCGCACCGGGGGCGTTTCGCCTGCCCCCGGTGCGCCCGGGCCCCCTCACATCTGGGACATTTTCGTATGCGCAAGAAGAAGCTGATCGCCGCCGCCATGCTGGCCGCGGCCACCCTCACCCTGTCCGCCTGCGGCAGTGGTGACGACAGCAAGAAGCCCGTCGCGGACGTCTCCGTCGAGTCCAACGGGGACAAGGCCGCGACCATCCTCGACAAGCCTTTCGAGAAGCCGGACCTCGTCCTCAAGGACACGCACGGCAAGAAGTACGACCTGCGCGAGCGGACCAAGGGCAAGCCGACGCTCATCTACTTCGGCTACACCAACTGCCCGGACGTCTGCCCCTTGACGATGAGCAACATCGCCGTCGCCAAGAAGCAGCTGCCCAAGGCCGAACAGGACAAGCTCCAGGTCGTCTTCGTCACCACCGACCCCGAGCGCGACACCTCTGCCGCCCTCGGCAAGTGGCTCAAGGCCCAGGACACCGACTTCATCGGTCTGACCGGTGACTTCGAGACCATCCAGGGCAGCGCCCGCACCCTCGGCATCAGCATCGAGCCCTCCAAGAAGGAGAAGGGCAAGGTCGTCTCGATGCACGGCACGCAGGTCATCGCGTTCTCGCCGAAGACCGACGCCGGTTACGTCCTGTACGGCGAGGACACCACCGTGGACGACTACACCAAGGACCTCCCCAAGATCATCAAGGGAGCGACTCCGTGAACCGCCGCACACTCATCAGCGGGGCCATGGCGCTGACGGCGGGGCTCGCCCTCGCTGGCTGCTCGGACTCGTCCGGCGGCAAGGAAGGCGCCAAGGCGTCGGACAAGCCCGAGCTCAAGGTCGCCGGTGCCTTCATGCCCGAACCCGCCATGGACACCATGGCCTCCGGGTTCTTCACCGTCACGAACAAGGGCGGCGGTGACAAGCTCACGTCGGTGACCAGCTCCATCGCCGAGAAGGTCACGCTGCACAGCACCAAGGACAGCGCGATGAAGGAGCAGAAGTCGTTCGACGTACCCGCGAACGGCGAGCTCGACTTCGCGCGGGGCGGCAACCACCTCATGTTCGAGGAGCTCAAGCACAAGCCGAAGCAGGGCGACAAGGTCGCGGTGACGCTGCACTTCGAGAAGTCGGACCCGATCGAGATCGAGGTTCCGGTGAAGGCCGCCACGTACAACCCCAAGCCCGGCAAGCACGCGTCGCACTGAGGGACTGATCGCTGATGCAGACCATCGCTCCCCGCTGTGGAGAACGCTCCGGGGCCACCAGAGCTCGCTCCGGGGCCGCAGCGCGCTTCGGGATACCACCCGGCGTCGGACGGCTCATGCTCGTCGTCGCCGTCTTCCTCGGCGCGCTGTTCGCCGCGGCGGCCCCCGTCTCCGCCCATGCGGCGCTGACGGGAAGCGACCCCAAGCAGGGGGCGGTGGTCGACAAGGCGCCCGCCAGTGTGTCGCTGACCTTCTCCGAGAAGGTCGCCATGTCCGACGGTTCCGTACGGGTGCTCGACCCGGCCGGCAAGCGCGTCGACACCGGCAAGACCAGTGACCTCGGGTCCAACACCTACGGCGTGAAGCTGCACAAGGGGCTGCCCGACGGCACCTTCACCGTCGCCTACCAAGTCGTCTCCGCCGACAGCCACCCCATCTCCGGGGCCTTCACCTTCTCCGTGGGCGCGCCGTCCGACACGAAGGTCGCGCTGCCTGACCAGGAAGTGGGCGGCGGATTCGTCGGCGGTCTCTACGGCTTCGCGCGCTACCTCTCGTACGCCGGATTCATCCTCGTCGTCGGCGGGGCGGCCTTCGTGCTCGGCTGCTGGCCGCGCGGCGCCGGTGTGCGGCCCGTGCAGCGCCTCGTGGTGTCCGGCTGGGTCACGCTCACCGCCTCCACCCTCGTACTGCTCCTGCTGCGCGCGCCCTACACCGGGTCGGGGAAGCTCGCCGACGCCTTCGACATGGCCAAGCTCGGCGACGTACTTCAAACGAAGACGGGAGCCGCGCTGGTCTCACGGCTGCTGCTGCTCGCCGCCGCCGCGCTGTTCATCGCGGTGCTCTTCGGTGCGTACGAGAAGCGGACCGACCCCAAGGAACGCAAGGACCTCACCTTCGGGCTCGCGATCGGCGGAGGCGTCGTCGCCCTCGGGCTCGGCGCGACCTGGGCCATGGCCGAGCACGCGTCGACCGGTATCCAGGCCGGACTCGCGATGCCCGTGGACGTCGTGCACCTGCTCGCCGTCGCCGCCTGGCTCGGCGGGCTCGCGGCGCTCGTCGTCGCCCTCTACTTCGCGCCGTCGGTGGACAGCGACGCGGTGCGGCGCTTCTCACGGGTGGCGTTCTGCAGCGTCATCGCCCTCGCCGCGACCGGGCTGTACCAGTCGTGGCGGCAGGTCGGCTCGTGGTCGGCGCTCACCGGTACGCGGTACGGACAGCTGCTCCTCCTCAAGGTCGGCCTGGTGGCCGTCCTCGTCGGCATTGCCTGGATCTCGCGGCGCTGGACGGCACGGATCGCGGAACAGGCGGGCGACATGGCCCCGGAGGCCGCGGCGGCGACCGTCGTCGAGCAGCGCGCGGAGAAGCGTTCAGAGAAGCCTGCGGGGCAGCTTTCGGAGAAGCTTTCGGAGAAGAACGCCGCGGCCGAGCGCGTGGAGAAGAAGCCGGTGACGGTGCCCGCCGGGGCCACCGGCGCGGACTCCAAGGATTCCAAGGACTCCAAGACATCCAAGGGCTCTCAGGACTCCAAGGACTCGACGCGCTCCGCCCAACTCGCCCGCCAGCAGGCCGCCATCAGCACCGCCCGCGAGAAGCGGATCCGCGACGCCGACCCCAACCGCTCCGGCCTGCGCCGCTCCGTGCTCGCCGAGGCGGGCGTCGCCGTCGTCCTGCTCGCCGTCACCACGATCCTCACCTCCACCGAGCCGGGGCGCACGGAGGAGGAAGCGGCAGCTTCGAAGACGGCGGCCGCCGCTCAGCGGTCAGGACCGCTCACCCTCAAGATCCCCTTCGACACCGGCTCCTCGGACGGCAAGGGCACCCTGCAGCTCGACCTCGACCCGGGCCGCACCGGCAGCAACGACATGCACATCTTCGTGAAGCGGCCGAACGGCAGCGCCTTCGACATCCCCGAGGTGAAGGTCTCCTTCACCCTCAAGTCGAAGGACCTCGGCCCACTGCCCGTCGTCCCCGACCACATCGCCACCGGACACTGGAGTTCGAGCGGGGTGCAGATTCCGATGGCGGGCGACTGGAAGATCGCGGTGACCGTCCGCACGTCCGACATCGACCAAGTGACCGTGAACAAGAACGCGCAGATCGGCTGAACGGAACCACCATGGCGGACAACGGGATTTCGAGGCGGCGGCTGATCGGCACCGCCGGCGCCACCGGTCTCGCGCTCGGCGCGGCGGGCGGTGCGGCCGGGTACGCCGCGGCGCCCTCGGACACCTCGGACGCCTCGTCGACGGGCCGGGCGGCGTCGCTGACGTCCCTCGGCGCGGACGAGGTCATGTTTCACGGGAAACATCAGCCGGGCATCACCACGCCCGTCCAGTCCCGGGGACATCTGGTGGCCTTCGACCTGGCGGCGGGCGCGGGCCGCAAGGAGGCGGCCGCCCTGCTGCGCCGCTGGTCGGCGACGGCCGAGCTGCTGATGGCGGGCAAGGCCACGACGGGCGAGGACACGGATGTCGCCCGCGATGCGGGGCCGTCGTCCCTGACCGTCACCTTCGGATTCGGGCACAGCTTCTTCGGGCGCACCGGCCTGGAGAAGCAGCGCCCGTCCGCGCTCGACCCGCTGCCCGACTTCTCCTCCGACCACCTCGACAAGGCGCGCAGCGACGGCGACCTGTGGGTGCAGATCGGCGCGAACGACCCGCTCGTCGCCTTCCACGCGCTGCGCGCGATCCAGAAGGAGGCCGGGGACGCGGCGCGGGTGCGCTGGCAGATGAACGGGTTCAACCGCTCGCCCGGCGCGACCGCGCAGCCGATGACGACGCGCAACCTCATGGGCCAGATCGACGGCTCGAACAACCCGAAGCCGTCGGAGGACGACTTCGACCGACGTATCTACGTTCCCGCCACAGGAGCCGCACGGGACCCTTCGTGGATGGCCGGCGGCTCGTACGTCGTCGTACGTCGCATCCGGATGCTCCTCGACGACTGGGAGAAGCTCGGCGTCAAGGACCAGGAGGCGGTCATCGGGCGCCACAAGTCGGACGGCTCACCGCTGACCGGCGGTACGGAGACCACCGAGCCGAAGCTGGAGAAGGCGGGCGCGGACGGCAAGTACGTCATCGCCCTCAACGCCCACGCCCGCATCACCCGGCCCGACCAGAACGGCGGCTCCGCGATGCTGCGCCGCCCGTTCTCGTACCACGACGGTTTCGACAAGAGCGGGGAGCCGGACGCGGGCCTGCTCTTCGTGTGCTGGCAGGCCGACCCGCTCCGCGGCTTCGTTCCGGTGCAGCGCAAGCTCGACCGGGGGGACGCCCTTTCGGAGTTCATCCGGCACGAGGCGAGCGGCCTCTTCGCGGTGCCGGGCGGGGCGGCGAAGGGCGAGTACGTGGGGCAGCGGTTGCTGGAGGGGTGAGTCGTCGGAGGGGTGAGCCGTGGAGAGGTGAGCCGTGGAGGGGCGAGCCTCATCCTCATCCCTTGTACCTGTGCACGGGGGAGGCAGGTGCCGCTGTACCTGTGCACGGGAGAGGCAGGTGCCGCTTCGTGAGACGCGTGAGCCAGGCCACGTACAGGCCATTAGGGTGACGGTATGTCGGCGATGCGCTACACCTATCTCGGCCCCGAGGGCACCTTCACCGAGGCTGCCCTCCGTACGCTCCCGGAAGCGGCCACCAGGGAGCTCGTCCCGATGGTGTCCGTACCGGCCGCCCTTGACGCGGTCCGCAGTGGTGACGCGGCGGCGGCGCTCGTACCGATCGAGAACTCGGTCGAGGGCGGTGTCACGACCACCGTCGACGAACTCGCCAAGGGCGAGCCCCTGATGATCTACCGCGAGGTCGTCCTGCCGATCGCCTTCGCGCTGCTCGTGCGGCCCGGCACGCAGCTCAAGGACATCAAGACGGTGACCGGCCACCCCGTGGCCCAGCCCCAGGTCCGCAACTGGCTCGCCGCGAACCTCCCTGACGCCCTGTGGGAGTCGGCGGCGTCGAACGCGGACGGCGCGCGCCTGGTCCAGGAGGGACGCTTCGACGCGGCCTTCGCGGGCGAGTTCGCGGCGGCGACGTACGGCCTCGAACCGCTGGTCAGCAACATCGCCGACGCGGCGACCGCCGAGACCCGCTTCGTGCTGGTCGGCCGCCCGGCCCGGCCCGCCGCGCCCACCGGCGCGGACAAGACCTCGGTGGTCATCTGGCTCGGCGACGACCACCCGGGCGCCCTGCTCGAACTGCTCCAGGAATTCGCCGTACGTGGGGTCAACCTGATGCGGATCGAATCGCGGCCCACCGGCCAGCGCATCGGTAACTACTGCTTCTCCGTGGACGCCGAAGGGCACATCACGGACCGCCGCGTGGGCGAGGCCCTGATGGGCCTCAAGCGGATCTGCCCGCAGGTGCGCTTCCTCGGGTCGTACCCGCGGGCGGGTGTGGCGCCCGGCGACCTGCCGCCGCTGCGGCCCGGGACGACCGATGGCGAGTTCCTCGCGGCGTCGGACTGGCTGACGCAGTGCCAGGACGGCCGGTTCTGAGCGGTCCTCAGCAGCCCTCAGCGGTTCCTCAGCGCTCCCTCAGCGCTCCCTGAGCGATTCCTGACTGGTTCCTGACTGGTTGCTGAGTGGTTGCTGAGTGGTTCCTGAGCGGTCTTACCTGCTGATTTACGTTGTCCACAAAGTTATCCACAGGCCCCCTTCTCGACCTGGGGACAAGTCGACAACGAAGCGTGACATGGTCGACAAATCGGCCTACAACCCACAAGTCCGTCCACAGTCGAGCACGTCACCCCTCGTCCACTCTTTTCCATTGATCAACTCTTTGGAGCGAACCATTTCCACTCGAAAGTGGGTGTGCGGGTGGTTTGGGACGGGAATCCTTCGTCGCGCTTGCGGCTTTCGGAACGACCCCTTCCGGCATCCACAGATCTTTCACACAGCCTGTGGATAACTTTTCGACAGGGGATATCCCTGTGGACAACCAGCGCGCCAAGTCCCGTTCCGCGCAAGGGGATCGGGTCAAGGAGGCGAACCCCCTCTGCCTCATATCGGGGAATGACACGCTTTCCGTTGACCTGGAACCGACCCCTGGCCGACCCTTGAATCGAACCGGAACCCATCGAGCCGCTTTCCGGAATTCCCATTCCGGCAAATCGGTCATAACGCCATAGCGTGGAATATCGAGTCGAGAGCCGGAACTGCTCGACGGTAGCCTGGTGGGGTGATTGACCTTCGCCTGCTCCGTGAGGACCCCGACCGTGTTCGCGCCTCCCAGCGCGCCCGTGGAGAGGACGTCGCGCTCGTCGACGCCCTGCTCTCCGCCGACGAGCGGCGCAGGTCGTCCGGGCTCCGCTTCGACGAGCTCCGTTCCGAGCAGAAGGCGCTCGGCAAGCTCATCCCCAAGGCCTCGGGTGACGAGAAGGCCGAGCTCCTGAAGAAGGCCGGCGAGCTCTCCACCGCCGTCAAGGCGGCCAACGCCGCACAGGACGAGGCGGACGAGGAGACCAAGCGTCTCCTGGGGCAGCTGGGCAACCTCGTCCACCCGGACGTCCCGGTCGGCGGCGAAGAGGACTTCGTCGTCCTCGACACGATCGGCACTCCTCGCGACTTCGCGGCCGAGGGCTTCGAGCCCAAGGACCACCTGGAACTCGGCGAGGCGCTCGGCGCCATCGACGTCGAGCGCGGCGCGAAGGTCTCAGGATCGCGCTTCTACTACCTGACCGGTGTCGGCGCGCTGCTCGAGCTGGCCCTGGTGAACGCGGCGATCGCGCAGGCGACGGAGGCAGGGTTCATCCCGATGCTGACGCCCGCCCTGGTCCGCCCGCGCGCCATGGAGGGCACGGGCTTCCTCGGCCAGGCCGCCGAGAACGTCTACCACCTGGAGAAGGACGACTACTACCTGGTCGGCACCTCCGAGGTAGCGCTCGCCGGCTACCACATGGACGAGATCATCGACGCCGACAAGCTCCCTCTGCGGTACGCGGGCTTCTCGCCCTGCTTCCGCCGTGAGGCGGGCACGTACGGCAAGGACACCCGCGGCATCTTCCGCGTGCACCAGTTCGACAAGGTCGAGATGTTCTCGTACGTCGACCCGGCGGACGCCGAGAACGAGCACCAGCGGCTCCTGGAGTGGGAGAAGCAGTGGCTGACCGGCCTCGGCCTGCCGTTCCAGGTGATCGACGTGGCCACGGGCGACCTGGGCTCGTCGGCGTCGCGGAAGTTCGACTGCGAGGCCTGGATCCCGACGCAGGGCAAGTACCGCGAGCTGACCTCCGCGTCGAACTGCGACAGCTTCCAGTCCCGCCGTCTGTCGATCCGGATGCGTGACGAGAGCGACGGCAAGAAGGTGACGCAGCCGCTCGCGACGTTGAACGGCACGCTCTGCGCCGTCCCGCGCACGATCGTCGCCCTCCTGGAGAATCACCAGCAGGCCGACGGCTCCGTGTGGGTGCCCGAGGTACTGCGTCCGTACCTGGGGGGCCGAGAGATCCTGGAGCCCATCAACAAGTGAGTCACCCTGCTCCTGCCACGCCGTCCTCTCCCCATCCGTCCTCTCCCACGCCGTCCTTCCCGTACAAGCTCGTCGCGACCGACCTCGACGGAACGCTCCTGCGCTCCGACGACACGGTCTCGGCGCGCACGCGCGACGCGCTCACCGCGGCCACCGCGGCGGGCGCCGCGCACATCGTCGTCACCGGCCGTGCCGTCCCCTGGACCCGGCACATCCTCGACGACCTGGGCTATGACGGCCTGGCGGTGTGCGGGCAGGGCGCGCAGGTCTACCACGCGGGCGAGCATCGGCTCCTCACGTCGGTCACGCTCGACCGGCAGCTGGCCGGTATCGCCCTCGCCAAGATAGAGGCGGAGATCGGCCCGCTGGCGCTTGCCGCGAGCCGTGACGGCCTCGACGGCGAGGTGATCGTCGGCCCCGGGTACCTGGTGCAGGAGGGCCCGCTGCCCGTCGTCCCGTTCACGGACGTCGCCGATCTATGGTCGGCTCCGCTGAACAAGGTGTACGTCCAGCACCCGGGCCTGAGCGACGACGCCTTGGCGTCGGTGGCCCGTGAGGTGGCGGGCGGTCTGGTCGGCGTGACGATGGCCGGCGAGGGCGTCGTCGAACTGCTCCCCCTCGGCCTCTCCAAAGCGACGGGCCTGTCCCTCGCGGCCCGCCGCCTGGGTGCGAAGGCCGCCGACACGATCGCCTTCGGCGACATGCCCAACGACATCCCGATGTTCGGCTGGGCGGCATACGGCGTGGCGATGGCCAACGCCCATGAGGAACTCAAGACGGTGGCGGACGAGGTGACGGCGTCGAACGAGGACGACGGCATCGCGACGGTGCTCGAGCGATTCCTGACGGCTTGACCGACCGCGCTGTGCCAACCGCACTGTGCCAACCGCACTGAGCCGACCGCACTGAGCCGACCGCACTGAGCCGGGCACCGAAAGATTCGGCCCCGGCTCAGTGCGACGTTGGGTGGGCGACCCGCGCAGTGAAGTACGCGCTCGAAGCGGCCGCCCCGGGCAACTCCCCCGTGGGCGGGACTCTACGGAGTGGCTGCTCCTCAGCGACTACTCCTCCCCGGCCAGCTTCAGCGACCGGAGCTTCTGCCCGGCGTACCACGTGGCGAGGACCGTGACGCCGACAAGGAGCACGGTGGCGACCGGCAGTCCGACGTCCGAGGTGACCAGGTCACCGCCCGCGGTCTTCTGGGCGACGGCGAGCGACCACTGCTGGACGCTGAGCGTGCGCGCCCCGGAGACGAGGGACCCGAAGAGGGCCTCCCACACGAGGGCGTAGACGAGTCCGAAGACCACCGCGTGCCGGGTGATGGTGCCGAGGAGCAGGAACATCGCGGCGTACGCGATCGAGGCGACCAGAGCGGCGATGGTGTACGCCACGGCGATCTGCTGGCCGTTGCCGTTCAGGATCATGCCCGCGATGAAGGTCGGAATCGCGGAGAAGGCCATGGTCACGGCTATGGCGACGGTGAGCTTGGTGACGATGATCGTGGGCCGCTTGACCGGCTTGGAGAGGAGGTAGACGACGGAGCCGTCGTCGATCTCCGGGCCGATGGCTCCGGTGCCCGCGATGACGCCGATGATCGGCACCATCGTGGCGAGCGCGAAGCCGCCGAGGAGGTCGGAGGCGACCTGGTCGTCGGCGCCGCTGAATCCGCGGACCGCGGCGGAGATGGCGATCAGCAGGACGGGCAGGGCGAAGAGGATCAGAGCCCGGCGGCGGCCGAGCAGGCCCCGGTAGGTGAGCCGGGCGACAGTGGGGTCGTACACGATGGCTCCCTTCAGGCCGCGACGAGATAGGAGAAGACCGACTCGAGGGACTCGTCCGAGGGCGAGACCGTGAGGAGCCGGATGTCGTGATCGCGGGCGATGCGTGGCAACAGGGCGGTGAAGCGCCCGAAGTCGATGGCTTGGATGCGCAGGGCGCCTTCCTTGAGGTCGACTTCGATTCCTGCCGTCGACGGGTCTGCGATCAGGGCGGCGGCCAGGGCGCGGTCGTCGCTGGAACGCACCAGGTAGCGGTGCGGGCGGTCGGTCATCAGTCGGCGGATCTTGCGGAAGTCACCGCTCGCCGCGTGCCGCCCTGCCACGACCACCTCGATGTGCGAGGCCAGTTGCTCGACCTCTTCGAGGATGTGCGAGGAGAACAGGACCGTGCGGCCCTCGTCCCCCATGCGCCGAAGCAGCTCCATCAGCTGCATGCGCTGGCGGGGGTCCATGCCGTTGAACGGCTCGTCGAGCAGGAGCACGGACGGTTCGTGGACGAGGGCGGAGGCCATCTTCACGCGCTGGCGCATGCCCTTGCTGTACGTCGAGATCTTGCGGTCCTGCGCGTACTCCATCTCGACCGTGGCGAGTGCCTTGTGTGCGGCCCGCTCGTCCAGACCGTGCAACTCCGCGTTGGCGACGACGAATTCGCGTCCGGTGAGGAAGTCGTACATCGCCTCGCGCTCGGGGACGATGCCGATGTCCTTGTAGATCTTTTCGTTGCGCCAGATCGGCTTGGCGTCGAGGGTGACGCTGCCGGTGGAGGGGGCGAGGAAGCCGCCCATCATGTTGATGAGGGTGGACTTGCCCGCGCCGTTCGGGCCGAGGAGGCCGGTGACACCGGGGCCGACGTTCATCGTGATGTCGTTGACCGCCACCACGTTGCCGAACCAGCGGCTGGTGTGGTCGATGAGAATAGTGCTCATGGGCGCGGCCCATTCCTTAGAAGGGTGGTGGCGGGCGACGGGTGGGCGCTCACAGCCCG
This sequence comes from Streptomyces sp. NPDC031274, assembly GCF_055570235.1. Lineage (NCBI taxonomy): Bacteria > Bacillati > Actinomycetota > Actinomycetes > Kitasatosporales > Streptomycetaceae > Streptomyces > Streptomyces sp. NPDC031274. The sequence continues at coordinate 104,653 of NZ_JBVIHP010000013.1, read as the reverse complement.
ACCTTTCGGTAGCGGCGCATCAGGGCGCCGTAGCAGCCCGCGATGAGGGCGAGGACGACGATCACGTAGACCACGCCCGTGCCGGACGAGGGCCCTTCCGCGCCGGGGAAGGCGGACGTCGCGCCGAGGAAGGCGGTCTGTACGCCGTCGATGAGCGTGATCGGCGAGAAGAGGCCGAGCCAGGCGATGACCTCGGTGCTGCCCTGTTCGTAGGCGATGGCCTGGACCGTGGACACCGCTCCGTAGCTGATGGTCAGAACGGCGATGACGGCGGCGATCCCGAAGCCGCGCCGGGGTGTGATCGCCGAGACGACAAGGGCGATGCCGGAGAAGAGGAGCGAGAGCAGCGCCACGGATACGAGCCCCTGGCCGAAGCCCTTTGTCTGGTCCGCGAAGTCGAGCTTGGCGAGCAGCGCCCCTACGTAGAGGACGAGCAGCGGTGCGGCCGTGAGGACGAAGAGGGCCGAGGCCATCGCCGCGAACTTGGCACGTACGTAGTCGCTGTGCTCGATGGGGCGGGAGAAGTAGAGGGGGACGGTCTTGAAGCGCAGGTCGCGGGAGACCGTCTGGGGGGCCTGGGCGGCGAGATAGAGACTGATGACGGCCTGCAACACGATCGCGTATCGGGTGTAGTCGAGGGGGAGTTCGTTCGCCTTGGTGGTCACGGCGACCGCCACCATGATCGCGGCGGGAACACACATCACCGCGAAGAGGATCATGGGCAGGACCTTGGACTTGGCCGAGCGGCCGAGTCCGTACGCCCCGCGCAGGCTCTGGGAGAAGAGCGAGCGGCGGGCGTAGGCGCGTCCCAGGCGCGCGCCGTCGTAGTTGCGATAGCCGATGTTGTGGATCTGGGTCTGTTCGCCGGCGTGTGCCGGGGGCTGCTCAACCGCCATGACGGACCGCCTCCTTCCGCGCTTCCGTCTTCCCGGGCTGTCCGGTCTGTCCCGTCCGCTCGGACTGTTCGGACTGTTCGGACTGGAAGACCTCTGCGATGTGGTGCCTTCGCTGTTCCATCCGGACCAGGCCGAGACCGAGGTCCGCGACGAGGTCGCGGACGAGGTCGTACGTCTCTTCGCCGTCCGCTTCGAGCAGCACGGTGTGCCCGGCGCCCGGCAGGCCGCTGCCCTCGTGGGTGGAGACCCCGCGCCCCTGCAGCGCCTCGCGGAACACTTTGGTGCCGTCGGGGTGTTCGTCGCTGTCCGTCACCTCGATGGCCAGCGTCGTGGTGATCTGGGTGAAGTCGGTGGTGGAGCTGGACCGCAGGAGCTTTCCGCCGTCGATGACGACGACGTGGTCGCAGGTGCGCTCCAGCTCGCCGAGCAGGTGCGAGGTGACCAGGACGGAGATGCCGAAGTCCGTGTGGACGCGGCGGATGAGGCCCAGCATCTCGTCGCGGCCCACGGGGTCGAGGCCGTTGGTCGGTTCGTCCAGGAAGACCAGGTCGGGGTCGTGGACGAGGGCCTGCGCGAGCTTCACGCGCTGCTTCATCCCGGTCGAGTAGCCCCCGATGGGGCGGTAGCGCTCTTCGTAGAGACCGACGTGCCGCAGCGTGTCCGCGGTGCGTTCACGGGCCGCCGTGGGCGGCAGGCCCGACATGCGCGCCATGTGGACGACGAACTCGGTGGCCGACACATCGGGCGGCAGACAGTCGTGCTCGGGCATATAGCCGACGCGCTCACGGATCTGGCCGCCACTGGTGGCGACGTCGAGGCCGAGCACAGCGGCGGTGCCCTCCGTGGCGGGGGACAGACCCAGCAGGATCTTGATCAGCGTGGACTTGCCGGCTCCATTGGCTCCGACGAGTCCGGTTACACCGGGCCCGATATCCATGGAGAGCCGGTCAAGCGCGGTCACCCTCGGGAACCGCTTGCTCAGGCTTTCGGTCGCGATCACAGTCACATTTCGAAGGTAGTGGCGCAGGCCACATCAAGCGTCAGACCAGGGTGCTGTCCTCGTATCACTCTCGGGTATTACGGGCCCGTAAGGGTCGTCCTGAGGTCGCCCCCTGGGGGACAACCCTCGGCTTCCCCCAGGAGTCGGGCCGGCCCGTGCACAGCTATTGACGTAGCCGCTGAGCATTGTCACATTCATCAGTGTCAAGTTACGAGCGCGTACTGCGATGGACCGGACACGGACGGACGGTGGCATGACCTCAGCGGTGGCAGGCGAACTCTCCGCGGAACTGCGGGGGTTCAGGGAAGTGCAGACCCTCGCGTATGAATGCGCGGAGGCGGTCGCGGCGCAGCTCAAGCCGGGTGTGACCGAGCGCGAGGCGGCGCGGATGCAGCGTGAATGGCTGCGTGAGCGGGGTGTGCGGGACTGGTTCCACCTGCCTTTCGCCTGGTTCGGGGACCGCACGGCGTTCGCGAACTTCCGGATACCGCTGCAGTTCTTCCCCACCAACCGCCGCCTTGAGCCGGGGATGCCGTTCATCCTCGACATGGCCCCGGTCCACAAGGGATACACGGCGGACATCGGCTACTCGGGCTGTCTCGGCCTCAATCCCCTGCACGACAAGCTCCTCTCCGACCTGGAGGCACACCGCGAGCTGCTCCTGCGCGAGGTGCGTGAGCGCCGCACGCTGCGCGAGATCTATGAGGACGTGGACCGGCTCATGGTCCGCCAGGGCTATGCCAACCGCCATCGCGCGTATCCCTTCGGAGTCATCGCGCACAAGATCGACCGGGTCAAGGAGCGCCGCAGGTCGCCGCATGTCTTCGGCTTCGGCACCCAGTCCCTGAAGGGCCTGGCGAGCGACGCGCTCCATGGCCACCGGGACGGCTGGTCCCCGCTGTGGTCGCCGTACAAATTCTCCGACCACCCGCCCCGGACGGGGCTGTGGGCGGTCGAACCGCACCTCGGATTCAGAGGTACGGGCGCGAAGTTCGAGGAGATCCTGGTCGTCACCGACTCCAAGGACCCCGAGCAGAGCGCGTTCTGGCTGGATGACGATCTGCCGCATGTGCGGCGCTGGGCTGAGGAGAGGGCCGCCGCATGACCGCGGAAGGAATCACCAAGGGAATCAAGGACGCCCGCGAGCGCTGGGTGCGCACGGGCGGAGTGGAGCTGTGCGTCGCCGAGCTCGGCGACCCGACGCAGCCCACGGTGCTGCTCGTCCACGGCTATCCGGACTCCAAAGAGGTCTGGTCGGACGTCGCCGAGCGCCTCGCCGACCGCTTCCACGTCGTGCTCTACGACGTGCGCGGACACGGCAGGTCCACGGCTCCGCAGCCGCTGCGCGGCGGCTTCACGCTGGAGAAGCTGACCGATGACTTCATGGCCGTCGCCGACGCGGTGAGCCCGGACAAGCCGATGCACCTGGTCGGCCACGACTGGGGCTCGGTGCAGGCCTGGGAGTTCGTCACGGTCAAACGCACCGAGGGGCGCATCGCGTCCTTCACCTCGATGTCGGGGCCCTCGCTCGACCACTTCGGGCACTGGATCAAGAAGCGGATGACCCGGCCCACCCCGCGCAAGGTCGGCCAGCTCCTGGGCCAGGGCGCCAAGTCCTGGTACGTGTACATGCTGCACACGCCGGTGCTCCCCGAGCTCGCCTGGCGCGGACCGCTCGGCAAGCAGTGGCCGAAGATCCTCCAGCGCATGGAGAAGGTGCCGGCGGGCGACTACCCGACGTCGTCGCTGCCGTCGGACGCCGCGCACGGAGCATGGCTCTACCGCGACAACGTCCGCGCGCGCATGCGCAGGCCCCGCGCCGACGCCTTCGCGCATGCGCCCGTGCAGCTCATCACGCCGTCCGGCGACATCTTCCTGTCGGAACGGCTCTATGACGAACTGGAGCTGTGGGCGCCGGAACTTGTACGCCGCAGCATCCCCGCCAAGCACTGGGTGCCCCGCACCCGGCCGGACCAACTGGCCGCGTGGATCACCGACTTCGTCACCACCAACGAGGACGGTGTGCCCGCGAAGAACAGCGTGGCCACAGGGAAGCACGCGGATCGCTTCGGCGGCCAGCTGATCCTGGTCACGGGCGCGGGCAGCGGCATCGGCCGGGCCACCGCCTTCGCGTTCGCCGAGGCGGGCGCACGCGTCGTGGCCGTCGACCGGGACGCGGAGAGCGCGGCGCGCACGGCGGAGATGTCCCGCCTGGTCGGCGCCCCCGAGGCCTGGGGCGAGACGGTCGACGTCACCGACGAGCAGGCCATGGAGAAGCTCGCCGAGAAGGTCGCCAGGGAGTACGGCATCGTCGACGTCCTGGTGAACAACGCGGGGATAGGCCTCTCCGGCTCCTTCCTCGACACGAGCGCCGAGGACTGGAAGAAGGTCCTCGACGTCAATCTGTGGGGCGTGATCCACGGTTGCCGGCTCTTCGGCAAGCAGATGGCCGAGCGCGGCCAGGGCGGCCACATCGTCAACACCGCGTCCGCGGCGGCGTATCAGCCGTCGAAGGCTCTGCCCGCCTACAGCACCTCCAAGGCCGCGGTCCTGATGCTCAGCGAGTGCCTGCGCGCGGAGCTCGCGGGCCAGGGCATCGGGGTCTCCGCGATATGCCCGGGCTTCGTGAACACGAACATCACATCGACCACGCACTTCGCCGGCGTCGACGCCGAGGAGGAGAAGCGCCGCCAGAAGAAGACCTCGCGCCTGTACGGCCTGCGGAACTACCCGCCGGAGAAGGTCGCCGACGCGATCCTGCGCGCGGTCGTCAAGAACCAGGCCGTCGTCCCGGTCACCCCGGAAGCCCGAGGCGCCCACCTCATGTCCCGCTTCACGCCCAAGGCCCTGCGCGCGATCGCTCGATTGGAGCCGCCGCTGTGAGCACGGAGAAGAGCACCGGGACGAACGCGGAGGAGCACTACACGATCGTTCCGCGCCGGGTCTCGTTCGACTGGGAACGGACCCCGCTGCACTGGATCCCGGACGAGCCCACCGCCACCCACGTCATCAACGTGCTGCATCTGCTGCTCCCGGCGGGGGAGCGGTGGTTCGTGAAGGTCTTCAAGGAAGGCCTGCCCCTGGTCACCGACCCGGTGCTCCTCAAGGACGTCAAAGGGTTCATGGGCCAGGAAGCCACGCACAGCGTGCAGCACGCGCATGTGCTCGACCACTTGGCGGCGGGGCGGCTCGACACCGCCGCGTTCACGAAGTACGTCGACTTCCTCTTCGAGAAACTCCTCGGCGAAAGGCCGCCGTTGGGGGCGCCGATACCGACGCAGGAGTGGCTGCGCTTCCGTCTCGCGGTCGTCGCGGCGATCGAGCAGTTCACGGCGGTCCTGGGGAACTGGGTGCTGCACGCCGAGGGCCTGGATCGCGCGGACGCCGACGCGGTCATGCTCGACCTGCTGCGCTGGCACGGCGCGGAAGAGGTGGAGCACCGCTCCGTCGCCTTCGACATGTATCAGCACTGCGGCGGCGACGGCCTGCCCCGCTATGCCCGTCGTATCGCGGGCATGACGGTCACCGCTCCCGTGATGCTGTACCTGTGGATCTGGGGCACCGCCTATCTGATGCGCCGGGATCCGCAGCTCGCGGGCCGCCTTCGCTACTCCCTGGCTGAGCACAACAAGGCGGTCGGGAAGGGTTTGCTACCCACATGGCGAGAGCTCGGTACGGCCATACCCCGCTATCTGCGGCGGTCGTACCATCCCTCGCAGGAAGGCTCGCTGCGCAAGGCCGTCGAATATCTGGCGGAGTCACCCGCGGCGCGGGCCGCGGCCGCTGCGGTCGGCCGAGCGGCCATCGCCTAGCACGAGGTTCTACGGAGGCGGGAGCGTGGACGAGCAGTCGGGCGCGGGGCAGGGGGCAGCGGGTCACCACGGCCCCGAGCACAGGCCGGTGGAGTACCGCATCGAGGATCTGGCGCACCACAGCGGCACCACGGTCCGTACGATCCGCGCCTACCAGGACCGCGGCCTGCTCCCCCGGCCCGAGCGGCGCGGCCGGGCGAATGTGTACGGCGACGCGCATCTGGCCCGGTTGAGACAGATCGCCGATCTGCTCGACCGGGGCTACACCCTGGCCTCCATAAAGGAGCTGCTGGAGGCCTGGGACACGGGCCGGGGGCTGGGTGGCGTCCTGGGGCTCGCCGCCGAGGTCGAGGGGCCGTGGACGGACGAGAAGGCCGACCGGATGACCCGGGCGGAGCTGGACGCGGCGTTCGGCGGCGATCCGGACGACGCGGCGGTGGCCGACGCGATCGCGCTCGGCATCCTTGAGCCCATGCCGGGCCGGGACGACGAATTCCTGGTTCCGAGTCCTCAGGAGCTCGCGGTGGCAGCGGAGTTGCATGCCGCCGGAGTCCCACTCTCCGCGATCTCGGGCCACCTGCGGGAGTTGAGAGGACAGGTGGAGCACATAGCCTCCCGCTTCCTGGAGTTCACGACCGAGCATGTCTTCGCCCGTTATCTCGGGCATCACCCGCCGAGCGAGTCGGACGCGGCGGAGGCGGCCGCTCTCGTACGGCGTCTGAGGCCCCTCGCCCAGCAGTCGGTCGACGCCGAACTGGCACGGGCCATGCGCCTGTTCGCCACCCGGCACCTCCAGCACCATCTCGCATCAGGACAACCGGCCCAACGGACGAATGAGCCGTTCCCGGTGGCAGTGCCCGCCGCGACAATGCAGGCCGTGGAGGGCCTCGTTGGCCGGGAGAACGCGGAGGCGTTCATCGCCGCGGCCACTGAACGGGAAGTACAGGCCAGGACATTGGACGCACTTGCCGCAAGTCATGGCAATCAGGGATCTGTTGACCAAAAGGCCTAAATACTCTGGCCGTTGTCCACAGAATCGCCAATTCCCCTGTGGATAACTCGACTTGGCTGTGGATCAAACCTGTGGACGAAAAGTGACGGATGAAAAGTCGGTGGACGAAAATCAAGTGCGGGGAGAACGGTTCGGAGCGAGGCTGAATGGATGAATGGAGAACCCCCCTCCGATGAGGTCACCGATGAGGTGGCTGCCGAGCGGCGCACCGTGAAGGTGTCGAAATACCTCTCCAGGCACCTGCGCCACCAGCCCGAGAGAATCGGGCTCACTCTCGACGAGAGTGGCTGGGTGGAGATCGATGCCCTCATAGCCGCCGCGACGGCACACGGTTTCCGCTTCACCCGTGCCGAGCTCGAACACGTGGTGGCCGTGAACGACAAACAGCGTTTCGCCGTGGAGGACGGCCGGATCCGCGCCAGTCAGGGACACTCTGTCGACGTCGACCTCAATCTGCCTCCGGCGACCCCGCCCGCGTATCTGTTCCACGGCACGGTGGCTCGCAATATGGCCGCGATCCGCGCCGAAGGCCTGCGCCCGATGAACCGTCATGCCGTGCATCTCTCGCCCGACCGCGAGACCGCTACCCGCGTCGGCGCCCGCCGTGGGCGGCCCGTCGTGCTCTCCGTCGACGCGGGCGCGATGCACCGCGACGGGCATGTGTTCCAGGTCAGCGCCAACGGCGTCTGGCTCACCGGCGCCGTGCCCCCTGGCTATCTCCGCTTCCCGGACAAGCACTGACCGGGAAGGATCGGCGCGACCACGGACCCCGAAGGAGCACTGCCCGTGATCGCCCTCACACCCCGGCTGAGCAGCAGATTTCGGTGAAAGCCGAGCAGGTCCGCGGGGCATACGCTCTGATACATGAGTTTGCGTCTGAGCACCGTGATCCTGCCCGTTCGCCGCTGGCACGAGGGCGGCAAGGAGCGTTGGCAGCGAGCTGAGGAGCTCGGCTTCCACACCGCGTACACCTATGACCACCTCTCCTGGCGGACCTTCCGCGACGGGCCCTGGTTCGGTGCGGTGCCCACCCTGACCGCCGCCGCGGCAGCCACCGACCGGCTGCGCCTGGGCACCCTGGTCACCTCGCCGAACTTCCGGCACCCGGTGACCCTCGCCAAGGACCTGATCACGCTGGACGACGTGTCCGACGGCCGGATCACCCTCGGTATCGGCGCGGGCGGCAACGGCTTCGACGCCACCGCGCTGCTCAAGTCCGGCGAGGAGCCTTGGACGCCGCGCCAGCGGGCCGACCACTTCGGCGAGTTCCTGCCCCTGCTCGACCGCCTTCTTACTGAAGATGTCGTTTCGCACGAGGGCGAGTACTACTCGGCATCCGAGGTGCGGAACATCCCGGGCTGTGTCCAGCGCCCCCGGTTGCCCTTCGCGGTGGCCGCCACCGGGCCGCGCGGCCTGAAGCTCGCGGCGCGTCACGGACAGGCGTGGGTGACCACGGGCGACCCGAAGCTCTTCGAGAACGGCACCCCGGAGCAGTCACTTCAAGCCATCCGCGGACAGGCGGACAAGCTCGCCGCGGCCTGTGACGCGATCGGCCGCGACGCCGCCGAACTCGACAAGATCCTGCTCACCGGATTCACCCCGGACCGCCCCCTGGACTCCTTCGACGCCTTCGTGGACTTCGCCGGCAACCACGCTGAGCTGGGCTTCAACGAGATCGTTCTGCACTGGCCGCTTCCGGAGACGGATTTCGCGGCCGACGAGAAGATCTTCGAACGGATCGCCACGGAGGCTCTGGTCCAGCTGGGCAGCGGCACAGCAGGGGCGTAAAGGCACTCAGATGTGCGCCCCAGCGCACGCCCGTGCACGTATGTGCGGGACAATCGATGGCGTGACCTCAGCTACCCCACGGCCCAGGACCACGGCCGCCTCCGTCCCCCACCGGCCCACGGCCCGGCTGATCGCCACCGACCTGGACGGCACCCTGCTGCGTGACGACAAGTCCGTGTCCGACCGCACCGTCGCCGCACTCGACGCCGCCGAGCGGGCCGGGATCGAGGTCTTCTTCGTGACCGGCCGCCCGGCCCGCTGGATGGACGTCGTCAGCGCTCACGTCCACGGCCACGGTCTCGCCATCTGCGGCAACGGCGCCGCCGTGGTCGACCTGCACGACGGCTCCGGCGGCCACCGCTTCGTGAAGGTGCGTGAGCTGCGGCGCCGGGACGCACTCGACGTCGTCGGCCTGCTGCGCGCGGCGATCCCCGGCACATCCTTCGCGGTCGAGCGGACCGGCGGACTGCACCACGAACCGACTTACCCTCCGCTGCACTTGGAGCCCGGCGAGAGCATCGCCCCCGCGGAGAAGCTCCTCGCCGAGGACTCCGACAACGCGACCCAGCCCATCCTGAAGGTCCTCGCCTTCCACCCCGAGCTCGCGCCCGACGACTTCCTGGTCGAGGCCCGCGCGGCCGTGCGCGGACAGGTGGAGATCACCCGCTCGAGCCCGAGCGCCCTGCTCGAGATCAGCGGCCCCGGCGTCTCCAAGGCCAGCACCCTTGAGCTGTGCTGCGCCGAGCGCGGCATCATGCCCGAGGAAGTCGTCGCCTTCGGGGACATGCCGAACGACATCGAGATGCTCACCTGGGCGGGCACCTCGTACGCGATGGGCAACGCGCACCCGGACGTGCTCGCCGCCGCATCGGGGCGCACGGTCGCCAACAACGAGGACGGCGTCGCGGTCGTCATCGAACGGATCCTGAGCGAGCAGCAGGACAGCCGGAGCGACTGACTCCGGCGCAGGAGCAAGGCAGCCGGAGCGACTGACCCCGCCGCTGGAGCAAGGCAGCCGGAGCGACTGACCCCGGCACTGGAGCAGAGCCGCTAGACCCGCACTCCCCGCTCGTCCAGCCACTTGACGGGATCCACCCCGGACCCCAGATACGGCGTGAGCCGCACCTCGAAATGCAGGTGCGGCCCCGTCGAGTTGCCGGTCGTGCCCGCCTGCCCGAGCCACTCACCGGGGCGCACCCGATCCCCCTGGTCGACGGTGACGGCGGCCAGATGCGCGTACTGCGTGTAGTAGCCGCCCTTGTGCGACACCACGACCTCGATGCCGAAGCCGCCTCCGCACGACACAGACACCACCCGGCCCGCGCCGACCGCCCGCACCGGCGCCCCGATGCCGACCGCGAAGTCCTGCCCGGTGTGCCGATGCGACCAGCGCGAACCGGCGCTGTCGAAGCCCGCCGACAGTTCGTACGTCTTCACGGGCGTCATCCACGCGCGCGTGGAGGCCGTTCTCGGCTGATCCAGGCGTACGGCACCCCTGCACCGCCCGGCCGCGACCGACCGGTCGGCCTCGCCCTGCAAGGTCCACTGCGCCGACTCCAGCTTGCTCTCGATCCCGCGCTTGAGCTTCGTGAGGCCCGCGTTGCGCCGGTCCAGGGTGCGTTTGGCGCGGTCCGCCGTGCGTTTGGCGTCCGCGAGCCTGGCGGCGGCCCGCTGGGTCTTGGTGACGGCGTTGGTGACGGCGAGGTCCGCCTGCCACATCAGCCGCTGACCTCGCATCAGCTCTTCCGGACTGTCGGCGAGCAGGAGTTGGGCGGTCTGGGAAAGGCCGCCCCCACTGCGGTACTGGGCACTGGCCATCTGGCCGAGATCTCCGTGCAGCACATCGACCGCGTGCCGCTCCTTCTTGAGAAGCCGGCCCAGTTTCCGGACCTTCGCGCGTTGCGCCTTGGCGGCGCGCCGCCCCTCTTCGTAGCGCACGGTCGCCGCGGAAGCCTCCTCATAGAGGCGGGCCACTTCAGCGCTCGTGTCCGGTCCTTCGGAGGCATCGGCGTACAGGGGGCACAGGAGCGCGCACAGCAGTAACGACACGACGACGAGCGGGAGGTGGGTTCCGCGGTGGCTCAAGCGCATTCACGGATCGTTGCCCCGAGGCCGTCTCCGGGTCCCGCCCGGCTCGTACACCCGGGGCAACCGGTGCCCCGAACAGCCCCCTTCCGTACGGCCGAACAGGGCCCCTGCCAATCCCCACCAGTGCCGAGCCCCACCAGTGCCAAGCCCACTAATAGGGCGCCTGCCACACCACCGTCGTACCGGCGCCGTCCTCCCCGATACCGGCCCCGTACCAACTGTCCCCGCCGAGCGACTCCGCCCGCCTCTTGAGGTTCCGCAGGCCGCTGCGCCTGCCGCCCTCCGCGATGCCGACCCCGTCGTCCGACACCGTCAGGCGTACGCCCCGCTGCTCGTCGGGGAGGCTCACCGTCGAGTCGACGACGACATCGATATGGTCGGCCCGCGCGTGCCGGAACGCGTTGGACAGCGCCTCGCGCAGCGCCGCGATGAGGTTCTTGCCGGTGAGTTCGCCGACCACGGTGTCGACAGGGCCCACGAAGTGGTGCGAGGGCTTGAAGCCGAGCGGCACAGCCGCCATGTTGATCTCGCGCAGGACACGCGTACGCAGCCCGGAGGGAGCCTCGGCCGGGCCCTGCTGCAAGGCGAAGATCGCCGTCCGGATCTCCTGGATCGTCACGTCCAGCTCGTCGACGGCCTTGCCCACACCCGTCTGCACCTCGGGCACGACGGACCTGCGCTGGGCGCTCTCCAGCATCATCCCGGTGGCGAACAGGCGCTGGATGACGAGGTCGTGCAGGTCCCGGGCGATCCGGTCGCGGTCCTCGTACACCGCGAGCCGTTCACGGTCGCGCTGCGCCTCGGCCATCATCAGCGCGAGCGCGGCCTGCGAGGCGAACTGGGTGGCGAGGGTCCGCTCGGTCTCGCTGAACGGCCGTGCGCCACGCGCGCGTGGCGTGACGAGCGTCCCCATGACACGGCCGTCGCTCTGCAACGGCAGCATCATGACGGGGCCGTAGTCGCGGGCGAGGTCGGTCATGACGCGCGGATCGGTGGCCGCGTCGTCGAGGAACACGGAGTCCCCGGCGAGCAGGTCGGCGATGATCCGGCTCTCCGGGGGGACGATCACGCCGAGCACACCGGAGGGTTCGTCCGAGGAGACGGCGACGATCTCCATGCCGCCCTCCTCGTCGGGCAGGAGCACGATCCCGGCGGCCGAGTCGGCCAAATGGCGGGCCTGCTCGGCGACGACGGCGAGCGCCTCCTCCGCGTCGCTGCCCGAGAGCAGTGCCGTGGTGACCGCCACGGAGCCGTCGATCCAGCGTTCGCGCTGCATGGCGGCCTCGTAGAGGCGGGCGTTGCCGATGGCGATGCCCGCCTCCGTGGCGAGCACGCGGACCATGTGCGCGTCGTACTCGTTGAAGTCGGCGCCGCCCCGCTTCTCGGTCAAGTAGAGGTTGCCGAAGATCTCGCCCTGGACGCGGATGGGGACGCCGAGGAAGGTCCGCATCGGCGGGTGATGGGCCGGGAAGCCGCACGAGCGCGGGTCGGCCGACAGGTCCGCGAGGCGCAGGGTCTCCGGCTGGTGGATGAGGGCCCCGAGCAGCCCCTTGTGTCCGTCGGGCAGGCGTCCGATCCGGTCGGCGGTCTCCTCGTCGATGCCGAAGTGGACGAAGTCGGAGAGGCCCTTGCCGTCTTCGGAGACGACGCCGATCGCCGCGTAGTGGGCGTCCGCGAGCTCGGCCGCCGTCTCGCAGATGCGGTCGAGCGTGGTGTGCAGTTCGAGCCCGGCGCCGACGGAGCGCATCGCCTCAAGCAGTTGCGGCACGCGCGCGGTCAGCTCGGGGGAGAGCCCCTGAAGGCTGTGGGTCGCCTTCTTCGCCGCCTCGATCGGGTCCGGCGTACCCGGTGTGCCGTCGGGTTGCGGAGAGGCGGCGGAAGCCGAGGGGGCTGACATGCCTTTGAGAGTAGTTAGTCCTATTTGGCGAGGAAAGTCGAGGCCCGCCCGGGAGCCCGCCCGGCAGCCGACCTGGCCGGGCACGGACGCCCGGACCTACCCGGCGGCCGTCACCAGCAGATCCGCCGCCCGCTCCCGCTCCCACATGCGCCGCAGCGGCCCGTCCACCACCACGAGGTCCGCGTACGCACCGCGCTGCACCACCCGGCCCGCGTCCAGGACGATCACCTCGTCCACCGCGTCGAGCCCGGCGAGCCGGTGCGTGATGAGCAGCGTCGTACGCCCCTCGGTGGCGGCGAGAAGATCGTCGGTGAGGGCGTCGGCGGTCGGCAGGTCGAGGTGTTCGGCAGGCTCGTCCAGGACGAGGACGGGGAAGTCGGCGAGCAGCGCGCGGGCAAGGGCGATGCGCTGACGCTGGCCTCCGGAGAGGCGGGCGCCGTGCTCGCCGACCAGGGTGTCGAGCCCTTCGGGGAGCGAGTCGGTCCACTCCCCGAGCCGGGCCCGCTCCAGGGCGCCGCGCAGTTCGTCGTCACCGGCGCCCTTCCGCGCGATGAGCAGGTTCTCGCGTACGGAGCTGTCGAAGATGTGCGCGTCCTGCGCGCAGAGCCCGACGAGTTCGCGCACGGTGTCGCCGTCCAGCGTGGCCGCGTCCGTACCGCCCAAGCTGTACGTTCCTCCGCTCGCCCCCAGGAAGCGCAGCAGCACCTGGGCGAGCGTCGTCTTGCCGGAACCCGAGGCCCCGACCACCGCGATGCGCCGTCCGCGCTCCAGCGTCAGACCGACGCCCGCGAGCGCGTCCCTGTCCTGTCCCTCGTACCGGGCGTGCAGCCCCTGGAGACGGAGCGGGAAAGGCGTCTGGGGGCGCTGTGCGGGGACAGCGGGCTCGGGGACGGGTTCGGGTGCGTCGAGGACCTCGTAGACGCGCTCGGCGCTCTTCCTGACGCGCTGGCGGTACTGCACGGCGAGCGGCAGACCGAGGACCGCCTCGAAAGCGGCGAGCGGGGTCAGGACGACGACGGCGAGCGCGACGCCGCTGAGCCGGCCGTCGTGCAGGGCCTGTACGCCGACGAGGGCGGCGGCGGCCACGGTGAGGCCGGAGAGGAGCGCGCCGAACCCGTCGCCGAGCGCGGTGGCCGTGGCGGTCCTGGACGCGATCCGGGTCAGCTCGGCATCGGCTTCCTTCGCCTTGGCCGTACGCCGGTTCAGCGCACCGGCGACCGTCAACTCCGCGGTGCCGGTGAGCAGGTCGGCCACGCGGGTGGCGAGCACTCCGCGCGCGGGGGCGAGCTTGCGCTCCGCCCGGCGGGCGACCGCTCCGGAGAGCAGCGGTACGCCCACTCCGGCGAGCAGCAGGCCCGCGGCGAGGACCGCGCCCGCTTCGGGCAGCAGCCAGGCGGTGAAGCCGACGGATCCGGCGCCCACCGCCGCTGCGGCCGACGCGGGGAGCAGCCAGCGCAGCCAGTAGTCCTGGAAGGCGTCCACATCGGCGACCAGGCGGGAGAGGAGGTCGCCGCGGCGGGTCTTCCTGAGCCCGGCAGGTGCGAGGCGCTCCAGGCGCCGGTAGACCGCCACGCGCGTGTCGGCCAGCATGCGCAGAACGGCGTCGTGCGAGACGAGGCGCTCCGCGTAGCGGAAGACGGCGCGGCCCATGCCGAAGGCGCGGGTCGCCGTCACGGCGATCATCAAGTACATCACCGGGGGCTGCTCGGACGCCCGGCTGATCAGCCATCCCGAGGTGGCCATCAGCCCTACGGAGCTGCCGATCGCGAGTGCGCCAAGGAGGAGGGCGAGCGCGAGCTTGCCCTTCCGGGCCTGTGCCGCACCCCGCACCCGGGCCAGCACCCCGGAACCCTTCCCGGCGCCCACCGCCGCATCGCCCGGCACCTCCGGGTGCCCCAAGAGCGCATCGTCCGCCGTCCGGCTGCCCGGCACGTCCAAGGCGCCCGACGGCTCATCGACCGCCGCTCGCGAGAGGGCCGACCCGTTCGACTCCGCCTGCCGAACACCCTCGGCCGAGGCATCAAGACGCACCACCCGATCCGCGACACCCAACAACGCGGGCCGGTGCACGACAAGGAGCACGGTCCGGCCCACAGCCAACCGCCGGACCGCCTCGACGACCCCCGCCTCGGTCTCCCCGTCCAGAGCCGCAGTCGGCTCGTCCAGCAGGACGACAGGCCGGTCGGCGAGGAACGCCCGCGCCAGGGCGAGCCGCTGCCGCTGCCCGGCGGACAGGCCGGTCCCGTCCTCCCCCAGTACGGTCTCCGCCCCGGCGGGCAGCACAGAGACGAACTCCCGGGCGCCCGCCGCCTCCAACGCGTCCCGCACGGAAGCATCGTCCGCATCCGGCCGGGCCAGCCTTACGTTCTCCGCGATGGAACCCGCGTACAAGTGCGGCCGCTGCGGCACCCACGCGATCCGCTCCCGCCACCGCTCCGGCGCGACCTCCGCCAGATCGACGCCCCCGACGCACACCCGCCCCTCGGCAGGCTCGACGAACCCGAGGATCACGTCAAGGAGGGTCGACTTGCCCACCCCGCTGGGCCCGACCAGTGCCACGGTCTCGCCGGGCTCCACCCCGAACGACACCCCGGAGACCGCGTCCGAGGACCGCCCCGGATACCGCACCGTCACGCCCTCCACGCTCAGCGCGCCGTCCGGCACCGCCTTCGTCCCGGCGGCCCGCACCGGAGCCTCAAGGACCTCGAAGATCTCCTCGGCGGCGGAGAGTCCCTCCGCCGCCGCGTGGTACTGCGCCCCCACCTGCCGCAGCGGCAGATACGCCTCCGGGGCCAGGATCAGGATGACCAGCCCCACATACAGATCCATGTCCCCGTGGACGAGCCGCATCCCGATCGTCACCGCGACCAGCGCCACCGACAGCGTCGCGAGCAGCTCCAGCGCGAACGACGACAGGAAGGCGATGCGCAGCGTGCGCATCGTCGCCTGCCGGTACTCACCGGTGATCTGCCGGATCGACTCGGCCTGCGCCTTCGCGCGCCCGAACACCTTCAGGGTGGGCAGGCCCGCCACGACGTCCAGGAAGTGCCCCGAAAGGCGGGACAGGAGACGCCACTGACGGTCCATCCGGTTCTGGGTGGCCATACCGATCAGGATCATGAAGACCGGGATCAGCGGCAGCGTCACGACGATGATCGCCGCGGACACCCAGTCCTCGGTGACGATCCTCGCGAGCACCGCCACCGGAACCACCACCGCGAGCCCCAACTGCGGCAGATAGCGCGAGAAGTAGTCGTCCAGGGCGTCCACACCCCGCGTCGCCAGCGAGACCAGCGAACCGGTCCGCTGTCCTCCCAGCCAACCGGGCCCCAGCGCACCCGCCCGCTCAAGGAGCCGCCCCCGCAGCTCCGACTTCACCGCCGCGCTCGCCCGGTGTGCGGCGAGCTCGGTCAGCCAGGCGACAAGGGCCCGCCCCACCGCGACCACCGCGAGCAGTACGAGCGGCGTCCCCAAGTCACCGAGGGCGAGCCCCTTCTGGAAGGCCCCGACCACGATCTCGGCGATGAGCATCGCCTGGGCGACGACCAATCCCGCCCCGGCGACGCCGAGGACCACCACCGCGACCAGGAAGAACCGGGTGGCGCGGGCGTACCGGAGCAGACGCGGATCGATTGGTTTCACGTGAAACACACCCTCCGAGGGACCGGGAGAGGACTGCAGAGGAACTGCCGGAAGAAGACTGCAGAGGAACTAGGAGCCCCAGGGGCCCGCGAACAGGAACTCAGTGCGCCGCATCCGCAATGTGCTGCGTCCCGATCCGCTTGCGGAACACCCAGTAGGTCCACGACTGGTAGAGCAGCACGATCGGCGTCGCGATGCCCGCGCACCAGGTCATGATCTTCAGGGTGTAGGGACTCGACGAGGCGTTGGTGACCGTGAGGTTCCACTCCTCGTTCAGCGACGACGGCATGACGTTCGGGAAGAGCGTGAGGAAAAGCATCGCGACAGCTGCCGCGATCGTGATCCCCGAGAGCGCGAACGACCAGCCCTCGCGCCCCGCCTTGATCGCCCCGATCGCACCGACAAGGGCGACCACGGCCACGACCATCGCGACCAGGCTCTTGCCGTCGCCGCTGTCCGCCTGCGTCCAGATCAGGAACCCGAGCGCCAGGACAGCGGTCACCAGGCCGAGCCTCAGCGCCAGCTTCCGCGCCCGCATCCGGATGTCGCCCACCGTCTTCAGCGAGGCGAACACCGCGCCGTGGAAGGTGAACAGCGTCAGGGTGACCAGGCCGCCCAGGATCGAGTACGGGTTGAGCAGGTCCCAGAAGTTGCCCACGTACTCCTTGTGGGCGTCGATCTTCACGCCGCGCGTGATGTTGGCGAAGGCCACGCCCCACATCACCGCCGGGATCAGCGAGGTCCAGAAGATGGCCTGCTCCCAGTTGCGCTGCCACTTCTCCTCGGGCCGCTTCGCCCGGTACTCGAAGGCGACACCGCGCACGATCAGGCAGAGCAGGATGATCAGAAGCGGCAGATAGAAGCCGGAGAAGAGCGTCGCGTACCACTCGGGGAAGGCCGCGAAGGTCGCACCGCCCGCCGTGAGCAGCCACACCTCGTTGCCGTCCCACACCGGACCGATGGTGTTGATGAGGACCCGCTTCTCGGTCCGGTCACGGGCGAGCAGCTTGGTGAGGACGCCGATGCCGAAGTCGAAGCCCTCCAGGAAGAAGTAGCCGATCCACAAAACGGCGATCAGCACGAACCAGACGTCGTGAAGTTCCATGTCGATCAACTCCCTCAGTACGAGAAGGCCATGGGCCGGTCGGCGTCTTCGTCACTGTCCGGGCCCGAGCCTGCTCCCGGGCCGCCGATCTTGGTGGGCGGGTTGAGATCGGCCTCGGTGAGCTCGGGCGGGCCCTGCTTGATGTACTTGAGCAGCAGCTTCACCTCGATCACGGCGAGGATGGCGTAGATCGCGGTGAACACGATCAGCGAGGTGATCACCTCACCCTGCGAAACCCCTGGTGAGACCCCGTCCTTGGTCTTCAGGACGCCGTAGACCACCCAGGGCTGACGTCCGGTCTCGGTGAAGATCCAGCCCCAGGCGGTGCCGATGAGGGGGAAGATCAGCGTCCACTGGGAGAGCCGCCACCACCAGTTGCCGAGCTTCGGCGTCAGCTCCTTGTTCTTGGTGAGCATGAGCTTGGGCACGTCGTCCTCGCCCGTGCGGTGCTCCGGAGCGAGCCAGAACTTCTTCCGCGTGAGGTAGAGCCCGGCGGTGCACAGGGCCATCGAGACCCCGCCGAAGCCGATCATCCAGCGGTAGGACCAGTAGGCGGTGGGGATGTTGGGGCGGTAGTCGCCGGGCCCGTACTTCTCCTGCGCTTCCTTGTTCAGGTCGTTGATGCCGGGGATCTCGGCGCTGAAGTTGTTCTTGGCGAGGAAGGACAGTATCCCGGGGATCTCGATGGCCACGTCGTTGTGTCCCTTGGACACATCGCCGTACGCGAAGAGCGAGAACGGCGCAGGCTTCTCCGACTCCCACAGGGCCTCGGCGGCCGACATCTTCATCGGCTGCTGCTCGTACATGACCTTGCCGAGGGTGTCGGCGCTGACCACGGTGAGCAGGGTGCCGACGAACGCGGTGATCAGGCCGAGCCGCATCGACATCCGCATGGTGCGGATGTGCCGCTTCTTGCGCAGGTGGAAGATCGCGATCCCGGTCATGAAGGCGCCGCCGACCAGGACGGCCGCAGAGATGACGTGGAAGAAGTTGACCAGCGTCGTCTCCTGGAAGAGCACCTTCGAGAAGTCGGTGAGCTCCGCGCGCTTGGTGCCGTCCCGCTCCACGATCTTGTAGCCGACCGGGTGCTGCATAAAGGCGTTGGCGGCGATGATGAAGTACGCCGACGCGATGGTCCCGACGGAGACGATCCAGATCGTGGCGCAGTGCAGCTTCTTCGGGAGCTTGTCCCAGCCGAAGATCCACAGGCCGATGAAGGTCGACTCGAAGAAGAACGCGATGAGCGCCTCGAAGGCCAGTGGCGCCCCGAAGATGTCACCGACGAAGCGCGAGTAGTCGGACCAGTTCATGCCGAACTGGAACTCCTGGACGATGCCGGTGACGACACCCATCGCGATGTTGATCAGGAACAGCTTTCCCCAGAACTTGGTCGCCCTGAGGTAGTGCTCCTTGCCCGTACGCACCCAGGCCGTCTCCAGGATCGCCGTGAGGGCGGCCAGCGAGATCGTCAGTGGAACGAACAGGAAGTGGTAGACGGTGGTGATGCCGAACTGCCATCGCGCCAATGTCTCGGGCGCTAGAGCCAGGTCCACGTCGACTTCTCCTTACGGCCGTGGTCACATCGGCAGTTTGCCCCTTTAATCCCACTGATCTTCGGAGGAACCGGGACACGCTTGTGAACGCGTTCACATTCACAAGCATTATGTCGTACCGGTTCGCAGCATCGACAGGGGGTCCCCCCTTACTGCCAGGAACCTCACACGGGCACAGCGAAGGGGGGCCGAGGACAGCGTCCCCGGCCCCCCTTCGTCACAGCGCTACAGCTCCTTGCGGAACGCCTCCGCCGCCTGCAGGAAGATGTCGTTGGCCTCGGTCTCCCCGATCGTGGCCCGCATCCCCTCGCCCGCGAACGGCCGCACGACCACGCCGGCCTTCTCGCACGCCGCCGCGAAGTCGGCCGTACGCTCCCCGAGCCGCAGCCACACGAAGTTCGCCTGCGTCTCGGGCACCGTCCAGCCCTGCCCGCGCAGCGCCTCGACCACCCGCGTGCGCTCGGCGACCAGCGAGCCGACGCGGCCCATCAGCTCGTCCTCGGCCCGCAGCGAGGCCACCGCCGCGTCCTGCGCGAGCTGGCTCACGCCGAACGGCACCGCCGTCTTGCGCAGCGCGGCGGCCACGGGCTCATGGGCGATCGCGAAGCCGACGCGCAGGCCCGCGAGGCCGTACGCCTTGGAGAACGTACGCAGCACGGCGACGTTCGGACGGTCGCGGTAGAGCTCGACACCGTCCGGCACCTCGGTGTCGCGGATGAACTCGCGGTAGGCCTCGTCGAGAACCACCAGGACATCGCTCGGCACCCGGTCGAGGAACCGTTCCAGCTCCGCCCTGCGCACCACCGTGCCGGTCGGGTTGTTCGGGTTGCAGACGAAGATCAGCCGCGTCCGCTCGGTGATGGCGTCGGCCATCGCGTCCAGGTCGTGGACGTCCTCCGACGTCAGCGGCACCTTCACCGACGTGGCACCGCTCACCTGCGTGATGATCGGGTACGCCTCGAAGGACCGCCAGGCGTAGATGACCTCGTCACCCGGGCCCGACGTGGCCTGCAGCAGCTGCTGCGCGACGCCGACGGAACCGGTGCCCGTCGCCACGTGCGAGACCGGCACCCCGAAACGGTCGGCGATCTCGCTCATCAGGCCGGTGCACGCCATGTCCGGGTAGCGGTTGAACGTACCCGCGGCGGCGAGCGCGCTCTCCATGACGCCCGGCAGAGGCGGGTAGGGGTTCTCGTTCGAGGACAGTTTGTAGGCCACCGGCCCATCGGACGCGGCAGGCTTCCCCGGCTTGTAGGTGGGGACACCCTCCAGCTCGGCACGCAGCCTCGGGCTTGTCTCGCTCACCGCAGTCCTCCTCTTGAAACACCGAACGCTCGGGCACTTGAACGCTTGGACACTTGAACGCCTGAACTACCTGACTTCAATACTCCTCACCTTATGAGGATTCAGCTCTGCTGCGAATGGGTCAGAGATATTCGCTCCGACAGGCGCGCAGAGAGGGGGGAGCGCTCCCCGCCCCCGTACGCGCCGGTGGCTCACTCCGTGGCGCGCATCACCCGTGAAGGTGAGTTGAGACCTCTTCGAGACCTCACCCATTCGGCAGACCTGTGCACGACAGCAATGGACCGCCCACCCCAGGGCCCCCCAACTCCCTTGCATTCCAAGGCCATTGTCCCGCTTTCGCCATGCAGAAACGTGCCTGTCAACGAGTGAATATGCGCCCGCACTACCCACCCCCATGAGCCCTACTATCGGCTCGCCATGACAGCAGCAGGGAACCATCAGGTCAGCCGAGCGGAGACCGCCCGCCGGGGCAACCGGCAGAGCCGAGCGGGCATCAGAGACGTCGCCGCCGCCGCCGGTGTCTCCATCACGACTGTCTCCGACGCGCTTAACGGCAAGGGGCGGCTCCCGGACGCCACCCGACGCCATGTCCGCGAGGTCGCCGAACGGCTGGGCTATCGCCCTTCCGCGGCGGCCCGAACGCTCCGTACCGGCAAGTCGGGCCTCATCGGCCTGACCGTGACGACCTACGGGGATGAACCTTTCACCTTCACCGAATTCGCGTACTTCGCGGAGATGGCCAGAGCCGCGACCTCGGCCGCGCTGGCCCGCGGCTACGCCCTTGTCATCCTGCCCGCCACCTCCCGACGCAGCCCCGTCGACGTGTGGTCGAACGTCGCGCTCGACGGCACCGTCGTCGTCGATCCGTCCGACCACGATCCCGTCGTCAGTGAACTCGTGCGCCAAGGCCTTCCCGTGGTGTCCGACGGCCGTCCTGCCAGGTCGCTGCCGGTCACCGCCTGGGTCGACAACGATCACGAAGCGGCGGTCCTTGAGATCCTCGAACACCTCGCGGCGGCCGGAGCCCGCCGCATCGGGCTTCTCACCGGGACCACCACAGACACGTACACCCACCTGTCCACGACCGCCTATCTACGCTGGTGCGAGCGCGTCGGCCAGGACCCGGTCTACGAGTCCTACCCGGCCCACGACCCGTGTGCCGGAGCGGTCGCGGCCGACCGGCTGCTCGCCAGACCCGACCGGCCCGACGCCGTCTACGGCCTCTTCGACCCGAACGGCACCGATCTCCTCGCGGCCGCCCGCCGGTACGGCCTGCGCGTCCCGGACGACCTGCTGCTCGTCTGCTGCAGCGAGTCCACCGTCTACGCCACCACCGAACCGCCCATCACCACGCTCTCCCTCAAACCGCGGCGCATCGGCACAGCCGTCGTCCAGTTGCTCATCGACGCCATCGAAGGCCTGGATTCGGGCCGGCCCGTCGAGCAGGTGATACCGACGGAGCTGATCGTGCGCACCTCGTCCGAGCGACGTCCACCGCGTACGACGGTCAGCCCACCCCGCTCGCCCGAACCGGGTTGAGCGGGCCGCTCCGCGGGGAGAACCCCCGTCAACCGGGCACTGCCCGGCACTGCCCGGTCGTGGACTGGGGGGAAACCCCTACCCAATTCGGGAGAAAACCTCGGTGAACTGGGGTTCAGCACTGATTCACCACCCCTGGTGCACCACACAGCGCGAGCCGCATTCCTATGATGGGCGGACGACACCGCGGGCCGCTGCGACCAGGCAGTCCGATCTCGGTGCAGATGCGGCGCAATGGTGGTGGAGGGGTCGATGACTCAGGGGGCCGGTCAGGGACCCGATGTGCGGACGGCGACGTTGCGCGACTTCCGCGTTCCGGCGTACGTCCATGAGGCCGGGCCGGTCCAGGGCGGCCCGGCGGACGGTCCGGCGGGCGCGGTGGTTCCGGGCGCCCCGGTGGAGGTCACCGGAGCGCCGGACGAGGGCTACACCCCCACCCAGCGCGACCTGCCGGTCATCAATCGCGGCGACACCGTGCAAGTGGAGGTGCAGGCCATGCCCGAGCCTCCGCAGGCGCCGACCGACGAACACGGTCCGCTGTTCGTCGTGGGCGATGTGCACGGCTATCTGGACGAGCTGCTCGCGGCCCTCCACGAGCAGGGCCTCATCGACGCCGACGGCGACTGGGCCGCGGGCAACGCGCGCCT
The DNA here is from genome assembly GCF_055570235.1 of Streptomyces sp. NPDC031274. Lineage (NCBI taxonomy): Bacteria > Bacillati > Actinomycetota > Actinomycetes > Kitasatosporales > Streptomycetaceae > Streptomyces > Streptomyces sp. NPDC031274. The sequence continues at coordinate 82,369 of NZ_JBVIHP010000013.1, read as the reverse complement.
GTGGTTCCTCGGCGACTTCACCGACCGCGGCCCGGACGGCATCGGCGTCATCGACCTCGTGATGCGCCTGTCCGCGCAGGCGGCGGCCGCAGGCGGCTACTGCAAGGCCCTGATGGGCAACCACGAGCTGCTCCTGCTCGGCGCCAAGCGCTTCGGCGACACCCCGGTCAACTCGGGCGCGGGCACGGCCACCTTCCAGGCCGCCTGGCTCCTGAACGGTGGCCAGAAGACCGACATGGAGCGCCTGGAGGACCACCATCTGCAGTGGATGGCCCGCCTCGACGCGATCGAGGCGGAGGACGGGCATCTCCTGATGCACTCCGACACGACCGCCTATCTGGATTACGGCGACTCGATCGAAGCCGTGAACGACACGGTCCGCGAGACCCTCACCCGCAACGACGCGGACGAGTGCTGGGACCTCTTCCGGAAGTTCACCAAGCGCTTCGCCTTCCGCGACGAATCGGGCCCCTCCGCCGTACGTGAGCTCCTCGACATGTACGGCGGCCATCGCGTCGTACATGGCCACAGCCCCATCCCGTATCTGCTCGGCGACGTCGGCTCCGAAGACGACTCGGACGGCGGCGGACCCGTCATCGAGGGACCGCACATCTACGCAGGCGGACTGGCCATCGCCATGGACGGCGGCGTGACCATGGCCGGAAAACTGCTGGTCTGCCAACTGCCCTTGGATAACTGAGCGTTCACAGGGCAGGTGCACCCCTACACGATCACGTGGGCCGACGGGTCAATTTCTGGAAACCCCCTGTCACCGCGTGCCGTCACGGCTCTACCATCGGCTTATCCGTAGCAGGCTCCCCTCCGTTTCTGCCCGACGGCTCGTAGCCATGCGAGCCCCAAGCCCTACGGAGCATCGGGGGATGCACATGACCAGCGCTCCACAACTGCTCAATGAGGACCGCCCCGAGTACGAGCGAATCCTCAATGAGGCGCTGCGCACCGCACCGAACCGTCCTGATCTCGCCGCAGTGGGCCAGCGGCTCAATCCCGAACAACTGCGCACGATGGCGCTGAACGCCACCGCGCTGATCACTGCCGCTGCCACGACCGAGTACACGCACTATGTGAAGGTCCGCGAAGAACTGCGCGAAAGCGGATCTGCCGCACCATCGATCCGTGAGCGGAGCCCCGAGGGTCCGGCGGAAGCCGGCTCCGGCGGCCTCGGTCTCGCCACCACGATGGGGGAGGTCACCGCCCAGGCTTCAGGGGCGGGGGCCATCGCCGTCGTCGCGGTGCTCGCACCGGTCCTCGCCGGGGCGGCCGCCGCGATCTTCCTGCTCGTCGGCTACATCCTGAAGATGCTCAACCCCGAGCCCGCCTTCGCGGACACCCTGCTCACCGCGGGATGGCTGTTCGGCGCGCTCACCGCCGGGGGCATCCTGGTCGCCGCTGTCGGCCTGCTCCTGACGGCCCTGCGCAACGGCTCCACCTCGCTCCAGGCCGGTTCGTACGGCGAACAGAGCGAGGAGGTGGCCCGCGCCAGGGAAGCCTGGGGCGAGGCACTCCTGGAGCACGGCCTCCTGCCGTTCCTGCGGGAGGCCCTGGCGGATCCGGGGACGGCGCACGCGGCTCGTACACCGACGGACCCGGGCGGCCGCATGCCCCACCTCGGCTATCACAGGCCGGGATTCAGCAGCCCGAGCGGCGGTCAGGCGACGGGATCCCGCCCGAGCTACTCGAGCCCGGACTTCTCAAGCCCGGACTTCGGCGGGCCGGATCACAAGCCGGAGTAGTGCATGACGCTGCTTCGGGCGGGCGGGCGGACGCGATCTCCGCCCGTCCGCCCGAAGCACGGCGTGTACCGCTGTACTGCTGTACCGCTGCTCAGTCGGCGATCGGCAGATACACGCGGTTTCCGGCTGCCGCGAACTCCTTGGACTTCTGCTCCATGCCCTCCTCGATCTCATCCCGCGTGCCGCCGTGCTCACGCCGGATGTCGTGCGAGATCTTCATGCTGCAGAACTTCGGCCCGCACATCGAGCAGAAGTGCGCCGTCTTCGCGGGCTCCGCAGGCAGCGTCTCGTCGTGGAACTCCCGTGCCGTGACGGGGTCGAGGGCCAGGTTGAACTGGTCCTCCCAGCGGAACTCGAAACGCGCGTCCGAGAGCGCGTCGTCCCAGTCCTGTGCGCCCGGGTGCCCCTTGGCGAGGTCTGCCGCGTGGGCCGCGATCTTGTACGTGATCACGCCGGTCTTCACGTCGTCGCGGTTGGGCAGGCCCAGGTGCTCCTTGGGCGTGACGTAGCAGAGCATCGCCGTGCCCCACCAGCCGATCATCGCGGCGCCGATGCCGGAGGTGATGTGGTCGTACGCGGGTGCGATGTCGGTGGTCAGCGGGCCGAGCGTGTAGAACGGCGCCTCCTCGCAGATCTCCTGCTGAAGGTCGATGTTCTCCTTGATCTTGTGCATCGGGACGTGGCCCGGGCCCTCGATCATGGTCTGTACGTTGTGACGCTTGGCGATCGTGTTGAGTTCCCCGAGCGTGCGCAACTCGGCGAACTGCGCCTCGTCGTTGGCGTCCGCGATCGAGCCAGGGCGCAGACCGTCGCCGAGCGAGTACGTCACGTCGTACGACGCGAGGATCTCGCAGAGCTCCTCGAAGTTCTCGTAGAGGAAGCTCTCCTTGTGGTGCGCGAGACACCAGGCCGCCATGATCGAGCCGCCGCGCGAGACGATGCCGGTCTTGCGGTTGGCGGTCAGCGGGACGTACGGAAGGCGCACGCCCGCGTGCACCGTCATGTAGTCCACGCCCTGTTCGGCCTGCTCGATGACCGTGTCCTTGTAGATCTCCCAGGTCAGCGCCTCGGCCTGGCCGTCGACCTTCTCCAGTGCCTGGTAGAGCGGCACGGTGCCGATGGGGACGGGGGAGTTGCGCAGGACCCACTCGCGGGTGGTGTGGATGTTGCGCCCGGTGGACAGGTCCATGACCGTGTCGGCGCCCCACTTGGTCGCCCAGGTCATCTTGTCCACCTCCTCCTCGATGGAGGAGGTGACCGCGGAGTTTCCGATGTTGGCGTTGACCTTCACCAGGAACTTCTTGCCGATGATCATCGGCTCGATCTCCGGGTGGTTGACGTTGGCGGGGATGACCGCGCGACCCGCGGCGACCTCCGCGCGCACGACCTCGGGGTCGAGGTTCTCGCGGATCCCGATGAACTCCATCTCGGGCGTGATCTCACCCCGGCGGGCGTACGCGAGCTGCGTCACCGCCTGTCCTTCGCGGCCCCGGCGCGGCTGGCGGGGGCGGCCGGGGAAGACCGCGTCGAGGTTCTTCAGGCCTCCGCGCGGCGAGGTGTGCTTGATGCCGTCGTCCTCGGGGCGTGGCGGGCGGCCCGTGTACTCCTCGGTGTCGCCGCGGGCGATGATCCAGTTCTCGCGCAGCGGCGCGAGGCCCCTGCGGACGTCGGTGTCGATGGACTCGTCGGTGTACGGCCCCGAAGTGTCGTACAGGGTCACGGCCTTGCCGTTGGTGAGGTGCACCTGGCGGACCGGCACCCGCAGGTCGGGGCGTGAGCCCTCGACATACGCCTTGTGCCAGCCGATGGACTTCCCGGCCTCGTCGCTCTGGTTCTGCGTCGAGGCAGGCGTGCGTGCGTCCGATGTGGTCATGAGACCTACTCCCTACGCCGGCATTACCCGGTAACAGGTTCGGCGGTCGACGCAGCGGATCCCGTACGGCTCGTGCACTTTTCGTGCCGCTTCGTACGGAGGTCAGCGCCCTCTCAGCCCGGTGCTCCGAGCTCCCGCGATTGCAAAGGTGACTCCACGCTAGCGCCCCGTCGGGCGCGCTGACCAGAGGGCCCCCTCCGTTCTTGCGATGATCGGGCAGTGACCACCACAGAGCCGCCGTCCCAGCCGCCCGCCCCGAACGTGCCGCCGGACCCGCACGGGCACTCCCACAGCCACGGTCCTGCCGCGCCCGTCTCCAAGCATCTGCGCAAGGTCATCGCCGCCGTGCTGATTCCTTTCGCCACGGCGGTCGTCGTGGGGCTCGCGGTGTTCTGGCCCGGTGGCGCGCCGTCCCATGAGCGCACCGGAGTCGGCTTCGACCGCCAGACCCAGTCGGGCGAGGTCGCGAAGCTTCAGGAGCTCCCCTGCAAGGACGTGAACGCCTCGCAGACCCCGCCCAACGGCGACACCTCCACCGCCGAGGGGCAGTCCGCGGAGTCCCGCGCGAAGGGCGTCTGCAAGAAGGCGACGATCGAGGTGACCAGCGGCAAGGACAAGGGCCGCACCTTCACCGAGATCGTCCAGCCGGACTCACCACGGCAGTTGCGCCAGGGCCAGAAGGTGGTGGTCGCCTATGAGCCCACGGCCCCCGAGGAGTTGCAGTACTCGGTCACCGATGTGAACCGGAAGTTCCCCATGGCGCTGCTCGCCGGGATCTTCGCGCTCGCCGTCGTCGTGGTGGGACGGCTGCGCGGCCTCATGGCCCTCATCGCCCTGGCGTTGAGCTTCCTGGTCCTGACGTTCTTCATCCTGCCCGCGATCCTGCAGGGCTCGAATCCGCTGGTCGTGGCGGTGATCGGGGCCAGCGCCATCATGCTGATCGCGCTCTATCTGTGCCACGGCCTCACGGCGCGTACGTCGGTGGCGGTCCTCGGCACGCTGATCTCTCTGCTCCTCATCGGGCTCCTCGGTTCGCTCTTCATCGGCTGGGCGTCGCTGAGCGGCAACACGGACGACAACACCGGCCTGATCCATGGCCTGTACCCGTCCATCGACATGAGCGGTCTGCTCCTCGCCGGCGTCATCATCGGCTCGCTCGGCGTGCTCGACGACGTGACGGTGACGCAGACGTCCGCGGTCTGGGAACTGCACCAGGCCAACCCCACGATGGGCTGGCGCGGTCTGTACGGCGCGGCCATCCGCATCGGCCGCGATCACATCGCCTCAGTCGTCAACACCCTGGTCCTGGCCTACGCGGGCGCCGCACTGCCTCTGCTGCTGCTCTTCTCGATCGCGCAGAGCAGCGTGGGCACGGTGGCCAACAGCGAACTGGTGGCCGAGGAGATCGTGCGCACCCTGGTCGGTTCGATCGGCCTGGTCGCCTCGGTGCCGGTGACGACCGCGCTCGCGGCCCTGGTGGTCTCGGCCGACCGGTCGACCCCCGCGGGCGGGACGGGGAGCGCGGCGCACCCGGGCACCGCGGGCCGACCGGGAAGCGGTGCCACCCCGGCCGCCAAGCAGACGCGCGGCGGAAGGGGCCGACGCCGCAAGGCCTGAGCCGCCGATGCCTTGAGCCGCCGACATCCTGCGCCGCCGATACGCCGCACTACCGTTACGCTGCACCGCCGATGCCATGAAATGCACCAAAATGCCGTGCGGATTCGCTCATCGGTTCACGAGATCAACCCGCGCTCTGCTCCTCGGCGAGGATCCGGTCCAGCGCTTCGTCCAGGTGGGTCTCGAAGTCGGCGAGTGCCCGCTCCTGCCCCAGCGGCACCAGCTTGTCCGTACGGTCCAGGAAGGCGAGCAGCGGCGGGATGCCCACCCGGAACAGCGCCTGGTCCGCACCGACCTGAAGCCTGATGAGCACCTCGTCGAGCAGCTCGGGATCGGTGGGCTCGATGTGCACATCACCTTCGCCGCACGCCTCACCCACCCCGTCGACCAGCAACTCACGCCCGAAGGCCCAGGTGACGGGAGCGTCGCCGGGGAGGTGGAAGGTCAGCCGGACGGCGTAGGGATCGCCGGTCTCGTAACGCAGCTCCACCGGGATGCGAAACGACAGCTCCTCGGAAACGAGGAAGCTCATCATGACCTCTGCCTGGACCGACTCTCGCATCGCCCGCCTACCCCGTCGCTAAAGCTCGACTGGCCAGGAACCAACTCCCTGACACTCATGGCATCTTGCTTAACGTACACATCAGATCACAAGGAGTGAGTTTTCAGATGCTGATAGAGAAAGCAAGTGTCCCCAGCAGCCTGCCGATCTCGTGCTGCAACCGCTCAGCCGCAGGCAGCAGCCGATCCGCTTGATAGGCCGGAACGGAAATCGCCATCGTCGCCGCAGTGTTACCCGCAGTGATCGGAATCGCGGCGCAGACCGTTCCCAGCGCGTACTCCTGCCGCTCGATCACCGGCTTCATCCGGCCCATTCCGTCCAGTCGGCGCAGGAAACTCCGGTCGTCACGGACCGAGTACCGAGTGATCGACCGCACCGGATATCGGGAGATGTGGTCCTGCCGCTGTTCGTCGTCGAGTTGGGCGAGCAGACACTGCCCGATCGCATGGGCGTGTCCCGTCTCACGAAAGTCCGCCCACTCCTCCACAGCGGGATTCCCGGGCGTGTCCGCGACGGCCACGACCTCGATCTCCCCCTCGCGGTACAAGGCGAAATACACCGGTACGCCGATGGCGTCGCGCCAGTGCTCCAGGGCCTCACCGATCATGCCGCGACGATTCTGCTGCGCCCCGCTCGCACTCAGCCGCTCGGCCGCCTCGCCGAGCACGAACACGCCCTTGTCCCGGGACAGATATCCCTCGTGCGTCAGCGTGCGCAGCAGGTGATAGGCCGTGGGCAGCGCGAGCCCGGCCTCCCGGGCCAACTGCTTCGCCGGCGCCCCCTCCTGATGCGCGGAGGCCGCTTCCAGCAGCCGCATCGCCCGCTGCACCGAGCCAATGAGAGTGGGCGCGGTGGCAGTTGATGCCGTGACGGTCGGTGATGCCTCGTGCGGAGGGTCGCTGGACGAGACGTCGGCGGGTGTGGTGTCAACCGTGGCCAAGGTTCACTCCCGAAGCGCTTGGGGGTTCCGCCCGTGCCGGGGATACACGGGTGGGAGCGCAGTGCGCCCGTGCGCGAGGCTCGCCCCGCGTCGGTTTTCGGACTCTAACCGGTGGCCACCGGCCTAAGGCACCGCACCAGGAAACTTCCCCCACCCGAGCGAACTGTTGCCAGAAGTCACCAACGCGAAGAGGCCGAGCCGGATATGAACTTCCGTACGACGTAAATGAGTCCACCCACCAGGGCCACGAAAAGCAGTGCCTTGAACAACAGCCCGACCACGAATCCCACAACGGTCGCTATCAGACCGCCGAACACGACCAGGGCGATGACCGGAACCGCGATCCACTTCACCCACCACGGCAATCCCGAGAAGATCTCCTGCGCTGCCATCGTCCTTACCTCTCTCTGCATCTGTCGTACTTCTTGCATTCGATGCTAGGGCGGCGAAGGGCCCAACGGGGGCCTCGCATCCCTTGCCCTCCCCTGATCCTCCCCCTAGGGAATCCCGAGGTCGCAGCCCGGAGAAGTCAAACTTCCGGCGTAGAGGATCGGTCGGCCCACAGGGCGGGGAGGAGCAGCCTTCCAGCGGGGGACATCAGCCTTCTGGCGGCGAGAAGACGACAAGCACCCGCAGGTCCTCGCTGATGTGGTGGAACTTGTGGGCGACCCCGGCCGGCACGTACACCACACTGCCGCGCGCGACCTGGGTGGTCTCCATGCCGACCGTGATCGACGCCCGACCGCTGACGATCATGTACACCTCGTCCTGCTGGTGAGGCTGCTGCGGATCGGACTCCCCTGCATCGAGCGCGTACAGCCCGACCGACATGTTCCGCTCGCGCAGAAACTGCAGATACGCACCGTCGTTCGCGGCCCGCTCCGTCTCCAGTTCATCAAGCCGGAATGCCTTCATCGTCCTCGTACGCCCCTTGCCCCAACTAGCGAACCGGCCGCTCTGGCCGTCCGTCTGCAACGATCAGACCATGAAGAATTTCGTAGTCAAGACGATCGCCAACGCGGCGGCCCTGGCCGTCGCCGTGTGGCTCCTCGACAAGATCACCCTGACCGGCGACAGCACGGGCAAGAAGACGCTCACGCTGATCGTCGTCGCGCTGCTCTTCGGCCTGGTGAACTTCCTGGTCAAGCCGATCGTGAAGGTCCTTACCTTCCCGTTGTTCATCCTGACCCTGGGCCTGATCACGCTCGTGGTCAATGCCCTGATGCTGCTGCTCACCTCGTGGCTGGCCGACAAGTTCGACGTGAGTTTCCACGTCGAGGGGTTCTGGACCGCCGTCCTGGGCGGCCTGATCATCTCGATCGTGTCCTGGGCGATGAACGTCGTCCTGCCCGACGACAACGACTGAGCCCGCCCCATGACCTTCTCCGTGTGCTTCGTCTGCACCGGCAACATCTGCCGGTCCCCCATGGCCGAGTCCGTCTTCCGCGCCCGCGTCGACGAGGACGGACTCGGCGGGCTCGTCCGGGTGGACAGCGCGGGCACCGACGGCTGGCACGAGGGGGACGGAGCCGATCCGCGCACCGTCTCCGTCCTGACAGCGGCCGGCTATGAGAGCAGTCACATCGCGCGCCGTTTCCAGGTCTCCTGGTTCTCACGGCTCGACCTGGTGATCGCCCTGGACTCCGGCCATCTGCGGACCCTGCGACGCCTCGCGCCCACGCCCGCCGACGCGGACAAGGTGCGGCTGCTGCGCTCGTACGACCCCGTGGCCGTGGGCCTGGGCGACCTGGACGTCCCCGACCCTTACTACGGGGACGACGACGGGTTCGAGATGTGCCTGAGAATGGTGGAGGCGGCGAGCGACGGTCTGCTCGACGCAGTACGAGAAGCAAGGGAAGGGCGGGCGGCATGACGGACTCCGCAGCGATGGCCGCAAGTACCGGAGCGGGAACAGGCACCGGGCTCGGCGACGGCACCAGAGCGGTGCGGGCCGGCCTCCCCGAACCCGTGAAACACGAGCCGACCCTTCCCGGCCCGGTGTTCGCCGCGCACTTCCACCTGCCGGGCGATCCCACCGGGCCGTACACCTACGGACGGGACGACAACCCGACCTGGACTCTTCTCGAACAGGCCATCGGCGAGCTCGAGGCACCGGGGGAGAGTCCGGCTGAGGGTTCGGGCGAGGGGAGTGGCGAGACCCCCGGTACAGATGCGCCAGGGACAGCTGTCGAGACCCTGGTCTTCGCCTCCGGGATGGCTGCCATCTCGGCGGTGCTCTTCTCGCAGCTGCGCGCCGGTGACGCGGTGGTCCTGCCGAACGACGGCTATCAGGCGCTGCCCCTGGTCAGGGAGCAGCTCACCGCGTACGGCATCGAGGTGCGCACCGCCCCGACCGGCGGCGACGCCCAGCTCGACGTCCTGGACGGCGCCAAGCTGCTGTGGATCGAGACGCCGTCGAACCCGGGCCTCGACGTGTGCGACGTACGGCGCCTCGCCGACGCGGCACACGCGCGTGGAGCCCTGGTCGCGGTCGACAACACCCTGGCCACACCGCTCGGCCAGCGCCCCCTCGAACTCGGCGCGGACTTCTCCGTGGCCAGCGGCACCAAGATGCTCACCGGCCACGGCGACATCCTCCTTGGGTACGTCGCCTGCCGCGACGCGGAGCTGACGGCGTCCGTGCGGCGCTGGCGCAAGATCGTCGGAGCCATCCCGGGGCCGATGGAGGCCTGGCTTGCGCACCGCTCGCTCGCCACGCTCCAGCTGCGCGCCGAGCGCCAGAACGCCAACGCCCTGGCCGTGGCCCAGGCGCTGGGCGACCGCGGTGAGGTGACCGGCCTCCGCTATCCCGGCCTTCCGGACGACCCCTCGTACAAGATCGCCTCGCAGCAGATGCGGCGCTTCGGGTGTGTCGTCTCCTTCACGCTGCCCTCACGCGCGCGCGGCGACCGCTTCCTCGACGCGCTGCGCCTGGTGGACGACGCGACGAGTTTCGGCGGCGTGCGTTCCACCGCCGAGCGGCGTGGCCGCTGGGGCGGTGACGCCGTCGCGGAGGGCTTCATCCGCCTCTCCGCCGGGTCCGAGGACACCGAAGACCTGGTCGCGGACGTGCTGCGCGCGCTGGACGAGTCGGCGGACCGACAGCCCTGAGGGCGTGCGGACCGCTTCCGGCTAGTACCCGCTAGTAGCGGACCTACGTACAACGAACGGTCCGAGCCTCCCCCCTCGTGGCTCGGACCGTCCCGGTTCTGCGCGCGAAGAACCGCGCGCACAAGGCTAGTTGACTCTGTGTCAGTGTCCAATCACAGTAGCGACAGAGGCCTATCGACATATTTATAGTTGGGCGCGGCCCAAGGGCCGGGAGTGGAGGACACCGCCGTGGACCTGGCTCTGCTGCGCACGTTCGTGACCGTGCACCGGGCCGGCTCCTTCACTCGCGCGGCTGCCCTGCTCGGCCTGTCGCAGCCCGCCGTGACCTCGCAGATACGCACCCTCGAGCGGCAGCTGGGGCGCCCCCTGTTCCTGCGTCAGGCGCGCGGTGTGACCCCCACGACCATCGGGGACGAGCTCGCCCACAAGGCCGCGCCGCATCTCGACGCCCTCGTGGAGATCGCCGAGACCGGACTCGAAGAGGACTCCTCGGTACGCACCCTCCACCTCGCGGGACCTCCGGAGTTCACCGCGGCCCGCGCGTTACCCGCTCTCACCACGCTGACCGGGCAGGACGGACAGGGCTTCGCGCTGCGTGCCTCGTTCGGCAACGCGGAGGAGGTCCTCGAAGGGCTCTCCGCAGGGCACCACGACCTGGCCATCACCACCGTCCGACCGCGCGGCACTCTGCTCACCGCGACGCCTCTCTGCGACGAGGAGCACGTCCTGGTCGCAGGGCCTCGCTGGGCCGACCACATCGGCCTCGGCAGGCTGCGCCGCAAGGGCGCGGCCGCGCTGGAGAACCTGCCGGTGGTGGAAGTGCATGAGTCGCTGCCGCTGGTCGCCCGCTACTGGGCCGCCGTCTTCGACACCCGTCCGGCGGCATCGGGCGCCGTCATTGTGCCTGACCTGCGGGCGGTACTCGCCTGCGTCTCCGCCGAGGCTGGGCTCGCCGTGCTGCCGCGTTATCTGTGTGCGCCCGCCCTGAAGAGTGGCGAGGTCGTGGCCCTGCTGGACCCGGCAGTGCCCCCGCTGCGCACGTATTTCCTGGCCGTGCGCACCGGCACACTCGCGATGCCGCATATAGCGCGGGCGCACGAGTGGCTGCTGCGCGCTGCCGTCGACTGGGCTTGAGCAGGACTCCGGCTGGTTCGCGATGTTTCACGTGGAACAGTCCGGGCCACATTCCTCCCATGACCGTCCGACCCGTGGTCAAGCGCACCGCACGCGCCGTCCTGCTCGACGGCGACGACCTGGTCCTGATCAAGCGAACCAAACCCGGCGTCGATCCCTACTGGCTCACCCCCGGTGGCGGCGTGGAGCCGGAGGACACGACCGTCGTCGAAGCGCTCCATAGAGAGCTGCACGAGGAACTCGGCGCCAAGATCTCCGATGTGGTGCCGTGCTTCGTGGACACCGTCGAGCACATCGGCGAGGACGCCAGTGCGACCGGCGTCAAAGTGCAGCACTTCTTCGTCTGCCGCCTGGAGTCCATGGACCTCTCACTGCGACACGGCCCCGAGGTGGAGGAGCCCTGCGGCGAGTACGAGATCGTCCACGTTCCCTTCACCCGGGTCGGAATCGCCACGGTCCATCTCGTACCGCTGTCGCTGCGGCACTATCTGGACGGCAACATCGAGGGCGTTCGCGCCATGCATGCCCCTGATCTGGGCTGACCTGCGCTCCTGGGCTGGCCTGCTCTCCTGGGGCTGACCTGCGCTCCTGGGCTGGGCCTCAGTCGGACGCCGTCACCAGTTCTTCCACGGAGTCGTGACGGATCCGGCCGACCGGGATGCCGACGTCCCGCAGTGCGTCCACGCCGCTGCGGATCATGCCGGGCGGGCCCGAGAGGTAGGCGTCGTACTCGTTCCAGGGGCCGTACTCACGCACGGCGTGCGGGAATTGGGCGTGATCGTCGACGACCGGGCGGACCGAGAGCCACGGGTGGGTCTGCTGGAGGCGCAACATGGTGTCGATGTCGTACAGGTCGTGGTCGGTGCGGGCTCCGTAGAAGACCTCGACCGGGCGCCGTTCGCCGTGCTCGGCGACGTCCTCGACAAGCGCCTTGATGGGGGCGATCCCGGTGCCGCCGCCCAGGCAGAGCAAGCCGCTGTCGGTGGTGTGGTCGACGGTCATCGAACCGGCGGGCGCGCCGAGGCGCAGGACGTCTCCCGGCCGCGCGTGGTGCACCAGGGCGTTGGAGACCCAGCCCGCCGGGACGGCCTTCACATGGAATGACAGCAGACCGTCGGAGCGCGGGGCCGACGCGAACGAGTAGTGCCGCCAGATCCGCGGCCACCAGGGCGTCTCCAGGCTCGTGTACTGGCCTGCCAGGAAGGGATACGGCTGGTCGGGGCGGACCGTGACGACAGCGATGTCAGGCGTCCTGAGGTCGTGCGAGACGACCTCGGCCAACCACCAGGCGGGAGCACGCAGTTCATCCGCGGCGGCCGCGTCGATCATGATCTGGGAGATCGTCGTGTACGTCCGCACCCAGGCGGCCTCGGTCTCCTCGTCCCAGACCGCGCTCGCGTACCGGCTGAGCGAGCCGATCAGGCACTCACCGACGGCCGGATAGTGCTCGGGCCGGGTGCCGTACTTGCGGTGTCCGCGGCCGAGGTTCTTCAGATACGCGGTGAGGACGTCGGCGTGGTCGATGTGTTCGGCCGCGGTCAGCAGCGCCTTGAGCAGCCGGTCACGCTGGGTGTCCATCGCGGCGGGGAACAGGGGGCGCAGATCGGGGTGCCGCGTGAAGAGCAGCGCGTAGAAGTACGAGGTGACCTTGTCGGAGACAGGGCCTATTTCAGCCATCGTGCGCTGGACGCGGACCGCGTCGGGGGAGCCGTTGGGGGAGAACTTCGGCTCGGGCCGCGACTGTTCCTGCGTCTGTTCCTGCGTCTGCGGTTCGGGCTGCCTCTGCGGGGCCGGATGCCCCTGAGCGAACTGCTGCCGTGGTTCCGGTACGCGCTCGGAGCGCGGCTCGGGACGTGATGCGGAGGCCTGGGTGGCGCGCTGCGCCGCGTTCGGAGCGGGCGCGGGTTCTGCTGCCCCCCGGGCGGCCGGTATTCGCTCCTCGGCCGTGTCATCGGGTTCCGGCGCGGGGTGTTCCTTAGCGGACGTGGGTGCGGCTGCGCCGGACCTGCCCAGTGGACGTATGGCGGACACCCGGCGCCCCTCGGCCGTCTCGGGCTCCCCGCCTTCGGGCCGTGCCGCCTCGCCGCCCTCCGACGGCTTCGGCGCCTTGCGTGGAGTGAACCAGCCGCCTCCACCGCCGCTGTCGCCGGAAGTGCCGTTACCCGCCGACGTGGTGGTCGGAGCGTCCATGCTGTGCCTCGCCTCGAACATCTCTCAGTCGGTCCGTGCACTTCCCTGAAGGAAGCCGCTTGCTTTCCCCGCTCTGCCTCGGCAGCCAATGTGGCCACATTGAACCTCGAATTACCGGACCCTACGGACAAGTAGGTGGAAAATGTGACATTGCCCGCAGTCATCTCCCCGCAGCGTCCCATCCCCCACCGTCACGCCGGTCGCATAACGGAAAGTTCAGGTCTTCGATCTCCTCGCCCCGTTAGGGTGCGTTGACCTCCGCCCACGCCCCCAGGGGTGCGCTGAGATGCACCCGGCCCAAACCGGACTCGACCATACCGGCAGCCGTCCGGCGCACAAGTCCTGCCGTGCTTCACCAGGAATTCAGCGGTCGACGCCTGCCAATTGACCCAATTCCCCGGTGCAGCGCACCAATTCATACGCCTTCCGCAGATCCCGCCCGACATAAGAGTGGGTAGCGAGCCCAACCAGCCGCTGATCCGCATTGACGGCGACCGAAACAGGCACGGCCCCGAACAGATCCAGGTCCGAGAGCGAGTCGCCATAAGCGACACAATCGGACCACCTCACCCCGAACTCTTCACAGATCCGTTGCGCGATCTTCACCTTGGCCGCGGCGTTGAGGATGCCCGTCGGGTTCACCGGCTCGGTGAACGGCACGGAGGGGAAACGCGACCCGTGCGCGGCATGCGCGCCCCAGCCGAGCAGCCGCTCCACGAAGAACGACGGCGACAGCGAGATCACCGCGCAGTAGTCCCCGCTCTCCCGGATCTCGGCCCAGGTCTCCCGGATCCCCATCAGCCACGGAGCCCCCTCGAAAGCTGCTGTGACCTGTGCGTCCGTGAGGTCCGCCCACAGCGCGTGCACACGCACCGCGTACTGGGGCGAGTCGATCCGCCCCGCCACGAAGTCTCGTTCCAGCTCCGTGATCTCCGCTTCGAGGCCGAGCTGTCGCGAGATCTCCACGGGGGCTGCCGTGCCGTGCAGCAGCGTTCCGTCCAGATCGAAGAAGTGAAGGCGTGCCATGTACGCCGAGGCTAGTACCCACGGCTACTCCCGCTGTCAGACGCCTTCGGCCGCCGCTCCCGGCACCGTGTTTCACGTGAAACTAAGCCGCCCCGCTCGCCGGGCCACCCTCGTCGTCCATGTCACCGCCGCCGCAGGCTGGCTCGGGCTCGCGCTCGGCCTGCTCGCGCTCGCCCTCGCGGCCAACACCACGGACTCCGCCTCGACCACCGAAGCCGCCGCCCGATCCATGAAGCTCTTCGCGGACTGGCTGGTGCTCCCGCTCGCCCTGCTCACCCTGCTGAGCGGTCTGCTGCTGTCCCTCGGAACTCCTTGGGGGCTCGCCAAGCACCGCTGGATCTACACGAAGTTCTGGCTGACCCTGGCCACCACCGCCGCGTCGGCCCTCGCACTGCGTCCAGGCATCAACGACACAGTCGCCACCGTGTCCGCGGGGCATTCAGTGGCGAACCCGACCGGCCTGATCGCCGGCCCCGTCGTCTCCCTGAGCGCCTATCTCTTCATGACGGTCATCTCCGTACTCAAGCCCTGGGGCCTGACCCGCCGTGGCCGGAAGCCGCGTGGCCGAAACCCACGTGCTTCTGCCCACAAACCGGTGGACGCCAAGGACATGCGTCAGACAGCCTGACCCGAGTGTCGACACCTTCCCTCTCCGCACTGCCCATCCGCCGGCTGACCCTCCGTGACCTCACCGCCTGCGCCGACCTGTCGCAGGATCGTGGCTGGCCACGCGAGGAACACAAATGGGGGCTACTGCTCTCGGCTGGTACGGGCTACGGCATCGACGACCCGGACGGCGACGGCCTCATCGCCGCCTGTGTAGTGACCCAATACGGACCCCAGGAGCGCCCCGGCCTCGGAGCGATCGGCATGGTTCTCGTCGCCGAGCGGCACGCCCGCAAAGGTCTCGGGCGCCGACTGACGCGGTACGTCGTCGAGAGCGCGGGCACCACCCCGGTCACCCTCCACGCGACGCCCAACGGCCGCCCTCTGTACGAACAGCTCGGATTCAAGACCACCGGTAGCGCCGAGATGGTCTACGGCACGTTCACCCCCGGCGGCCCACTGCCGGATGTCACCACCCGTCCTGCGACCGCGGAGGACCTGCCTGCCATCGTCCGTCTCGACACCGAGGTCTTCGGCCTCGACCGCACGCACGTACTCACCCGGCTTCCCGCCTTCGTCGACCAGCTGAGGGTCGCGGAGGCCGACGGCACGATCACCGGCTACGCGGGTGCCTGGCCGAACATGGAGACCCATGTCATCGGCCCGCTGATCGCCCGGGACACGCAGACGGCACAGGCCTTGATCGCCTCGCTCGCCGCGGGCTCGGACCGGCCGCTGCGCACCGACATCGACGTACGCCATGAGGAGCTGCTGGCCTGGGTGAAGGAGCGCGGCCTCGCGCCCATCGCCTTCAACACCGTGATGACGTACGGCGTCCCCGAGCTCCCCGGCGACTGGACCCGCCGTTTCGCACCGCTGACGGTCGCGGCCGGCTGACCGCACACAGAGGCCCGCCCTCAAGTGCCGGATACTTCCGGGCGCTTGAGGGCGGGCCTTCGTCATGCCCTCGCGCGGTGGCCTACTGCTCCTCGCGTGGTGGCGTACTGCCCTTCGCGCGGTGGCGTACTGCCCCTTGCGCGATGGCGTACTACGCGAGGGCCTCCACGGCCGCCGTGGCGAAGCCGTGGTCCTGCTCGGGCGCCCCGCCGCCGACACCGATGGCGCCGATCAGACGCCCGTCACGGTGGACCGGGACGCCGCCTGCGATGAAGAGCAGCGGACGGTCGAGGGCGGTGGGCAGGGTGTGGAAGGGGCCGTCGGGCTTGACCAGGTCGACGAGATCGGCGGTCGGGGCGTTGAGCTGGAGCGCCGTGTACGCCTTGCGGGTGCTGGTCTCGCCGGAGATCAGTACGGCCCGGTCGTCGCGCCGGAAGGCCAGCAGGTGGCCGCCCGCGTCCAGGACGGTGACACTGACCGTGACATCGGCCGCCTCGGCCGCGCGGACGGCCGCGGTGACGAGTACCTCTGCGTCCTGCGTGGTCAGCGGGGCGACGGCGGGGGTGGTGGTGCTCATGGGGGTCTCCTTGTGCGGTAGTGCTCGTGTCGGTGGTTCGTAGGGGGCGAGGTCAGTGGTGGACGGGCGTCGCCTGCTCGACGGGGGCCGTACCGGCGACGACCAGACTGGGAGCGGCCGAGCGGCGCTCCAACGTGGCCGATACGACGGCCAGGACGAGCGCGGAGCCCGCCAGTACCGCGCCCACCCAGTTCGGGGCGGTGTAGCCGAGGCCCGCGGAGATCACGAGGCCGCCGAGCCAGGCCGAAAGCGCGTTGCCGAGGTTGAAGGCGCCGATGTTCATGGCCGAGGCGAGCGTGGGCGCGCCGGAAGCCTGGTCGAGCACCCGCTTCTGCAGCGGAGGCACGGTGGCGAAGCCCAGGGCACCGATCAGCGCGATGGTCACGGCTGCCGCGATCTTGTTGTGCGCGGTGAGGGTGAAGAGGGCGAGCACGACGGCCAGCGCGCTCAGCGAGATGTAGAGCAGCGGCATCAGGGCGCGGTCGGCGAACTTTCCGCCGATCAGGTTGCCCGCGACCATGCCGAGGCCGAAGAGGACGAGAAGCCATGTCACGGAGGAGTCCGCGTAGCCGGCGACGTCCGTCATCATCGGCGCGAGGTAGGTGACGGCCGCGAAGACACCGCCGAAGCCGAGGATCGTCATCGCCATGGCCAGCAGCACCTGCACGTTGCGGAACGCGGCCAGCTCATGGCGCAGCCGTACGCCCTCGGGCTTGGGCAGGTCCGGCACGAGCTTGGCGATACCGGCCAGGCCGATGACGCCGAGCCCCGCGACGATGGCGAAGGTGACGCGCCAGCCGAGGGTCTGCCCGACGAGCGTGCCGAGGGGCACGCCGACCACGTTGGCCACGGTCAGGCCCGTGAACATCATGGCGATGGCTCCGGCCTTCTTCTCCGGTGCGACCAGCTCGGCCGCGACGACCGATCCGATGCCGAAGAAGGCACCGTGGGCGAGTGAGGCGACGACTCGGCCCGCCAGCATGACGCCGAAGACGGGGGCCACTGCGGAGAGCAGGTTGCCCGCGATGAACAGGCCCATGAGCAGCATCAGCATTCGCTTGCGCGAGATGCGGGTGCCGAGGGCCGTCATCAAGGGAGCGCCGAGGACGACGCCGAGTGCGTAGCCGGTCACGAGGAGACCGGCCGTCGGGATGGAGACGCCGAAGTCACCCGCGACCTCAGGGAGCAGTCCCATGATCACGAACTCTGTGGTCCCGATCCCGAAGGCCCCGATCGCGAGGGCCAGTAGCGCGAGAGGCATGGTTCTACCTTCCAGACGATTGCAGGTGCGCTTAGCTTGCGTCCACAATAGTTGCAGACGCTGGTTACTTGCAACCGCCTGATATTGCATCGGTGGACTATCCTGGTTCTCAGCCGCTCCGGGACGGAGGAACAAGAGCCATGACAGCGACGGACCCCGCACTGACCGCCCTTGCGCAGGGCTGGTGCGCGCTCTCCCTGCTCCACGGGAAGATCGAGACCCACATCGAGCGCGCTCTACAGGCCCAGCACGACCTGAGCGTGCGCGAGTACTCCCTGCTCGATGTCCTCAGCCGCCAGCACGACGGGGAGGGCGGCCATCTGCAGATGAAGCAGGTCGCCGACGCCGTCGTCCTCAGCCAGAGCGCCACCACGCGCCTGGTCACCCGGCTCGAGGACCGCGGGCTGCTCTCCCGCTACCTGTGCCCCACCGATCGCCGTGGCATCTACACGGACGTCAGCGAGTCGGGCGCCACGCTCCTCTCCGAGGCACGCCCCACCAATGACGCCGCACTGCGCGAGGCGCTCGACGAAGCGGCGCTGAACCCGGAGCTGACACCGCTGGTCAGGGCCGTGGAAGCGGTGCGCGTACCGGCGTAGGGCTGCTGTGGGCGCAGAGCCCTGCCCCGGAAGGGGGTGGCTGCATAGGCTGCCCTCATGGGAGATCTTGAGATACGCCCGGCGATCGCCGATGACATCCCCGCCATCGTGGAGATGCTCGCCGACGACCCCCTGGGCAGCACGCGCGAGTCGCCGGACGACCTCGCCCCGTACCTCACCGCGTACGAGCGGCTGGCCGACGACCCGAACCAGCACGTGGTCGTCGCCGTGCGCGAGGGACGCGTCGTAGGCACGCTCCAGCTCACGATCGTTCCGGGCCTGTCCCGGAAGGGGGCGATCCGGTCGATCATCGAGGGCGTACGCGTCCACGCCGACGAACGCGGCAGCGGCCTCGGCACCCGCTTCATCGAGTGGGCCGTCGATGAATCCCGGCGCCGGAACTGCCAGTTGGTGCAGCTGACTTCCGACGCCTCCCGCACCGATGCCCACCGCTTCTATGAACGGCTCGGGTTCACGGCATCGCATGTGGGCTTCAAGCTGCAGCTCTGAAGCTGCAGTCGACGTGTCGTACCTCGCACTACGCGTCTCATCCCTCGCACCTCACACCTCGTACCGGTGGGGGGGGGGGGGGGGGGGGGGGGGGGGGGGGGAGGGAAGGGGGGGGGGGGGGGGGGGGGGGGGGGAGGAAAAACAAACCACACTCCCCGCTTTCCCCCCCCCCCCCTTCTCCTTTCTCTTTTTTTTCTTTCTTTCTCTCCCCCCCCCCCCCCCCCCCCCCCCCACCAGGTCCTTAAGGACACTCAGAGGGAAAGCCCGCGCCACCCCTCCGGGTCCACTCCGCCCGGCACGGGAGTGCCCGCGTCGTACGGCTCCCGGGTGAAGAAGAACGACCCCAGGTCGAGATGGCTCACCGCCCCATCGGGCCGCCGCACCGCCCGCAGAACCTCACCGGCGAAGTAGCCGTCGAGCCCGGTCCACGTACCGTCACCGTTCGGCCGGAACCGCGACCCGCGGCCACCACCAGCAAGAGGCGACAACTCGACCGCCTCGCCGGCCTGCGGCCGCAGCACGAAGGTGTTCGTCCCCCAGTACCAGGGCCCCGCAAGCTCCAGCAGAGCACCGTCCAGCTCGGGCAGGGGCCGCCACGCCTCGGGGATGCGCGGCTCGGCCTCGGCCACGATCTTCAGGAGGTCGAAGGCCAACGCCGTCACGGCAGGCCCGGAGGTGCAGTTGGTCAACGTGACCGCGACCAGGCCGTCCTCCTCGCTCGCCCACAGCCCGGCCATGAAGCCCGGCAGCGAGCCCCCGTGCCCGACCAGGGTGCGCTCGTCCCCACGGATCAGCTGCGTTCCCAGGCCGTACGTCACGTTCCAGTCCCCCGGTTGCGCGGGCGACGCAGGCGCCCTCATCTCCCGTACCGAATCCGCGGACAGCACCCGATCGTCGCCCTCCAGGAGGAAGGCGGCGAAGCGCGCCAGATCCGACGTCGTGGACCACAGCTGGCCGGCCGGAGCCATGAGGCCCAGGTCCTCCGCTGGTTCGGGCATCATCACGTCCGCCCACGGATGGACGGCCCAGCCACCCGCGTGCGGCGCCTTCGGCTGCGCACTCGTACGGTCCAAGCCGAGCGGCTCGAGGATTTCGCGGCGCAGCACGGCTTCCCACGAGTCGCCCCGCAGCATCTCGATCAGCGAACCCAGCAACGTATAGCCGGGGTTGGAGTAGTGGAAGCGGCGACCGGTGGGGTGCTTGAAGGGCTGCTCACCGAGTACGTCACCGAGCTCGGGGCGCTGCGACGCGGGCGTACGCTCCCACCACTCCCCGGGGGTCTCCGCTGCCAGCCCACTGGTGTGCGCGAGGAGTTCCGCGATGGTGACGTCTCCCGCGGCCGTGCCCGGAAGGTGCTTCTCCAGAGGGTCGGTGAGGTCGAGTACGCCCTCGTCGCGCAGCCGCATCACCAGCACGGCGGTGAAGGTCTTGGTGATCGAGCCGATGCGGTACTGAACGTTCTCGTCCGGGGCGTGCCCGTCGACGCAGGTGCGCCCTTCTGTCCACACCAACTCTCCGTCCCTGAGCACCGAGGCGACGAGCGAGGGCGCCCGCCCCTCCGCCTGAGCGGTGGCGACGCGGTGCAGCAGGGCTCGGCGGGTAGTGGGCAGGAGCTCTTCACGGGGTGATGTCATGGCTCCAGTCCACCCGTGAAGAAGTCGTGCGTCGAGCGAATTCCGCCGACCGCGCTACGCGGAACGCGTACCCACGACCAGCCCGGCGCTTCTACTCCGCCGTCAGTACGGTGGCCAACTCATCCAGGCTGTCGCACCGCCAATCGAAGGTGTCAGAGGACCTCGGAGGATCTCCGCCCGGTCGCTGAACGTGGGCAGTGCGCATTCCCACTGCCTGAGCTCCGCGAAGGTCCCAGGCGTGGGCGGCGACCATCAGCACACGCTCTGCCCGGCATCCTGCCGCGTCCAGCGCGAGGCGGTAGACCTCCGGCGCGGGCTTGTAAGCCCGGGCATTCTCAGCGGACAGGACCTGATGCCAGCGCAGCCCAGCGTTTGCGTTGAGACGGAGCAGGGCCGCGCGGCTGGCGTGGGAAAGCGCAAGGACCGGGAATCGCCCGGCGAGGCGCGTGAGTGCCGCAAGGGAGTCGTCCCAGGGCAAGAGGCGATGACCCGCCGTAGCCAGACGCTCGACGACCGCCGGGTCGGTGAGCCCGATACGGTCCGCTACACGATGGGCCGCCTCGCGGTCGATGACCTCGGTGTTGGCGTATGCCCGGCTTCCCTCTTCGATGCGTTGCTGCTCGAACGCAACATGCTCCTGCCAGACGGTGAGCAGGTGGTCGACCGACGCGTCGTCGGACGCGTCGTCGGACGCGTCGTCGGACACGGGTACCGCGTCACGAATCGCCGCCCGCAGTCCACCTGGTTCGTCGACCATCGTTCCGAGGACGTCGAAAACGACGACCTGGATGTGGCGTACCTCGGGCATCCAGCCTCCTGATCATGGTTGTCGGACGCGCCACCGGTCCCTCACATCGCGAGGCCCCTCACGTCGCGAGGTCCTCCACGTCGCCAGTCCCTCACGCCACCGAACCGCCGCGTCACCGGTTCAGCCAGTGACGATCGTTGCGCCATTTCACGTCACCGGTCAAGATGGTGACGTGAAGTTCGCATTCGTGAGTGGCAACCCGGCTCTGGACCTCGTCGGCACCGTGGAGTCCCGTCGGGACAAGCCTGTCGACCTGCTGACGGCCCCAGCCGATCTAGAGGAGTGGGTCCGCGCATGCGACGAGCTGCCCGACCAGGTGACCGTCGACGCCGCGGCCTTCACAGCGGCGTTGGAACTCCGTGAGGCGATCTATCAACTGGCGCTCGATCGCATGCGGAATCGTCGATTCACTTCGGCCGACCTGGATACCGTCAACGAGGCCGCTGTCGGGCCGGTCCCCACGATCGAACTCAGCGACGACGGATTGCGTCTGTCAGGCGATCTCCGCACGGCGCAGGCCCACGTCGCGCGCAGCGGGATCGCCATGCTGGCCGACCTGCACACATGCTTGAAGGAGTGCGGACGTGCGGGCTGCACGCGCCTCTACCTGGACCGCTCCCGAGGCGCGCGCCGCACCTGGTGCGGCATGGAGAGTTGCGGAAATCGCGTAAAAGCCTCGGCCTATCGAGCCCGCAGGCAGGCCGCCGCGCAGGGGCACGATCCCAAGAGAGGCCAGGTACCGACGCCCCGGGGCGGTCCATGACGCACCCCCGACCCTGGCGATGCCTGTAGGTTCTCGTTTCCGATGTCCCCCAGCATGCCGGTCACCTGCCCGGCAGCGGGACCGTCTCACGCGATGTCCTGACCGGTCGTCTCGGTTCCGTGTCCTTTCCGCTCTGTAGTCCTTTCCACGCCGGCCGAGGGCAGCAGCTGAGGTCGAGTTGAGTCCAGCAACTCGCCGACGGCACTGCAGGGGTGGGGGTATCCCCCTAGCCTTCGGGGTCCTGGCCTCACTGTGCCGAGCACCGTGGGGACGGCAGAGTCCAGGCATGATCTCAACTCGGTTTCGTAGACGTTCAGTTGTTCCTGCCGCAATCGTCGCGATGAGCTCCGCGACCATGCTGCTGGCGACAGGTTGCGGCGACCACCAGGGCCCCGAATCGCAGACTGCCCAGGCCGCGCACCAGCGGCCCGTGGAACGCGGTTCTGTCATATCTGCGACCTCCGTGGCCGACCTGACCGCACAGGAGGTCGAGACCCGCCTGAAGAAGGCCGGCATCGAGACCGCACAGGTCCGTTACGGCGTCCGAGCCCACCGCATCATCTACCGCACCGTCGACACCAAGGGAAAACCCACCACTGCCAGCGAGCTGGTGGCCGTGCCCAAGAACGGCCCACGCAAGCTTCGGGCGGTGTCCTGGCTGCACGGCACCCAGGTGTACCGAGGTGACGTGGCCTCGGTGAACGACAAGTCGACCGACCGGGCCACGGCGTTGCTGTTCGCGTCGACCGGCCGCGCCGTGTCCGCCCCCGACTATCTCGGCCTGGGCAAGGGCCCCGGATCCCATCCGTACGGGCACCCGAAGGCCACCGTCACCGCGTCGGTGGACGCGTTGCGGGCGACACGGGAGTTCGCCCGGCGGGACGGCCATACCCTCGCGCGATCCGTACTCATCAGCGGGTTCTCTCAGGGCGGACCCGCCACGATGATGGTCGGACGGGCCCTGCAACAGGGGCACGACCCCTCCTTCCGCGTGGGTGCCCTCGCCCCGATCGCCGGCCCGTTCGACCTGAGCGGCTTCGAGGCCGCCGCGGCAGACGACGACCTCAACCGCTCACCGCTCTACCTCGCCTATTTCGCGACCGCGTGGAACCGGATGTACGGCTTGTACGGCACACCGAGCCAGGCATTCCGAGCCCCGTACGACAAGAAGGTGGAGACACTCTTCGACGGCAACCACACAGGGGAAGAGATCGCGGCCGCACTGCCAAAGACCTCAAAGGAACTGTTCACCGCGGAGTTCCTCGACAAGGTGCGCAAGCCCACGGGAAAACTGCGGCGACAACTGCACGCCCTGGACACCACCTGTGACTGGCGCCCCGACGCCCCGGTGCACCTCTTCCATGCCAAGGGCGACAAGGACGTCTCCTTCGCGAACTCCCAGCACTGCCGACGTCAGTTGATCGCCAACGGGGTTGATCCCAAGCTCAGTGACGAAGGGGACGTTGACCACAACACGACAGTCATCAAGGCTCTGCCGGAAGTGATACGCGAGTTCG
The DNA here is from genome assembly GCF_055570235.1 of Streptomyces sp. NPDC031274. NCBI lineage: Bacteria > Bacillati > Actinomycetota > Actinomycetes > Kitasatosporales > Streptomycetaceae > Streptomyces > Streptomyces sp. NPDC031274. The sequence goes on along the minus strand of NZ_JBVIHP010000013.1, from coordinate 58,990 downwards.
ACGCCACCCGGTGAGCCGAAACCGGCAGGCGACGGTCACAGCTGGATCAAACCCATGACCGAAGAAGCTCGCGTGGCGGGACGAGACTCCTCCGCCACTGGTGAGGCCGAGTGAGGTTCCGTCGACTCGGATGGTGCAGGACAGCGCGTCCGTCTCACTTCGGTGTCCCTTGGGCCGGGCAAGGGACACCGAAGAGGAGAAAGGGACAATCGATTCGGGAACCTACAATGCCCCTGCTACGTCTGCGCCATGTCCACGAAGCGCGAGTAGTGCCCCTGGAAGGCGACCGTGATCGTCGCCGTCGGGCCGTTACGGTGCTTGCCCACGATGATGTCCGCCTCGCCCGCGCGCGGTGACTCCTTCTCGTACGCGTCCTCGCGGTGCAGCAGGATCACCATGTCCGCGTCCTGCTCGATCGAGCCGGATTCACGCAGGTCGGAGACCTGGGGCTTCTTGTCCGTGCGCTGCTCGGGGCCACGGTTCAGCTGCGAGAGCGCGATGACCGGGACTTCGAGCTCCTTGGCGAGCAGCTTCAGGTTTCGCGACATGTCCGAGACTTCCTGCTGGCGGCTCTCGGCACGCTTGGAACCACCGGACTGCATCAGCTGCAGATAGTCGATGATCACCATCTTGATGTCCGCGCGCTGCTTGAGGCGGCGGCACTTCGCGCGGATCTCCATCATCGACAGGTTCGGGGAGTCGTCGATGTAGAGCGGAGCCGCGGAGACCTCGGGCATCCGGCGCGCGAGCCGCGTCCAGTCCTCGTCCGTCATCGTGCCGGAGCGCATGTGGTGCAGCGCCACCCGCGCCTCCGCGGACAGCAGACGCATCGCGATCTCGTTGCGCCCCATTTCCAGGGAGAAGATGACGCTGGGCAGGTTGTGCTTGATGGACGCGGCGCGCGCGAAGTCGAGCGCCAGCGTCGACTTACCCATGGCGGGACGCGCGGCGATGACGATCATCTGGCCGGGGTGCAGGCCGTTCGTCAGCGAGTCGAAGTCGGTGAAGCCCGTCGGCACACCAGTCATCTCGCCGCTGCGTGAACCGATCGCCTCGATCTCGTCGAGCGCGCCCTCCATGATGTCGCCGAGCGGCAGATAGTCCTCGCTGGTGCGCTGCTCGGTGACCGCGTAGATCTCGGCCTGGGCGCTGTTGACGATCTCGTCGACGTCGCCGTCGGCCGCGTATCCCATCTGTGTGATGCGCGTACCCGCCTCGACGAGGCGACGCAGGACCGCCCGCTCGTGGACGATCTCCGCGTAGTACTCGGCGTTCGCCGCCGTCGGCACCGTCTGCACCAGCGTGTGCAGATACGAGGCCCCGCCGACCTTGGTGATCTCGCCGCGCTTGGTGAGCTCGGCCGCCGCGGTGATCGGGTCGGCCGGCTCGCCCTTGGCGTACAGGTCGAGGATCGCCGTGTAGATCGTCTCGTGCGCGGGCCGGTAGAAGTCGTGGCCCTTGAGCACCTCGACGACGTCGGCGATGGCGTCCTTGGAGAGCAGCATGCCGCCGAGCACGGACTGCTCGGCATCGAGATCCTGCGGCGGTACGCGCTCGAAGGCGGTGCCACCGCCGTCCCAGCCACCGCCTTCACGGCCGCGATCGTGCTGCTCGTCGCGGCCCCTGCCTCCGTCGCGGCGCTGACGGGAGGCTGGCAGACGGTCACTGGGACCGCTGTCGGCCCAGGGGTCGTCCAAGGGCTCGGAAATACTCACCGGGCCACCTCCCTCACGTCCGCCGAGCGGACCTCGCCGTGCCCTTCTTTCTTACGGCACGACACTGACAAATGAGCGGCCCAACTCCGGTTCTGACGCGTCGGTTTTACAGGCTTTCCGAGGCCAGATCACGAGGGGGGCGCCGCACCACGGTAGGCCCGTGGCCACCGTCAGCCAATCTGGTTATCCACAGGCGGTGTGGATGACGGGCGCGTTGCTGTGGAGAACCCCGCCAAACCTGTGCACGGCTCGGTGGACAGGCCTGTGAACAAGCACTCAGCCTTCTCCGCAAATACCCTCTGACCTGGCACTTTCCCATCCACCGGCTGTGCAGAAGAAAAACTTCCCCAGTCGGACCAAGATCGTGCCAAACGGCGTTTCGAAGAGTGTCCCACTCGAGACCTAGTAAGGGTCTTTCGAGCGTTGCATCTCTTACCTGTGGAAGATTAGATTGGTGTCCATGACACAGGCTCCCGCGGCGACCAAGGCCGCTCGGCGACAGCATGACCGAGAGATCATCGCACTCGCCGTTCCCGCCTTCGGCGCACTCGTCGCCGAGCCTCTTTTCGTGATGGCCGACAGTGCCATCGTGGGCCACCTCGGCACCGCACAACTGGCCGGTCTCGGCGTCGCCTCGGCACTCCTCACCACCGCCGTGAGCGTCTTCGTCTTCCTCGCCTACGCGACCACGGCCGCCGTCGCCCGCCGGGTGGGCGCCGGAGATCTCCAGTCCGCCATCCGCCAGGGCATGGACGGCATCTGGCTCGCCTCCCTGCTCGGGGCCGCCGTCATCGCCGTGGTCCTGCCCACCGCACCCGCGCTCGTGGATCTCTTCGGCACATCGGACACCGCGGCCCCGTACGCGATCACGTATCTCCGCATCTCCTCGCTCGGCATCCCCGCCATGCTCATCGTGCTCGCCTCCACCGGTGTCCTGCGTGGACTTCAGGACACGAAGACCCCGCTGTACGTGGCGATCGGCGGCTTCGTCGCCAACGGCGTCCTCAATGTCGGCCTCGTCTACGGCGCCGGTCTGGGCATCGCGGGCTCCGCCTGGGGCACCGTCATCGCCCAGTGGGCCATGGCCGCCGTGTACCTCTTCGTCGTCGTACGCGGAGCCAGACGCCACGGCGCTTCACTGCGCCCCGACGCGGCCGGCATCAGAGCCTGCGCACAAGCAGGCGCGCCACTCCTCGTCCGTACGCTCTCGCTGCGGGCGATCCTGATGATCGCGACCGCGGTGGCCGCACGCCTCGGCGACGCCGATGTGGCCGCCCACCAGATCATTCTGTCCCTGTGGAGCCTGCTGGCCTTCGCGCTCGACGCCATCGCCATCGCCGGCCAGGCGATCATCGGCCGCTATCTGGGCGCGAACGATCCCCAGGGTGCGCGTGACGTCTGCCGCCGCATGGTGCAGTGGGGCATCGGCTCAGGGGTCCTGCTCGGCGTCCTTGTCGTCCTCGCCCGGCCGCTGTTCATCCCGCTCTTCTCCAGCGACTCAGTCGTCCAGGACGCCGCCCTGCCCGCACTCGTGGTGGTGGCCATCTCTCAGCCGGTCTGCGGCATCGTCTACGTCCTCGACGGCGTGCTGATGGGCGCGGGCGACGGCCCGTACCTGGCCTGGGCGATGCTGGCCACACTGGCGGTCTTCGCTCCGGTGGCACTGCTCGTCCCCACCCTCGGCGGCGGGCTGACCGCCGTCTGGGGAGCTATGACGCTGATGATGACGGTCCGCATGGTGACCCTGTGGCTGCGCACGCGGTCCGGACACTGGATCGTCACCGGCGCCACCCGCTGATCCCGGAGCGCTGTTTCACGTGAAACAGCGCTCCCGTGAAACGGGAGAACCGTAAGACCGCACGTCTGAGAAACACGTTGGGCCGCACCCAGAGGGTGCGGCCCAACGTTTGCTTCAGCTCTGCCAAGCGCAGTGCTTAGGCGGAGACGACCTCGATGTTGACCTGAGCGGCAACCTCGGGGTGCAGACGCACGGACGTCGCGTGGGCGCCCAGCGTCTTGATCGGCGCGCCGAGCTCGACACGACGCTTGTCAATCTTCGGGCCGCCGGCGGCCGCGATCGCCGAAGCGACGTCAGCCGGGGTGACGGAACCGAAGAGACGACCGGCGTCGCCGGAGCGGACGGCCAGACGGACCTTGACGCCCTCGAGCTGGGCCTTGACCTCGTTGGCCTGCTCGATGGTCGCGATCTCGTGGATCTTGCGAGCACGACGGATCTGCTCGACGTCCTTCTCGCCACCCTTGGTCCAGCGGATCGCAAAGTTCCGCGGGATCAGGTAGTTGCGGGCGTAGCCGTCCTTGACGTCTACGACCTCGCCGGCGGCGCCGAGGCCGGAGACCTCGTGGGTGAGGATGATCTTCATTAGTCGGTCACCCTTCCCTTATCGCGCGGTGGACGTGTAGGGCAGCAGCGCCATCTCACGGCTGTTCTTCACGGCCGTGGCGACGTCACGCTGGTGCTGCGTGCAGTTGCCGGTCACGCGGCGGGCACGGATCTTGCCGCGGTCGGAAATGAACTTCCGCAGCATGTTCGTGTCCTTGTAGTCCACGTACGTGACCTTGTCCTTGCAGAATGCGCAGACCTTCTTCTTAGGCTTGCGCACAGGCGGCTTCGCCATGTGTTCTCTCCTGTTTGATCAAGAAGTGTGGGAACGGCCCACCTCTGGCCCTGAGGCCTAGAAGGGGGGCTCGTCCGAGTAGCCGCCGCCAGAGCCGCCGGAGGAACCGCCGGAGCTTCCGCCCCAGCCACCGCCGCCGCCCTGCTGCTGGCCGCCGCCGGCCGGCGCACCGGTCGCCCAGGGGTCGTCGGCGGGAGCACCGCCGCCACCCTGCTGCTGACCGCCGCCACCGGAGCCGCCGCCCCAGTTGCCGCCGCCCTGCTGCTGGCCGCCACCGCCGCCGCCGAATCCGCCGCCCTGGCCGCCTCGACCGGTGGTCTTGGTGACCTTGGCCGTGGCGTTCTTCAAGCTGGCGCCCACTTCCTCGACGTCCAGCTCGTAGACCGTGCGCTTGATGCCCTCACGGTCCTCGTAGGACCGCTGCTTCAACCGGCCCTGCACGACGACGCGCATGCCTCGCTGAAGCGACTCCGCGACGTTCTCCGCCGCCTGACGCCAGACCGAGCAGGTGAGGAAGAGGCTTTCGCCGTCCTTCCACTCATTGGTCTGACGGTCGAAGGTGCGGGGAGTGGACGCGACACGGAACTTCGCGACCGCCGCACCGGACGGGGTGAAGCGCAGCTCGGGGTCGTCGACAAGATTGCCGACGACCGTGATGACGGTCTCGCCTGCCATGGGGGAACCTCTCGGCGGGTTTGCTGCTGGCTGCTTTTGCTGCTGCTACTCGGATCCCGAGTACCGCTGAGCTGGGAAGCTCAGTGGGTCTCGGGACGGAGGACCTTGGTCCGGAGGACCGACTCGTTCAGGTTCATCTGGCGGTCGAGCTCCTTGACGACCGCAGGCTCGGCCTGCAGGTCGATGACCGAGTAGATGCCCTCGGGCTTCTTCTTGATCTCGTACGAGAGACGACGACGGCCCCAGGTGTCGACCTTCTCGACCTTTCCGTTGCCCTCACGGACGACGGAGAGGAAGTTCTCGATCAACGGGGAGACAGCGCGCTCCTCGAGATCGGGGTCGAGGATGACCATCACTTCGTAGTGACGCATGTGGAACCCACCTCCTTTGGACTCAGCGGCCACGGTCGTTCCGTGGCAGGAGGGTCGTGATGCGTACGCAACGGTATCGGCAGCCACTGACAATCGGGCTCCCCGATCAGTAGACCGATCGGGAGTCCCTGCCATGGCCTGGGCAGACACCGGTGCAGACGGTACACACTACCCGCACCTGTGCTTCCGGTTGAAATCCGGCGGCAGAGGGGCAGAATCTGTACACATCGGGTGTGTATGGCGCTACGCTGCGCCGCCTTACGCAGGAGGTGCCTCATGGCACAGACATTGCGACCGAACACCGCTGGCTCCCTCTTCGCCACGGACGGCAAGGGCCATCCCATGCAGGACACGCTGCTCGGCGTGACCCTGGTCCTGGGAGCGATCGCCTTCGTCACGGCGATGTTCCACAACCTGCACCTGCTCAGCTCCTGGGCCGGCCTGGTGGGGATCGCCACGGGTGCGTGGGGACAGTTCATCTCCGAGACGACCCGCGAGCGCTTCGGCCTGATCCTCGGCCTCGGCGCATCGGCGGTCGGATTCTTCCTGGGTATGGCCCATGGCGGACTCTTCGGCGGGCTCTGGTAGCCGCCCTCCGACGCCCCCGCCGCACAGAGGCCCGGGGCTAAGGTTCCGTACGCCCAGACGGGGCGCTCTCGGGGCACAGTAGGCTTCGGCGCGAGAGCCGGAGCCCCTGTACCCATGGGGACACACCAGCCCGAGGAGCGCCCCGAATGAGTCTGACCCTGAGGACCATCAGTCGCGAGCAGCATCTGGCGTATATCCAGAGCCTGCCGTCGGCAAGTCATTGCCAGGTCCCGGCATGGGCGGATGTGAAGAGTGAATGGCGTTCGGAGAACCTGGGCTGGTTCGACGACCGCACCGGCGAACTGGTCGGTGCGGGCCTGGTGCTCTACCGACAGCTGCCCAAGGTGAAGCGTTACCTCGCGTATCTTCCCGAGGGCCCGGTCATCAATTGGTACGCACCGAACCTGGACGACTGGCTGCAGCCGATGCTCGCGCATCTGAAGCGGCAGGGCGCCTTCTCCGTGAAGATGGGTCCGCCGGTCGTCATCAGGCGCTGGGACGCTCCCGCGATCAAGTCGGGCATCCAGAACCCGGATGTGAAGCGCCTGCGGGACGTCGAGGCCTCGCACATCGAGCCGCGTGCCTTCGAAGTGTCCGACCGGCTGCGGAAAATGGGCTGGCAGCAGGGCGAGGACGGCGGCGCCGGATTCGGTGACGTACAACCGCGTTACGTCTTTCAAGTGCCGCTGGCCAACCGCTCCTTGGACGAGGTCCTCAAGAGCTTCAACCAGCTGTGGCGACGCAATATCAAGAAGGCCGAGAAGGCCGGCGTCGAGGTCGTCCAGGGCGGTTACGAAGACCTCGCCGAATGGCAGCGCCTTTACGAGATCACCGCGATCCGCGACAAGTTCCGTCCGCGGCCGCTGGGTTACTTCCAGCAGATGTGGCGGGCCCTCAACTCCGAGGACCCCAACCGCATGCGGCTGTACTTCGCGCGGCACAACGGCGTGAACCTTTCCGCGGCGACGATGCTCGTCGTCGGCGGGCACGTCTGGTACTCCTACGGCGCGTCGGACAACATCGGCCGCGAGGTCAGGCCCTCGAACGCGATGCAGTGGCGGATGCTCCGGGACGCCTACGCGCTCGGCGCCACCGTCTATGACTTGCGGGGCATCTCCGACTCTCTGGACGAGACGGACCACCTGTTCGGACTGATTCAGTTCAAGGTGGGCACGGGTGGAGAGGCTGTCGAGTACATCGGCGAGTGGGACTTCCCGCTCAACAAGCTGCTCCACAAGGCACTCGACATGTACATGTCGCGCCGCTGACCGCACCGACCCGGCACAATTCCCACAGCCACAAACAGTCTTCTTACTTCTGATACACCGCAGCCACGAGAAAGGTTCCGGGATCCGGCCATGGCGCTCACGCTCTATGTCGACACCGCGCGCTGGCGGGCACACCACAAGCACGTGCTGGAGCAGTTCCCGGGAATCGTCCCGGTCTGCAAAGGCAACGGCTACGGCTTCGGTCATGAGCGCCTCGCTGAAGAAGCGACCCGCTTCGGCTCCGACATCCTCGCCGTCGGCACCACGTACGAAGCCGCCCGGATCAAGGACTGGTTCAGCGGTGACCTGCTGGTCCTGACCCCGTTCCGGCGGGGCGAGGAGCCCGTGCCGCTGCCCGACCGCGTCATCCGCTCCGTGTCGTCCCTGGACGGCGTACACGGCCTCGTGGGCGCCCGCGTCGTCATCGAGGTCATGTCCTCGATGAAGCGGCACGGCGTGAGCGAGCAGGAGCTCTCACAGCTGCACGCGGCCATCGAGGACGTACGGCTCGAGGGCTTCGCGATCCACCTGCCGCTGGACCGCACCGACGGCTCGGACGCCGTCGAGGAGGTCATCGGGTGGATGGACCGGCTGCGTGCCGCCCGTCTTCCGCTGCACACGATGTTCGTCAGCCACCTCAAGGCCAACGAACTCGCCCGCCTGCAGCAGCAGTTCCCCCAGACGCGCTTCCGGGCGCGCATCGGTACGCATCTGTGGCTTGGCGACCACGAGGCCACCCAGTACCGCGGCGCCGTCCTGGACGTCACTCAGGTGACGAAGGGCGACCGCTTCGGCTACCGCCAGCAGAAGGTCGCGTCCGACGGCTGGCTGGTCGTCGTCGCGGGCGGCACGTCGCACGGCGTCGGCCTGGAGGCCCCGAAGGCGCTGCACGGCATGGTGCCGCGCGCGAAGGGCGTGGCCCGCGCCGGCCTCGCGACCGTCAACCGCAACCTGTCGCCGTTCGTCTGGGGCGGCAAGCAGCGCTGGTTCGCGGAGCCGCCGCACATGCAGGTCTCCATCCTCTTCGTGCCCTCGGACGCGCCCGAGCCGAAGGTGGGCGAGGAGTTGGTGGCCCATCTGCGGCACACCACCACGCAGTTCGACCGCATCGTCGACCGCTGATCACAGCCGGACCGACCACAGGCCGAAGGGCCGGGAGCGACAGTCGTCGCTCCCGGCCCTTCGGTCGTTCCCGGCCGCATCGGCCGCCTGTTCGCTCAGGGTGAAACGTCGGTCGACGCGGCCCCCCACCGCACGTTGGCACCCTCGGTGGAGTGCACCGCCTGCCGCGGAGGATGGGCGGCGGGCCCGAGGACGAAGACGTCCGGTGCGCCGTCCAGGACGCCCCCTGAGGGGTCGTCGTCGCCGGACTTCCGCACCGGGTCCCTCTCGGGCATCAGAATGTCGCGTACGACCACGGCACACAGGTACAGCGTCCCGAGCAGGTGCACCATGACGGCAAGTTGGTAGCCCTCGGTCGGCAGGCCCTTGTGGGCGTCTCCGCTGGTCGTGTACGCGAGGTACAGCCAGATCCCCAGGAAGTACGCGACCTCGCACGCCTGCCAGATCAGGAAGTCACGCCAGCGCGGCCGGGCCAGCGCGGCGAGGGGAATCAGCCACAGCACGTACTGCGGCGAGTAGACCTTGTTGGTGAGGATGAACGCGGCGACCACCAGGAAGGCGAGCTGCGCGAAGCGCGGGCGGCGCGGCGCGGTCAGACCCAGCGCACCGACTCCGAGGCAGGCCAGGAGCATCAGCGCCGTCGCCAGAGTGTTGACCGTGTCCGTGGACAACGGGTCGTCCACGCGCTGCGAGAGGATCAGCCAGACCGAGCCGAAGTCGACACCCCGCTCCTGACTGAAGGTGTAGAACTTCGCCCAGCCCTCGCGGATGTGGAAGCCCGTCGCGTCATGCGTGATCATCACAGGCAGGTTCACCACGAGCCAGGCACCCACCGCGGCCCCGGCCGTCGTCCAGAAGGCCCGCCAGCGCCCCGCCCGCCAGCACAGGATGAGCAGTGGGCCAAGGAGCAGCGCCGGATAGAGCTTCGCGGCGGTCGCAAGGCCGAGCAGGACACCCGCGGAGAGCGTGCCCCCACGTGCCCACATCAGCATCGCGGCGGCTGTGAGAGCTACGGCGAACAGGTCCCAGTTGATGGTGGCGGTCAGCGCGAAGGCGGGCGCCAGGGCGACCATCAGGCCGTCCCAGGGGCGACGCCGGTGGGTGCGGGCGACACAGACGGCGATGACCGCCGTACAGGCCATCAGCATCCCGGCATTGACCATCCAGTAGAACTTCTCCTGGTGCTGGATGCTGCCGCTGCCCGGTGTCAGCCAGGAGGCCACCTCCATGAACACACCGGTCAGCACCGGGTACTCGAGGTACTCCATGTCGCCGGGCAGCTTGTCGAAGTAGGGCACGAGCCCATCGGCGAAGCCGCGCCCCTGGTAAAGGTGCGGGATGTCGGAGTAGCAGGCGTGCGTGTACTGCGAGCTCGCGCCCTGGAACCAGGCGCCGTCGTAGCACGGCATCTTCTGCACCATGCCGAGCGCGAACATTCCGATGGCAACGAGCGCGATGACACGTACGGGAGTCCACCATGTCGCCGGGTAGAGCACTCTGCGGCCGATGGGCCCACCGATCAGCTCGCTGCCGGCCGCGGCGACCTCATCCTCCTTGGTCGGCCGTACGGGCTCCGGCTGTTGTGCACTAGTGGTCTTGTGCACGCTCGTGCGCGTCGTCTCTGCACTGGGCATGCCGCACATCCTGCCGTACGCACCTGAGAACACGGAGAGGGCCGCCACACCGGTGCGGTGTAGCGGCCCTCGTCGATGCTCGGCGGTGCGTGTTTCACGTGAAACCGTGCGTTTCACGTGAAACGTGCACCCGGAGACATCGGTCAGTCCGACGGCCCGCCGATGAAGCCTCCGTTGTCGTTTCCGCCGTCTTCGCCCGGCGGATCCGGCGTGGCCGGTGGCGACTCCCCGCCGGTACTGCCGTCGGTGTCCCCACCTTCGGACGCACCACCGTCGTTGCACTGCCACTGCCAGTCGGCACAGGACTCACTGGAGCTGGGGCTCCCTGAGGGACTCGGGGGCGGCTCGGTGTCCGAGACGCTCGGCGAGGGGGACTTCTCCGGCTCGTCGGTCTTCGACGGGGTCGGGGTGGGCGGCGGCGGCGGCGTCTCACCGACGACTGAACCGATCGGCCCCGGGACCGGGAATTTCTCCACGCGCTGCCCCTTCAGGGCCTGCTGCATGTAATCCTTCCAGATCTCCGCCGGGAACGAGGCACCGTGGATCTTCTTCTGATTACCCGTGCCGTACATCTCGAGGAACTCACGCTTCTTGTTCCCCTCGTTGTCGTCGAGCCGGTACATGCTGATCGCGGTCGACAGCTGCGGGGTGTAGCCGACGAACCAGGCGGACTTGTTGCCGTCGGTCGTACCGGTCTTGCCTGCCACCTGTCGGCCGGGCAACTGGGCCGACGTTCCCGTGCCCTTTTCGACCACGGTCCTGAGCACGTCGGTGACGTTGTCGGCGACCGACTCGTCGAAGGCCCGCTTCGTCTGCGACTCGTGCTGGAAGACGGTGTTGCCCTTGTGCTCGACCTTCTTCACCGAGTACGGCTCGTTCTGCTCGCCGCTGGACGCGAAGGTGGCGTAGGAGCCGGCCATCCGGATCGCGCTCGGTGATGACGTACCGAGGGAGAAGGACGGGTAATTGGAGCTGGCCAGGCTGTTCTCCTTGATACCGGAGGCGATGGCCGCGTCCTGCACCTTGTCCAGGCCGACATCCATGCCGAGCTGCACATAAGCCGAGTTGACGGACTCCCGCATCGCTTCGCGGAGATCAATCTGATAGGTCGGCTTGTTGTAGTCCTGGCCGCCGTCGTTGGTCTGCAGCCACTCCTTGCCCTTCTTGTCCTTCCAGATGCTGCCGTCGTAGTTCTGGATCTTGAGCTTGTTCTTGCCGCTGTAGAGGCTCTTGGGGTTGACGATGGTGCGCTGGTCCTCGCCCTGGTCCGGCGGCCCGTTCTTGTCGCGCGTTCCGTCCTTGAATGCCGCTGCCAGGACGAAGGGCTTGAACGTGGAGCCGACCTGCGCACCGGTCTGGTCCGCGTTGTTGGTGAAGTGCTTGGTCGCGTCCTCACCGCCGTAGATGGCCTCGATCGCGCCGTCATCGGGGTTCACGGACGCACCACCGAACTGGACGTGGGTGTCCTTGTCCGGGCGCAGCTTGGGTTTCAGGTTGGCCTTGCGGACCTTCTCCACGGACTTCTCGAGCTTCTTGACCTTGCTCCTGTCGAAGGTCGTGTGGATCTCGTAGCCACCCTGCTGGAGGTCGTTGGCCGTGATCTTGCCATCGCTGTTGTTGATCACGTACGCCTTGGCCAGGTCGACCAGATAACCGACCTGCCCGCCCAGCTGAGCGTTGGAGCGAGGGTTCTGCAGCTTCGGGAACTTCGCGTACTTGGCTCGCCTCTCGGCGGTCAGGTGGCCGTCCTTGACCTCTTCATCGAGGATCCACTTCCAGCGCTTGGTGGCTCGCGCGGTGTTGGCTTCCTGCGTGGCCGCGGGGTCGACGGCGGCTGATCCCGCGGGGTCGTAGTACGTGGCTCCCTTGAGCACCGTCGCCAGGAGCGCGCACTGGCTGGGGTCCAGCTCAGTGGCGTCCACGCCGAAGTAGGCGCGGGCGGCGGCCTGGATGCCGTAAGCACCACGGCCGTAGTAGGCGGTGTTGAGATACCCCGCCATGATCTCTTCCTTGGGGACCGTCCGGCCGACCTTTATGGAGATGAACAGCTCTTTGAACTTACGCGTGAACGTCTGCGACTGGTCACCCAGGCGCGCGTTCTTCACGTACTGCTGCGTGATGGTCGAGCCACCCTGGGTCTCGCCGCCCTTGGCCATGTTGACCACGGCACGCGTGATGCCCATGGGGTCGACGCCCTTGTCGTCCTCGAACGACTTGTTCTCGGCGGAGATGACGGCGGTCCGCATCTCCTTGGGGATCTTGTCGTAGTCGATGATCTGGCGGTTCGTCTCACCGCCGGTCGCGACCATCGGCTTGCCGTCGCCCCAGTAGTAGACGTTGTTCTGAGCCGTGGCCGCATCGTCGACCTTCGGCACCGCCACCAGGGCGTACGCGATTCCCGTGACCGCCATCATGCCGCCGAGGAAGCCGACGAACAGACCGGTGACAAGGCGCCAGGACGGTACCCAGCGCCGCAGACCGTCCTTCTCCGCGCGCGGGTAGTCGATGAACCGCTTCTTGCGGGGCTCATGGCCGCCACGGCCTCGGCCGCGGCCCGGCCCGTTCGGGCCGCCACCACCGCGTCGGCCTCCGCCACCGGCGCCTCCGCGCCCGGCACCGGACCCGTCGGCCGCTCTGCGGCGGCCGCCGGAGCCTACGGAACCGCTGCGCTGCGCGGCACGACGGGCCTCGGCGCGGCCGCCGTAGGAACGGTCCCCGTCATCAGGGGCCCCCGATCCGTGCGAGCCGGTTGAGGATGTGGGCGATCCAGTGGCGCCACGTGGTGCAGCGCGGCGGCCGGACGACGTGCCTGGGACGCCGCGTCTGGCCGCGGCGCGTCCACCGCCCTGCGGCTGCGGCGGTTTGCGACGGTGCTCGCTCATCGAACGATTACTCCTCGGGCAGGCGCAAGTATCCGCGCCTGGAAACGGCGGCTGGTTTCCGGTCCCCCCGAAGTACGGATGCGCCCATGCCAGCGCTCACCCGCACTACACCAGGGAGAACGACGCCCTCAGGCGTCACTTGGTTCCCGGCGGTCTGCATGGCGCACAGACTACGCACCGTCAAAACCCTCTTAGGACCGAAGTTCACCCAAAATCAGGCAAGTTACTTCCTACGAATCGGTGATGTGACGCCGTTCACCGTTTCCCCTCTTGTCCCAACAGGCAGGCCGTTCTATCGTCTCGATGTATCGAGTCGATACATCAGCTCGACATAAAGACCGTGTCGACAGACGCTGGCAGACGGGAGGCGAAGATGAGCAGACGCTCCGGCATCCTCGAGTTCGCCGTGCTCGGTCTGCTGCGCGAGTCCCCGATGCACGGCTATGAGCTGCGTAAACGACTCAATACGTCGCTGGGAGTGTTCCGCGCCTTCAGCTACGGGACGCTCTACCCCTGCCTCAAGACGCTGGTCGCCAACGGCTGGTTGATCGAGGAACCGAGCGGCACCCCCGAGGAGGCCCTCGCGGCTCCCCTCACCGGGCGCCGCGCCAAGATCGTCTATCGGCTGACGGCGGAAGGTAAGGAGCACTTCGAGGAGCTGCTCTCCCAAACCGGCCCCGACGCGTACGAGGACGAACACTTCGCCGCCCGCTTCGCCTTCTTCGGGCAGACCTCGCGGGACGTACGCATGCGGGTGCTCGAGGGGCGTCGCAGCCGCCTCGAGGAGCGTCTGGAGAAGATGCGCGCCTCCCTGGCCCGTACCCGGGAGCGCCTGGACGACTACACGCTTGAGCTGCAGCGGCACGGAATGGAGTCCGTGGAGCGCGAAGTGCGCTGGCTGAACGAGCTCATCGAGAGCGAGCGAGCGGGGCGGGACCAGCAACGGTCCGCCCCGGACAGCTCCGCTCAGCACGACAGCACATCTGGGGAGTCGGGCGGCCTGCCCCGGCGGCGGGACGTCAACCCGCCGCCGGATCCGTCCGATGACACCGCCAAGTGAGGCCCCGCGGTCCGCGGGTCTCATCCGGAATACACGAATCACACAGGGAGCAACCGGAATGGGTTCGGTTCGCGTAGCCATCGTCGGCGTGGGCAACTGCGCCGCCTCGCTGGTCCAGGGCGTCGAGTACTACAAGGACGCAGACCCGGACGCCAAGGTCCCGGGCCTGATGCACGTCCAGTTCGGCGAGTACCACGTCGGCGACGTCGAGTTCGTCGCCGCCTTCGACGTCGACGCCAAGAAGGTCGGCCTCGACCTCACGGACGCCATCGGCGCCAGCGAGAACAACACCATCAAGATCTGCGACGTGCCGAACAAGGGCGTCACCGTCCAGCGCGGCCACACCCTCGACGGCCTGGGCAAGTACTACCGCCAGACCATCGAGGAGTCCGACGAGACCCCGGTCGACATCGTCCAGATCCTCAAGGACAAGCAGGTCGACGTCCTCGTCTGCTACCTGCCGGTCGGTTCCGAGGACGCCGCGAAGTTCTACGCGCAGTGCGCCATCGACGCCAAGGTCGCCTTCGTCAACGCCCTCCCGGTCTTCATCGCCGGCACCAAGGAGTGGGCCGACAAGTTCACCGAGGCGGGCGTCCCGATCGTCGGCGACGACATCAAGTCGCAGGTCGGCGCCACCATCACGCACCGCGTGATGGCGAAGCTGTTCGAGGACCGCGGTGTCCGTCTTGAGCGCACCATGCAGCTCAACGTCGGCGGCAACATGGACTTCAAGAACATGTTGGAGCGCGACCGCCTCGAGTCCAAGAAGATCTCGAAGACGCAGGCCGTCACCTCGCAGATCCGCGACCGCGAGCTCGGCGAGGACAACGTCCACATCGGCCCGTCCGACTACGTGGCGTGGCTCGACGACCGCAAGTGGGCGTACGTCCGCCTCGAGGGCCGCGCCTTCGGTGACGTCCCGCTGAACCTCGAGTACAAGCTCGAGGTCTGGGACTCGCCGAACTCGGCCGGTGTCATCATCGACGCCCTGCGCGCCGCGAAGATCGCCAAGGACCGCGGCATCGGCGGCCCGATCCTCTCCGCGTCCTCGTACTTCATGAAGTCCCCGCCGGTGCAGTACTTCGACGACGAGGCCTACGACAACGTCGAGAAGTTCATCAAGGGCGAGGTCGAGCGCTAAAGCTCGCCGCTCGAACAATTGTTGAGGGTCCCCGGGCGATCGCCCGGGGACCCTCCTCGTATGTGAGGCTGTGCCCCATGGCTGTCGTCGGTGACCTGCGCGTACTGCTGCGCCTGCGGGACTTCCGGCGCCTGCTCGCCGTGCGGCTGATCTCCCAGGGCGCGGACGGCGTCTATCAGGTGGCCCTCGCCACGTACGTCGTCTTCTCCCCGGAGAAGCAGACCTCGCCGGCCGCGATCGCCTCCGCGATGGCTGTGCTGCTCCTGCCGTACTCGCTGATCGGCCCCTTCGCCGGTGTGCTCCTCGACCGCTGGCCACGCCGTCAGGTTTTTCTGTACGGCAATCTGCTGCGGACCGCTCTTGCCGCGGTGACCGCGGTGCTGATGCTGAGCGGCGTGCCCGACTGGCTCTTCTACGCCTCCGCGCTCTGCGTCACGGCCGTCAACCGTTTCGTCCTCGCCGGCCTCTCCGCGGCGCTGCCGCGCGTGGTCGACACCGAACGCCTGGTGATGGCCAACGCCCTCTCACCGACCGCGGGGACACTGGCCGCCACCGTGGGTGGCGGTCTCGCTTTCGCCGTACGCCTGTTGGGCTCCGACTCGGACGCTGCGGTGGTCATGCTCGGGGCCGCTCTCTATCTCTGCGCGGCGCTCGCCTCGCTGCGGATGGCACGGGATCTCCTCGGCCCGGACCCCGAGCTGATGAGACCCCGGCTCGGCGCGGCGCTGGCCGGTACGGCGCGGGACCTGATGGCCGGGGTGCGGCATCTGACGCAACGGCGCCCGGCCGCCCGCACGCTCCTCGCGATGACGCTCATGCGGTTCTGCTACGGCGCCCTGTCGGTCATGGTCCTGATGCTCTGCCGGTACGCGTGGTCGTCCTCGGAGTCCGACGGCCTCGCCCTCCTCGGACTCGCCGTGGGTGCCTCGGGAGCGGGCTTCTTCGTGGCGGCCGTGATGACCCCCTGGGCGGTGAACCGGCTGACGGCCGGCGGTTGGATCGTCGTCTGCGCGGGCTCCGCGGCGGTCCTGGAACCGGCGCTCGCCCTCCCGTTCACACCGGTCCCGCTGCTGATCGCCGCGTTCTTGCTGGGCCTGACGACGCAGGGAGCGAAGATCGCCACGGACACGGTGGTGCAGTCGGCGGTGGACGACAGCTTCCGTGGCCGGATCTTCTCGGTCTACGACGTGCTGTTCAACGTCGCGTTCGTCGGTGCGGCAGGAGTAGCCGCGCTCATGCTGCCGCCTGACGGGCGGTCGATTCCACTGGTGGTCACGGTGGCCGTTATCTACGCAGCGATTGCTGCCACTATGGCCAGATTTGACGCGCAGTAAGTGTCACATCAATGCCACAGAGCCCTTCTGAGCTTCAGAGATGTCACTGCATCCCTATAACTTACGGACGTCGTATCCGCGCCATCGCGCTTCCGTTCGAGGGGGACCCCAAGTGACCACTCCGCCCCAGGGCCAGAATCCGTACGGCCAGGGCGTGCAGCCGCACCCCGGCCAGCCGGGACAGCCCGGCCAGCCCGGCGTTCCGCAGCAGCCTTACCCGCCGTACAACCAGGGGGCGCCGGTTCCCCCTCCGGCAGCGCCGAGCGGTGGCCGGAAGGTCAGCAAGCTGGTCCTGCGCATCGGTGTCGTCATCGTCATCGGCATCGTCATCGCTGTCGTCAAGTGGCAGCTGGGCAAGAGCGATGCCGAGACCACGGCCGTCGGTGACTGCCTGCACAACAAGGGCACGCAGTCGCAGCCGGACCTGAAGAACACCGACTGCTCCTCGAGTGACGCCGAGTTCGAGGTCATCGAGAAGTTCGACGACACGAGCAGCGTCAGCAAGTGCGAAGCGGTCAAGGGGACCGAGGTCTCCTACTACCAGACCGGCGGCAGCCACGATGTGGTGCTCTGCCTGAAGAACAAGTAACGGCATACGCGAAGGGGCACTGTTTCACGTGAAACAGTGCCCCTTCGCATGTCCGGATCAGATGCGATGTTTCACGTGAAACATCGCATCCACCCCTCACCTCACTCCTGCGCGGCCCACCACTCCTTGAGCGCCGCGATCGCCGCGTCGCGCTCCATCGGCCCGTTCTCCAGCCGCAGCTCCAGCAGGAACTTGTAGGCCTGGCCGATCACCGGACCCGGACGCACATCCAAGATCTCCATGATCTCGTTGCCGTCCAGATCGGGACGGATCGAGTCCAGCTCCTCCTGCTCCTGAAGCCGCGCGATGCGCTCCTCCAGGCCGTCGTACGCACGCGACAGCGCATTGGCCTTGCGCTTGTTGCGCGTCGTGCAGTCGGACCGGGTCAGCTTGTGCAGCCTGCCGAGGAGGGGGCCCGCGTCGCGTACGTAGCGGCGTACGGCCGAGTCTGTCCACTCGCCCATCCCGTAGCCGTGGAAGCGCAGATGCAGCTCCACCAGGCGCGACACGTCCTTCACGAGCTCGTTCGAGTACTTGAGCTCGGTCATGCGCTTCTTGGCCATCTTGGCGCCCACCACCTCGTGGTGGTGGAAGGAGACCCTGCCGTCGTCCTCGAAGCGCCGCGTCCGCGGCTTCCCGATGTCGTGCAGCAGCGCCGCGATCCGCAGCGTGAGGTCCGGGCCGTCCTCCTCCAGCGCCATCGCCTGCTCAAGGACGATCAGCGAGTGGTCGTAGACGTCCTTGTGCCGGTGGTGCTCGTCACTCTCCAGACGCAGCGCCGGAAGCTCGGGCAGTACGCGGTCGGCGATGCCCGTGTCGACAAGTAGAGCAAGTCCCTTCGCCGGGTTCGGCGAGAGGAGCAGCTTGTTCAGTTCGTCACGGACACGCTCCGCGGAGACGATGTCGATGCGCTCGGCCATCGCCTTCATCGCGGCGACGACCTCCGGAGCCACCTCGAAGTCCAGCTGCGCGGCGAACCGCGCGGCCCGCATCATCCGCAGCGGATCATCGGAGAAGGACTCCTCCGGAGTGCCAGGAGTGCGCAGGACACGCTCTGCCAGGTCCTCGAGACCGCCGTGCGGGTCGATGAACTCCTTCTCGGGGAGAGCGACGGCCATCGCGTTGACGGTGAAATCACGGCGTACGAGGTCTTCCTCGATGGAGTCGCCGTACGACACCTCGGGCTTGCGCGAGGTCCTGTCGTACGCCTCTGAGCGGTACGTCGTGACCTCGATCTGGTAGCCCTCCTTCTGGCTCCCGACCGTGCCGAAGGCGATCCCGACCTCCCACACCGAGTCCGCCCACGGCCTGACGATCTTCAATACGTCCTCGGGGCGGGCTTCCGTCGTGAAGTCCAGGTCATTGCCGAGCCGGCCAAGGAGCGCGTCTCTGACCGATCCGCCGACCAGGGCAAGAGAGAACCCGGCCTCCTGGAAACGGCGGGCGAGGTCGTCCGCGACAGGGGACACACGCAGCAGTTCACTGACCGCGCGGCGCTGCACCTGGCTCAGTGCGCTGGGATTTTCTTCATTGGCGTTCGGCACAACAGAAAAGGGTACGTGCCCCGGACGCCCCCAGCCGCCCGGTTTTCGGCGGGCTCCCGAGGCCGCGCGCCCCTCTCCGGCCAGGTCTTCCGATCATGTGGAGCAGTCCGCGGCACTTCGCCACAGCGCACCTCGTTACCATGCGTGGACGCACAACCGACGACCACTGACGACAACGAGGACGGGCAACGCGTGGCCGAGGCGGCAGACTTCCCGGGGACCAGTCCCTCACCTGCCCGCCGGTGGCTGCGGCGTACGGCAGCGTTGCTGGCTGCGGCCCCAGTGCTGGCCGGCATGCTGCAGCTGTCGGCGGAGCCGACCGCGCACGCCGCGGCACCGAGTGCGGCACCGAGTGCGGCAGCGGATGCCACCGGTTCGAACACCGTCGACGTCTCGCTCAACGCACTCACACCCACCGCCCCGTCGGACGGGGACACGCTCACCGTCCGCGGGACAGTCACCAACGAGGGCAAGCAGCCGGTGACGGGAGCCGAGGTCGGGCTACGCCTGGGGCCGGCCCTGAACGGCCGGAGCGCGATCGACTCCGCCGCCAAGCGCACCGGCTACCAGGCGGGAGCGGACGGCAATGAGGTCGGCGGCAAGTACGTCAAGAAATTCTCCAAGCTCGCCCCCGGCATCCGTCAGGACTTCAGCATCTCCGTGCCGGTCAAGGCCCTGGACCTCGGCGCCGACGGGGTCTACCAGCTCGGGGTCTCGCTGACGGGCCGGACGACCGCCCAGCCGTGGTCCCAGGTGCTCGGCTTCGAGCGGACCTTCCTGCCGTGGCAGTCGAGCGCCGCCGACACGAAGACCAAGACGACCTATCTGTGGCCGCTCATCTCCACCCCGCACCTCACGGCGGAGACCGGCTCGGACGAGCAGCAGACGCCCGTCTTCACGGACGACGACCTGGCCAAGGAACTCGCCCCCGGCGGTCGCCTCGAGCAGATGCTGTCCCTGGGCCGCCAGCTCGACGTCGCCTGGGTCATCGATCCCGACCTGCTGGCATCGGTCGACGCGATGACGCGGAACTACCGGGTGCAGACCGCCAACGGCAAGGGCACCACGGCGGGCAAGCACCAAGCGGTCGCCAAGGAGTGGCTCAACAAGCTCGAGCAGACCGTGAAGGACGAGAAGGTCGTCGCGCTGCCCTTCGCCGATCCCGACCTCGCCTCGCTCGCCCACAACGGAAAGGCCGTCACCGGCTCTCTCGGCCAGCTCAAGGACGCCACCGATGTAGGAGCGGAGGCCGTGGAGGTCATCCTCCACGTCAAGCCTCAGTCGGACTTTGCGTGGCCCGTGAACGGCGCCCTCGATCCGTCGATCGTCGATGTCTCCAGCTCAGCGGGCGCCCACACGTTGATCGCCCGGAGCGACAGCCTGCGCGATTCCAGCAGCCTTCCGTACACACCCAACGCCGCCAGGCCCATCGGCGGCGGCAAGACGGCCGTGGTGGCCGACGCACGCCTCTCCACGGCCTTTCAGGGCGACATGACGGGGGCAGAGGGCTCCACACTCGCCGTGCAGGAGTTTCTCGCGCAGAGCCTGATGCTCACGCTGCAGGAACCGGACAAGCAGCGCAGCATCGTCGTCGCCCCGCAGCGCATGCCGTCCGCCAGCCAGGCCCAGTCGATGGCGAAGGCGCTGTCCGCCCTCTCCGACGAGCGCTGGTCGCAGCCGCAGGACCTGTCGTCGGCGGCGAAGACGAAGCCGGACCCGGCGGCCTCGACCAAGGTGCCTTCGGCCGCTTCCTATCCGCTGGCGCTGCGTAAGCAGGAGCTGCCGAAGTCGGCCTTCAAGTCCATTCAGAACACCCAGAACAAGCTCAACCGCTTCCAGACGATCCTCAGCGAGCCCGACCGTGTGATCACGCCCTTCGGGCGGGCCATAGACCGTGAGATGTCGACGTCCTGGCGCGGCAGGACCGGCAAGGCGGCGACATTCCGCCAGAGCGTGGAGAAGTACCTGACCACGCTCGTCGAGCAGGTGGCGCTGATCCCGAAGTCCGACGCGAAGCTCTCGGGGCGCAGCGCGACGATCCCGGTGACGGTGCAGAACAACCTCGTCCAGGGTGTCGACCACATGGTTCTGCGCCTGACGTCGGAGAACCCCACACGTCTGAAGATCGGCGACAGGGCCTACTCGGAACAGCCGGTCAAGATCTCGGGCGGACACGCCCAGTCGGTCAAGTTCACCACCACGGCCAATGCCAATGGCCCGGTCCCGGTCTACGCCCAGCTCTACACCGAGGACGGTCAGCCGTACGGCGAGCCGGTCCGCTTCGACGTGAACGTCACCGAGATCACCCTGACCGTGATGCTGGTCATCGCCGGCGGCGTACTGCTCCTCGTGCTCGCCGGATTCCGGATGTACACCCAGCGCAAGCGGGCCGCCCGTCAGCAGGCCGAGGAAGGCCCGGAGGACGGCCCTGAAGGCGGCTCCGACGGTGGGTCCGGCACGGAGCCGGGGGAGGACGACCCCGAGCAGCCGAGTGACCCGACACCGGACACCGCTCCGGAAAGCGCCGACCCGTCGGACACGGGTGAGAGAGTGGACCGTTGAGCGATGTCGTGGCCGGTGGGCCCGGGGACGATGAGGTGGGGTAATCCATGAACGCGCCGTACGACGGTGACCGTGGCCAGGGGGCGGGCGGTTCCGGTCCCCCTGAGGGTGAGCAGGTGCCACCGCAGCCTGCCCCTGACCTGTACCTCCAGGACGCCTACGACCAGGACCCCTACCGGGCACAGGACCTCACCGCCCAGGACCCGGTGACCGAGGCGCTGTACGACCGCGCCGCACACCCCCCGCCCCCTCCCGGCTACTACCAGGACCCTCAGCCGCTCTACGCTCAGCCGCCCTCCCCGCAGCACGCTCCGGACCCCCGCGTGTGGGCCCAGACCCCGGCCCCCGAACCCGAAGGCCCGACCCGGC
This sequence comes from Streptomyces sp. NPDC031274, assembly GCF_055570235.1. Classification (NCBI taxonomy): domain Bacteria; kingdom Bacillati; phylum Actinomycetota; class Actinomycetes; order Kitasatosporales; family Streptomycetaceae; genus Streptomyces; species Streptomyces sp. NPDC031274. The sequence continues at coordinate 37,500 of NZ_JBVIHP010000013.1, read as the reverse complement.
ACCTCCCGTACGGCGACGACGCCCGTACGACGCAGTTCGTGGGCGTCGACGACCTGGTCACCCAGGCCGGCGAGGAACGCCACGAGCCGGACGCCTTCGCCCACCTCTTCCGGGACCAGCAGCCCGGCGGCTATCGCGAGCAGCCCGGTGGCTACCAGCAGGACGGCTACCAGCAGGGCACCGGTTACCCCCAGGGCAATGGTTATCCCCCGGGCAACGGCTACCCCCAGAGCAACGGCTATCCACAGCAGGACGGCTACCAGCCGCCCGAGCCTCCGATGGTCCCGGCCCCGGCGGCTCCCCCGGCTCCCGCTCCGGCCCCGAAGTCGGGCGGCGGCGGACGCGCGGCGAGCCTCTTGAAGTCGAGCGCGGTGATGGCCGCGGGCACGCTGGTGTCCAGGCTCACCGGCTTCGCGCGCACCCTGGTCATGGCCGCCGCGATCGGCGTCGGCACTCTCAACGACTCCTACCAGGTCGCCAACGTCCTGCCGACGATGATCTACGTCCTCGTCGGCGGCGGTGCACTGAACGCGGTCTTCATCCCGCAGCTCGTGCGTGCCATGAAGAACGACGACGACGGGGGCGAGGGCTACGCCAACCGCCTCCTCACGCTCATCATGGTCCTGCTCGCGGGTGTCACCGTCATCTGTGTGGTGGCCGCGCCACTGCTCGTACGCATGATGTCGCCGACGATCGCCGACGACCCCGTCCGGATGGACGTCACGGTCACCTTCGCGCGCTTCTGCATCCCGACGATGTTCTTCATGGGCGTGCACATCGTGCTCGGCCAGGTCCTGAACGCCCGCGGCCGGTTCGGCGCGATGATGTGGACGCCGGTCCTCAACAACATCGTGGTCATCGCCACCTTCGTGGCATTCATCTGGGCCTTCGGCAGCTTCAACGACACCAGCATCGACGCCAACACGATCACCCCCGAAGGCGCTCGCCTACTGGGTCTCGGCACCTTGCTCGGCCTCGCCGTGCAGGCCCTGTCGATGCTGCCGTACCTGCGCGAGGCAGGATTCAAGCTCCGGCTCCGATTCGACTGGCGCGGCCACGGCCTCGGCAAGGCCGCCCGGCTCGCCAAGTGGACCCTGTTCTTCGTTCTCGCCAACCAGCTCGGCATGGTCGTCGTCACCCAGCTGGCCACCAGCGCGGGCGCGACCGCCGAGAAACTGGGACACCCCGGCACCGGCATCACCGCGTACAACTACGCGCTGCTGCTGTGGCAGATGCCGCAGGCCATCATCACGGTCTCGGTCATGACCGCGGTGCTTCCCCGCATCTCTCGCTCCGCCAACGACGGAGACCCCGCCGCCGTCCGGGACGACATCTCCTACGGCCTGCGCACCTCGGCCGTGGCGATCGTCCCGTGTGCTTTCGCCTTCATCGCCCTGGGCGTTCCGATGGCGACTCTGCTCTACGCCAGTTCCGGCTCGGGCGCGCTCAACATCGGCTACACCCTGATGGCCTTCGGCCTCGGCCTGATCCCGTACTCGGTCCAGTACGTCGTCCTGAGGGGCTTCTACGCCTACGAGGACACGCGCACGCCGTTCTACAACACGGTCATCGTCGCGGCCGTCAACGCCGCCGCGTCCGCGGCCTGCTTCTTCGTCCTGCCCGCCCGCTGGGCCGTCGTCGGCATGGCCGCGTCCTACGGCCTCGCCTACACCGTCGGTGTCGGTGTCGCCTGGAGCCGACTGCGCAAGCGGCTGGGGGGCGACCTGGACGGCGCACAGGTGGCACGCACGTACACGAGGCTCATCGGAGCCTCGATCCCGGCGGCGATCATCGCAGGCGCCGTCGGCTACGGAATCCTCAAGACGCTGGGCAACGGCGCCGGCGGTTCGCTCATCGCGTTGGTGGTCGGCGGAATCGTCCTGGGCGGCCTCTTCTTCATCGCCGCCCGAAAGATGCGGATTGCGGAACTGAATTCGATGGTCGGCATGGTCCGCGGCCGTCTCGGACGGTGAGATTCAGGGGTTCGCACAACCATCACCGGCTACCGCGTGTCGTGCATAGCGCCGGACTGTGGGCACAATTGGGTTTGGCGTCTGACGAAGCGCAACGGATGGGGAGGCAGGAACGACGGTGGCGGAACGGAGCACGGCTGCCGTCGACGTGGCAGACAACAGCGGCGATGAGCCGCTGACCGCGAAGGCGGACGAGGCCACGGCCGACGGGGTGGCCCAGACCCGGGAGCGGGAAACGGCAGAAGAAGGCGCGGCGGAGACCGGTGAGCCCACTGGCCCGGGGGCGGCATCACCTCCCGAGCTGCACAGCGGCCACAAGCTCGCCAGACGCTACCGACTCGAAGAATGCGTCACCCGTCTGGACGGTTTCAGCAGCTGGCGTGCGGTGGACGAGAAACTCCGCCGGGCCGTCGGCGTGCATCTGCTGCCCGCCGACCACCCACGGGCACGCTCTGTACTCGCGGCGGCCCGTTCATCGGCGCTGCTCGGCGACCCCCGCTTCGTGCACGTCCTGGACGCGGTCGAGGAGAACGACCTCGTCTATGTGGTGCACGAGTGGCTGCCGGACGCCACGGAACTGACCGCACTGCTCGCTGCGGGCCCTCTTGAGGCACACGACGCGTACCAGCTGGTCAGTCAGGTCGCCCAGGCCATGGCGGCCGCCCACCGTGAGGGCCTCGCCCACCTGCGGCTGACCCCGAGCGCGGTACTGCGGACGTCCTCCGGTCAGTACCGCATCCGCGGCCTCGCCGTGAACGCGGCACTCCGCGGCATCAGCTCCGACACCCCGCAGCGCACGGACACCGAAGCGGTCGGCGCACTGCTGTACGCCTCACTGACCCAGCGCTGGCCCTACGAGGACGACGCGTACGGCCTCTCCGGGCTGCCCAAGGGCATCGGCCTCATCGCCCCCGATCAGGTGCGCGCAGGCGTACACAGGGGCCTCTCCGAGCTCGCCATGCGCGCGCTCGTGAACGAGGGGGCGACCGCCTCCCGCCAGGATCCGCCGTGCACGACGCCGGAGGAGCTGGTGAAGGCGATCGGCGAGATGCCGCGCATCCGCCCGCCGGAGCCCGTGTTCACCGCACCGCCCGAGTACCAGCGCACGACCTATCAGCAGGGCACCTACGGCCGCACCGCACCCCGTCCGGGTGCCACCCAGCCGGTTGCGGTGCCGCCGCCCCCGCTGCAGAGCCGTACCGGCAAGGCCCTCAAGTGGACCGTGTCCGCTCTCCTGATCGCGGCCCTGGGCCTCGGCAGCTGGCAGCTGGCGGACGCGCTGATGGACCGGGGCAATTCCGAAGACCCCGGCAGCTCGGAAACCTCCGACGGCGGCGACAAGAACAAGCCGAAGGCCACACAGCCGATCAAGATCGAGAACGGCCAGGAGTACGTTCTCGAGGGCGACGCGCAGGACCTTCCGGGGGTCCCCAACACGTACGACGGCGACAGCTCGACGTACTGGCGGACCAACAGCTTCATAGGAGGACCCAAGCTGGCCCCCTACAAGCCCGGCGTCGGCATCGTCTACGACCTCGGCAAAGAGCAGGACGTGTCCGCGGCGTCGATCGGTCTCCGCTACATCGGTGACCACACGACGATCGAGCTGTACGCCGCCGACTCGCTGTCCCCGTCGACGCCCCCGAGCTCGATGAAGAAGATCGGGACCGTCACGACGCAGGGCAAGACTGCGAAGATCAAGGCGAAGAAGTCCGTCGCGACGCAGTACGTACTCGTCTGGCTCACCGATGTACCGAGGTCACCCGGTGATGAGTTCAGCAGGGCTGGGTACAAGCAGGCCATCACGGACGTGAAGTTCGCAGGCTGAGGACCGAGGCTCACCGGGGGAGGGGGTTCGACGGTGGACGGCACCACGCACGGCGAGATGAGCGACCAGGACCTCCTGGCCCATCACGTGGCAGGTGACAAGGACGCCTTCGGTGAGCTCGTACGGCGCCATCGCGATCGTCTGTGGGCCGTGGCCCTGCGCACGCTGGGCGACCGCGAGGAGGCCGCTGACGCGGTCCAGGACGCTCTGGTCTCCGCCTACCGCGCCGCGCACACCTTCCGCGGGCAGTCGGCCGTCACGACGTGGCTGCATCGGATCACCGTGAACGCCTGCCTCGACCGGGCGCGCAAGGCGGCGTCCCGGAAGACCTCTCCCATCGATGACGCGGAACGGCTCGAGCAACTCCTCGAACCGCACGAGTCGGCGGCGGCCCCCGTCGAGCGGAACGATCTGCACCGCGAGCTCCTCGAGGCGCTGGGCACCCTGCCGCACGACCAGCGCGCCGCCCTCGTCCTCGTGGACATGCAGGGCTACCCGGTGGCCGAGGCGGCCCAGGTCCTCGATGTACCCACCGGCACAGTGAAGAGCCGCTGCGCACGCGGCAGAGCCAGACTGCTGCCACTGCTCACTCACCTGCGTACGGAGGCGCGTACGCAAGGCACAGAGAGCGGTGACGACAAAGACGGTAAGAAGTCGGGCCCGGGAAGGAACCGGACGCAGGGGACATCCGTCCCACCTGCAGCGGGGCCACGGGATACGGGACCAAGCGATCCAGCTGCTGTGAAGGGCGGAGGTGGGCGAGCGTGACAACCACGACCGACTCGGCCGGGCACCCAGAAGTCGCTGAGATCTCCGACCTCACAGAGGGACTGCTCCCCCTGTCCCGAACCGTCGATGTGCGACGGCACCTGGACGACTGCACGCTCTGTGCCGATGTCTACGACTCCCTGGAAGAGATCCGGGGCATGCTCGGCACACTGCCGGGACCGCCGCGGATGCCGGTCGACGTCGCCGGACGCATCGACGCGGCACTGGCGGCCGAAGCACTGCTGGACTCCATCGCACCCGGCTCCGTCGACCCGGTCGATCGGGATCCGATGCTCAAGCCCACGGCCTCCGTGCGTGTTTCACGTGAAACATCGCCCGCCTCCGGTGAACCCTCTGAACCCTTCGAGCCGTCCGAGCCCTCTCGCGCTCCCACCTCCAGCCCACCCGCGGACCGGCCCGCCGGACACTCTCACGCCGCCACGGGACCCGGGCGAGGACGCCGGTTCCGGGGCGGACGTCGGCGCAACGTAGTGCTCGGTGCCGTCTTCACGGCAGCCGCCATCGGTCTCGGCTCCTTGTTGATACAGAACCTGGGCAGCGACTCAGGCGGTACGAGCGATACGGCATCGCGCCACGCCGACCCGGCGCACGCCTTCTCCGAGGGCAAGCTCAAGGGCCAGGTGAACGACCTGCTCGCCAAGGCGCCCACCACGGAGTCCGATCCCGGAAGCAGCAAGCCGTCCTTCGATGTGCGGTCCAGCCCCGAGTCCCCGAAGGACAAACAGGCACCGCTGCGCGAGGCCACCGTCAACGTCCCGAAGTGCGTTCAGCTCGGCATCGGCGACAGGACACCGCTCGCAGCAGAAGAAGGCACATATAAGGGGAAGGACGCCTACCTCGTCGTGGCGTCCCACGACTCCGACAGCATGAAGGTCTCCGCCTACGTCATCGACGCCGCGTGCGTGGACAAGGCCTCGTCGGCCACCACTGCGGGCAAGGTACTGCTGACCAACTCCTACGCGCGGCCCTGACCCTCCCACCGCCACGGCGGGAGACTCGGCTCAGCGTGGCATCCTGACGTCCCTGACATGCTTCCGTGCGCTCGGACACGTCGGGAATGCATGCCCCGTAGGATCCGTTGGGTGGGGTGAGAGACCTGAGACAGGCATCCCCTACCAGTACGCAGCAGTCTCCAGAGACGAGGAATCAAGCCGTGACCGACGTCCGTAACGTGATCATCATCGGCTCCGGGCCCGCCGGCTACACGGCGGCGCTCTACACCGCGCGAGCGTCGCTGAAGCCCCTGGTGTTCGAGGGCGCCGTCACCGCCGGCGGTGCGCTGATGAACACCACCGAGGTGGAGAACTTCCCGGGCTTCCAGGACGGCGTCATGGGCCCCGACCTCATGGACAACATGCGCGCCCAGGCCGAGCGCTTCGGCGCCGAGCTGGTTCCGGACGATGTGGTCTCCGTCGACCTCAGCGGCGAGATCAAGACCGTGACGGACACGGCGGGCACCGTGCACCGCGCGAAGTCCGTGATCGTGACGACGGGTTCCCAGCACCGCAAGCTCGGCCTGCCGAACGAGGACGTACTCTCCGGCCGGGGCGTCTCCTGGTGCGCGACCTGCGACGGCTTCTTCTTCAAGGACCAGGACATCGCCGTGATCGGCGGCGGCGACACCGCGATGGAGGAGGCCACCTTCCTCTCCCGCTTCGCCAAGTCCGTGACGATCGTGCACCGCCGCGACAGCCTGCGTGCCTCCAAGGCGATGCAGGAGCGCGCGCTGGCCGACCCGAAGATCAGCTTCATCTGGGACAGCGAGGTCGCCGAGATCAAGGGCGAGCAGAAGCTCTCCGGTCTTACGCTGCGCAACCTCAAGACGGGCGAGACCTCCGAGCTGCCCGTCACCGGCCTGTTCATCGCGATCGGCCACGACCCGCGCACGGAGCTCTTCAAGGGGCAGCTCACGTTGGACGGCGAGGGCTACCTGACGGTCGACGCGCCTTCGACCCGGACGAACGTGCCCGGCGTCTTCGCCGCCGGTGACGTCGTCGACCACACGTACCGCCAGGCGATCACGGCGGCCGGCACCGGCTGCTCCGCCGCCCTCGACTCCGAGCGGTTCCTCGCTGCCCTCGTGGACAGCGAGACGGCCGCAGCGACCGTCTGACATCCCATCCTCCCCACCGCACCACCGAGTTAAGGAGCCCGCCGTGGCCGGCACTCTGAAGAACGTGACCGACGCCTCCTTCGAGGAAGACGTCCTGAAGAACGACAAGCCCGTCCTGGTGGACTTCTGGGCCGCCTGGTGCGGACCGTGCCGCCAGATCGCGCCGTCTCTCGAGGCGATCGCGGCCGAGCACGGCGACAAGATCGAGATCGTCAAGCTCAACATCGACGAGAACCCGGGCATCGCGGCCAAGTACGGCGTCATGTCCATCCCGACCCTGAACGTGTACCAGGGTGGCGAGGTGGCCAAGACGATCGTCGGCGCCAAGCCGAAGGCCGCGTTGGAGCGCGACCTCGCGGACTTCATCGCCGAGTAACGAGCGGCGCCGCGGCAAGCGACGCGTTGTTTCACGTGAAACACGAATGGGCCAACCCTCCGGGGTTGGCCCATTCGCATGACAGGCATGACAGGGGTGAGTCAGAGCGGTCGGAGCACAGGCTCCTTCTGCACCGCCCCGAGCAACCGGTCGAGCGCCATCTCGACGTCTTCCTTCCAGGAGAGCGTCGTCCGCAGCTCAAGCCTCAACCGCGGATATGAGGGATGCGGGCGGACCGTCTTGAAGCCCACCGCCAGTAGGTGATCGGCGGGCAGCACACAGGCGGGCTTCTCCCATCGGGCATCCCCGAAGGCCTCGATCGCCTTGAACCCGCGCCGCAGCAGATCCTTCGCCACCGTCTGGACGATGACACGGCCGATTCCCTGGCCCTGATAGCCCGGCATGATCCAGGCGGTCATCAGCTGAACGGCATCGGGGGACACGGGGCTCGTCGGGAAGGCGGTGGCGCGAGGCACGTACGCCGGTGGGGCGTACAGCACGAAGCCGACCGGAACCTCATCGACGTAGACGACTCGGCCGCAGGATCCCCACTCCAGCAGGACGGCGGAGATCCACGCCTCCTTCTCGAGCTCCGGCGTACCGGCCTTTACCGCGGCTTGGCCGCGGACCGGGTCCAGCTCCCAGAAGACACACGTCCGGCAACGCTGGGGAAGGTCCGGAAGGTTGTCCAGCGTGAGCGGTACGAGCCGACGCCCCATGAAGGCTGTTCCTCACTTCCTTCGCCTGCCGCATCACGGGCAGCAGTCAGAGCGCTCCGTTCCTTCAGCAGGCTGCCGACGAATCCGCCGACCGCTCCCAGCCCAAGGCCCGCAGTCATCAATCCGGTGCGGCTCACCGATCGCATGGCCCTCTCCTCCCCAATGAGGTGCCGTCAGCTGGATGCGCCATACCCAATCGCATCGTATCCACGATGCGATTGCACCGATACCGTAAGAAAGCAAAGAGCGGGCCGTGTTCCGGTACACACCGGACACGGCCCGCTCTCAGCGGACTGGCTGATGAGGCTCAGGCCTTTTCGCCCTCGGACGTGTCGTCCTCAGCGGAACCCTCGGCAGATTCCTCGGCAGATTCCTCGGCGGAGTCCTCAGCGAGTCCGTTCGTCAGGACCGGACCCTCGCCCGGAGCGAGCGTCGTGAGAATGCGCTCCAGGTCCTCCAACGAGGCGAAGTCGACGACGATCTTGCCCTTCTTCTGCCCCAGGTCCACCCGCACGCGGGTCTCGAACCGGTCGGAGAGACGACTGGCGAGGTTGGTCAGCGACGGCGACACCCGACCGCCAGCACGCGGCCCCTTGGCCCGCGGGGCACTCTGCGGTCGCGAACCCATGAGGGTCACGATCTCCTCGACGGCCCGCACCGAGAGCCCCTCGGCCACGATCCGGAGCGCCAAGCGGTTCTGCTCCTCCGAGTCCTCGACGGACAGCAGAGCACGAGCGTGGCCCGCGGAGAGCACTCCGGCAGCGACCCTGCGCTGAACCGCGGGCGACAGCTTCAGGAGCCGCAGCGTGTTCGAGACCTGCGGACGGGAACGGCCGATCCGGTCCGCCAGCTGGTCGTGCGTGCAGTGGAAGTCCTTGAGCAGCTGGTCGTAGGCGGCAGCCTCTTCCAGCGGGTTCAGCTGTGCGCGGTGCAGGTTCTCAAGGAGCGCGTCCAGGAGAAGCTTCTCGTCGTCCGTCGCACGGACGATCGACGGGATGCGCTCGAGTCCGGCCTCACGGCAAGCCCGCCAGCGCCGCTCACCCATGATGAGCTCGTAGCGCGAGGCCCCTACCTGTCGTACGACCACAGGCTGGAGAAGCCCGACCTCCTTGATGGAGGTGACAAGCTCAGAAAGAGCGTCCTCGTCGAAGACTTCGCGAGGCTGCCTCGGGTTGGGCGTGATGTAGTCGAGAGGCAGCTCGGCGAAGTGCGCACCGACCGGACTCTCCTCGGTCTCCACCGCTCCGTTCAGCGGCTGCTCCGTTTCATGTGAAACGGGGCTCTGCGGGAGGGCCGCCACCTTCGCGGCCGCCACCCCCCGCTCGGCGGTCAGCACCGGTACAGCACCAGGCGAAGTCGTAGCTCCGCCCATGGCCTGGGCGGTCGACTTCTCCGTCGGGGCCGCAGGGATCAGGGCGCCGAGGCCACGACCCAGCCCTCTCCGTCGCTCGCTCACTGCATCCCCTTCGTCATACTGTGCTGATCATTCTGAGCGCCCATCTGGGCGTGCTGTACGTCGTAGCGAACTCCGACGCCGCGTAGCGCGATCTCCCGTGCCGCCTCGAAGTACGAGAGGGCACCGCTCGACCCCGGATCGTAGGTCAGCACGGTCTGCCCGTAACTCGGCGCCTCGGAGATACGGACCGAGCGGGGAATGCTCGTCCGCAGAACTTCTTCGCCGAAGTGGCTTCGTACCTCGTCTGCCACCTGTGAGGCGAGCCGGGTCCGGCCGTCGTACATGGTGAGCAGGATCGTCGAGACGTGCAGGTTGGGGTTGAGGTGCCCCCTCACCAGGTCGACGTTGCGCAGGAGCTGCCCGAGACCCTCCAGTGCGTAGTACTCGCACTGAATGGGGATCAGCACCTCCGCGCCGGCGACCAGAGCGTTGACCGTCAGTAGACCGAGCGACGGCGGGCAGTCGATGAGGATGTAGTCCAGCGGCTGCTCGTACGCCTGGATCGCCCGCTGCAGTCGGCTCTCCCGTGCCACCAGCGACACAAGCTCGATCTCCGCACCGGCGAGATCGATGGTGGCCGGGGCACAGAAGAGTCCCTCGACGTCAGCGACCGGCTGCACGACTTCGGAGAGCGGCCTGCTGTCGACCAACACGTCGTAGATGGATGGCACTTCGGCGTGGTGATCGATCCCCAGAGCCGTGGAGGCGTTGCCCTGCGGGTCGAGGTCGACGACCAGGACGCGCGCGCCGTGCAGAGCGAGCGAAGCGGCGAGATTGACGGTTGTCGTCGTCTTGCCCACTCCACCCTTCTGATTGGCGACCACCATGACTCGGGTCTGCTCGGGTCGTGGCAGGCCCTCGCCTGCACGACCAAGGGCTTCGACCGCCAGTTGGGCAGCACGACCGATTGGGGTGTCGTCCATCGGGGGCGGTGTTTCACGTGAAACATCCTCCCCCGCCGACTCGGTACGGGGACCGGGGACCGGATCGGTCATCGGTCCCGCGATGTTGGCGTCGGACCGCAAGGATTCACTCTCCTCGACTTCAGGCTCGCAATGAACAGAGCCTCCCATGCTTTGAGGGTCATGAACCAGCGAGGCCCGGTCTTGTGTGGACGAATCCACCTCTGTGGACAACTCCGTCCCCTTGTTGAGGGAACCGAGTGGGCGGCGGTCGCGAGGTTCCGCAGCGCGGCCGCGACTGATGATGCCATGCAGCAGTGAGCGACGTTTCACGTGAAACACGATGCACGGCAGCCGGGGTGCCGCTTGCGCGACACCCCGGTATGCGTACGTTTGGCAGCTTTTGTGGAGTAAGGCTCGTCGTCACGACGGATCAACGACGAACGCAAGACGCTGGCCGACGAGCGCAAGACCGCTCGGCAACGAGAGCGGCACCGCTCAGCGGCGACGCCGAGTCCGCCCCGTCCGGGCAGCCTTCGCGCGCTTGGCCGCGAAGCGCACACCGCCGGGGCTCTCCCCGACCTCCACCCGCACGACCGTGGACAGCGGGTCCACCACGCCCTCACCGACGTGCAACACCGAGGTGTTGACCGCGCCGAGCTTGCTCAGAGCGGCCCCTGCGGCCTTGACCTCTTCCTCCGCCGTGTCGCCCTTGAGCAGCAGCATCTCCCCGTACGGACGCAGGAGCGGCACGCCCCAGGCCGCGAGGCGGTCCAGCGGCGCCACCGCCCGCGCGGTCACCACGTGGACGGGAGGCAGCTTCCCAAGGACCTCCTCGGCGCGGCCACGCACGACGGTCACGTGGTCGAGTCCGAGCAGCTCGACCACTTCGGTGAGGAAGGTCGTCCGCCGCAGCAGGGGTTCAAGCAGCGTGATCTTCAGATCCGGCCGGACGAGAGCCAGCGGAATCCCGGGCAGACCCGCCCCCGAGCCGACATCGCACACCATCACGTTCTCGGGCACGACCTCGGAGAGGACCGCGCAGTTCAGCAGATGCCGCTCCCACAGCCGGGGCACTTCGCGGGGGCCGATCAGTCCGCGCTGCACTCCCGCGTCGGCCAGCAACTCCGCGTACCGGACCGCGTCCGAGAAGCGCTCACCGAATACCGCCCGGGCCTGCTCGGGCGCCGAGGGGAGCTCCGCTGCCTCCGTCACGGGGACCGTCCTTCCGTACCGCACTGGGGATGGCTGACTATCAGGCTGACAAAGACCGGCCCCGCCTGCGAACAGACGGGGCCGGGAAAACAACGTGCGATCAGGCGGGAAGCACGACGACGAAGCGCTGCGGCTCCTCGCCCTCGGACTCGCTGCGCAGACCGGCGGCCTTGACCGCATCATGCACGACCTTGCGCTCGAAGGGCGTCATCGGCTTGAGGTTGACCGGCTCGCCGGAGCTCTTCACCTCGGCCGCGGCCTTGGCGCCCAGCTCGGAGAGCTCCTCGCGCTTCTTGGCGCGGTAGCCCGCGATGTCCAGCATCAGGCGGCTGCGGTCACCGGTCTCACGGTGCACGGCGAGGCGTGTCAGCTCCTGAAGCGCCTCCAGGACCTCACCGTCACGGCCGACGAGCTTCTGCAGATCGCGGCCGTTCGAGTCGCTGATGATCGAGACAGCGGCGCGGTCGGCCTCTACGTCCATGTCGATGTCGCCGTCGAGATCGGCGATGTCCAGCAGACCCTCGAGGTAGTCCGCCGCGATCTCACCCTCCTGCTCAAGACGGGTGAGAGTGTCTCCGGCCTCGACCTCGGCCTCGGCGGGGGCGGTGGTGCCTTCCGTCACGGGATGGACTCCTTCTACTTCTTGGACGGGTGCTTGGGCCGCTGCTGGCCCTTGCGCTGCCCCGACTTGGCTTGGCGTGCGTTACCTGACCCGGACTTGCCACCCGCGGGCGTGCCCTTGGGAGTGGCGTCCTCAGGCTCGTCCTGAGTCTTCTCCAGTGACGTCTTCGCATCCGAAGCCGTCTCCGTGTCACTCTCCGCCTTGCTCTGTGCGGCGGCGGACTGGCGCTGCGACTTGCTCTGGCGCTTGGGCTGCTGCCGCTTCGGGGCACCGCCACCGGCGGCCGGAGTGCCGTCCTCGGTCTCCGTGGCGACAGCGGAGTCACTCGGCGCGACGGAGCCGTCGGCCTGGGCCACCAGGCCCGCCTTGCTCAGACCGTTGATGAACTTGCGCTCGAACTCGTTGCGGTCACGGCCCTTGGCGACGATCGCCTTCATGACGTTCGTGTTGCCACGGCCCCGCACCTTCTTGGTGTGCGTGAGCTGCTTCTGCAGGCGCTCCAGGAACGCGGCCTGGGCCTTGGAGCCCGGAGTCGGGTTCCGACGGATCACGAACATCTGCTGACCCATGGTCCACACGTTGGTGGTCAGCCAGTAGACGAGGACACCGACGGGGAAGTTGATGCCGAACACGGCGAACATGATCGGGAAGACGTACATCAGCATCTTCTGCTGCTGCATGAACGGCGTCTTGACCGTCGTGTCCACGTTCTTCGTCATCAGCTGGCGCTGTGTGTAGAACTGCGAGAACGACATCATCACGATCATGATCGCGGTCACGACGCGGACGTCGGTCAGCGAGGCGTGCAGCGCCGCGACCTTGTCCTCGCTGTCCATGAACTTCGCGGCCAGCGGGGCGCCGAAGATGTGCGCCTTCTGCGCGCTCTCGAGCAGCGGCTTGTCGATGACGCCGATGGTGTCGTTCGACGCGATGCCGGAGAGCACGTGGTACAGGGCGAAGAAGAACGGCGACTGCGCCAGGATGGGAAGGCACGAGGAGAGCGGGTTGGTGCCCGACTCCTTGTACAGCTTCATCATCTCTTCGGACTGACGCTGCTTGTCGCTCTTGTAGCGTTCCTGGATCTTCTTCATCTCGGGCTGCAGCGTCTGCATCGCCCTGGTCGCCTTGATCTGCTTCACGAAGAGCGGGATCAGGCAGATACGGATCAGGATCACCAGGGACACGATGGACAAGCCCCAGGCCCAGCCCGTGTCAGGGCCGAAAATGGCCCCGTACAGCGAGTGGAACTGGACGATGACCCAGGAAACGGGTGTCGTGATGAAGCTGAACAGACTGGCAATCGTGTCCACTAATCAGGCTCCTTGAGCATGGGACGGGGTCTCGGCGGCCGGGCCAGGGGTATCCGGGGAGATCTCCCCGGACGGCACGCCAGCGGCGGAGGGCCCGCCCTTGCGTTCGCGCCACATGGCGCGCAGCATCTCGTGCCACCGCGGGCGCTTGCGCGGTGGGACATGGTCGACACCACCGAGCGACCACGGATTGCACCGCAGGATGCGCCAGGCCGTCAGCGCCGTTCCCTTGATCGCACCGTGCCGGTCAATGGCCAGGTAGCCGTAGCGGGAGCATGACGGGTAGTACTTGCACACCGGACCAAGCAACGGACTGATCGTCCACTGATACAGCTTGATCAGAGCCAGCAGTGGGTACTTCATCGAGCGCCCCCTCCCAGCAGCCGCTGAAGAGCGGCATCCAGGTCTTGGGCCAGCTGTGCATGGGTGGCGTCGCCCGCACCGGGCAACGCTCGTACGACTACCAGGCTACCGGGGGGCAGCTGGGCCACCCGGTCACGCATCAGGTGGCGAAGCCTGCGCTTCACCGTGTTGCGTACGACAGCTCCGCCAACGGCCTTGCTCACGACGAAACCCGCACGCGTCGGAGGAGAGCTCTCCCCAGGCACGTGCGGGTCCGTTGCACCGCTACGTAGATGGACGACGAGAAGCGGGCGTCCGGCCCGTCGTCCTCGGCGTACCGCGGTCGCGAAATCTTCGCGCCGCCTCAGCCGATGCTCGGTAGGCAGCACGACGTCATGACCTAATGCGATTAAGCGGAAAGGCTGGCGCGACCCTTGCCACGACGGTTCGCGAGAATCGCGCGGCCGGCACGGGTGCGCATCCGCAGGCGGAAGCCGTGGGTCTTGGCGCGGCGACGGTTGTTCGGCTGGAAGGTGCGCTTGCTCACTCGGGGGCTCCAGAAATGATTGTGTGGTGGCGGGACATCGCCTGGCTGTCACCGTGCGCCCACGAGAAGCTCGCGAATACGCACCGAGTGCACCGCTTCACAATCACAGATCGTGATCTTTGCCCATCGGAGGCAGGCGGCAGCAGCCATCGACAACTCGACCTGGTCACGGTACGCGGGGCTACGCCATCCGGTCAAACCGACCGTCAGGGAGAGACACTGTGCACAGCCTGTGGACAACAACTTGAACCGCAGCCGTTGCCCTGACTACCGTGGCCAAACTCCGATTCATTCCCTTCTCCCCGCCCATCCCGGTTTCCGTCCCTAGAACCACACCTTCGTGGGACCCCATGAGAGAGCGTGCCCTGTGGCTGATGTACCTGCCGATCTTGCCGCAGTGTGGCCACGAGTTCTGGAGCAGCTGCTGGGTGAGGGGCGGGGGCACGGGGTCGACGCGAAGGACGAGCGTTGGATCAAGCGCTGCCAGCCACTGGCGCTTGTGGCCGACACCGCGCTGCTCGCCGTGCCGAACGAGTTCGCCAAGGGCGTGCTCGAAGGCCGTCTTGCCCCCATCGTCAGCGAGTCGCTGAGCCGTGAGTGCGGCCGCCCGATCCGTATCGCCATCACGGTGGACGACTCGGTCGGTGACCCCATGGACCGGCCCACCCCGCCGGCGCCGCCCATGCAGCAGCAGCCCCTCCAGCAACAGTCCGGCCAGCAGCAGCAGCGCTACGAAGAGCCCGAGCAGCACCCGGGCCCCGGCCAGGGGCACGACGCGTACGACGGTTACGGCCGCCGCGCCCCGGACGAGCACTCCTCGGGTCGCGGGCCGGACCAGCTGCCGACCGCCCGCCCCGCGTACCCCGACTATCAGCGCCCAGGACCCGGCGCCTGGCCGCAGCAGCAACACCAGCAGCCGCCCCAGCAGCAGGACGACTACGGCTGGCAGCAGCAGAGACTGGGCTTCCCCGAGCGGGACCCGTACGCGAGCCCCCAGCAGCAGCACGACTACCGGTCGCAGCCGCCGCAGGGGCACTCCACGCACTCCCCTTACGAACAACACCGCCAGGAGCGTCACGACCGGCAGGACCAGCAGGACCGCCACGACCGGCGTGACCGGCACGAGCAGTCCCCTGGGTCCGGCGGGCACTCCAACCCCCGGGGCAACGGTCACGGCGTCCACGGTCACGGCGCCCCTGGCCCGCTGGCCGCGCAGCCGGCCCCCGCGTCGGCCCCCGGCGAGCCCACCGCGCGCCTCAACCCGAAGTACCTCTTCGACACCTTCGTGATCGGTGCGTCGAACCGTTTCGCGCACGCGGCGGCCGTTGCCGTCGCCGAGGCGCCCGCCAAGGCGTACAACCCCCTCTTCATCTACGGAGAGTCGGGCCTTGGCAAAACGCATCTGCTGCACGCGATCGGGCACTATGCCCGCAGCCTCTATCCCGGCACGCGCGTGCGCTATGTGAGCTCCGAGGAGTTCACGAACGAGTTCATCAACTCCATCCGCGACGGCAAGGGCGACACCTTCCGCAAGCGGTACCGCGAGATGGACATCCTGCTCGTCGACGACATCCAGTTCCTCGCGAGCAAGGAGTCGACGCAGGAGGAGTTCTTCCACACCTTCAACACGCTCCACAACGCGAACAAGCAGATCGTGCTCTCCAGTGACCGGCCGCCCAAGCAGTTGGTGACCCTGGAGGACCGGCTGCGCAACCGCTTCGAGTGGGGACTGATCACCGACGTCCAGCCGCCGGAGCTGGAGACGCGTATCGCCATCCTTCGTAAGAAGGCGGTGCAGGAGCAGCTGAACGCCCCGCCGGAGGTCCTGGAGTTCATCGCGTCCCGCATCTCACGCAACATCCGTGAGCTCGAGGGCGCGCTGATCCGGGTCACGGCCTTCGCCTCGCTCAATCGGCAGCCGGTGGACCTGGGTCTTACGGAGATCGTCCTCAAGGACCTGATCCCGGGCGGCGAGGACGCGGCCCCCGAGATCACGGCTCCGGCGATCATGGCCGCGACGGCGGACTACTTCGGTCTCACGGTGGACGACCTCTGCGGATCCTCGCGCAGCCGCGTCCTGGTGACGGCGCGCCAGATCGCGATGTACCTCTGCCGCGAGCTGACGGACCTCTCCCTGCCCAAGATCGGCGCGCAGTTCGGCGGCCGCGACCACACGACGGTCATGCACGCCGACCGCAAGATCCGCGCCCTGATGGCCGAGCGGCGCTCGATCTACAACCAGGTCACCGAGCTCACCAACCGCATCAAGAACGGCTGACAGACGCACGGCAGACGCATGGCGGACACACCGACAGACGTCGGCAGCCGCACCGACAACCGCACCGACAGATGCTCTGAGAGCCGCTGAGAGCCACGCGGACACATCGCTGAAACGCCGCTGAAGGGCGCCCCGGAACAACTTCCGGGGCGCCCTTTGCCGTTGCGTACGCGCGCGTGGACCCCGTCCGACCCTCTCCACTGTTCGATTTCCCCAGCTGAGAGGCCTGTTCTCCACAGATCTGTGCTCTTTTTCCCCTCCACACCCTGGGGACCGGGAAGTTGTCCAGATGATGTCCACAGGGGACCCTGCTGAGGGATCATCAAGCCAGGTCAGGTGGTTGTGGATTCGTGGACGAAGACTCTCCACAGGCTGTGGATGAAAATCTCGTCCACAGGGTGTGCATGAACTTGTCCACCGGCCGCCCACAGGCTCGAGCCGGTTGTCCCCAGCTTTTCCCAGCTTCTCCACACGGCTGTCCACTGTTCGGCAACGCAACGCGCCCCGTCACCGTGCCGAGTGAAAGGCGTCACACCAACGTGGTCGGTTGGCCTGTGGGGAAGGTGGGTAAAGCTGGGGACAGCGCTGGGGAGAAGTACCCCTTGCCTGTGCACCGGGTGTGCAGAACTTTCGCCCGTCCACAGAAACCACCGGTTGTCCACCGCCTCCACCCACAGGCTCAGTGGATAAAAAACCGGCACTGACCTGCGAAAACGGGGTTATCCACGGTTTCCACAGGCCCTACTACTACTCCCACTTAGAGTTACCGGGGAATTAGCTTGGAAGAGGGGCCTGTGCACAACTCGCCCTCCGGTCCTCCGACGCCGCTCGCCACGACTTGACCCCGACGGGCACCCGCTGTCAGTGCGGTGCGTCAGACTGGTCCCCAGTGCCAGCAACAGCAGGAGGGCGGCTAAGTGAAGATCCGGGTGGAACGCGACGTACTCGCAGAGGCGGTGGCGTGGGCGGCGCGCAGTCTCCCGGCCCGGCCTCCGGCACCTGTCCTGGCGGGCTTGCTGCTGAAGGCCGAGGAAGGCGCACTGAGCCTGTCCAGCTTCGACTACGAGGTCTCGGCCCGTGTCTCCGTGGACGCCGAGATCGACGACGAGGGCACGGTCCTCGTCTCCGGCCGGCTGCTCGCTGACATCTGCCGCGCCCTTCCCAACCGTCCGGTGGAGATCTCCACAGACGGTGTACGGGCCACGGTGGTCTGCGGCTCCTCGCGGTTCACACTCCACACGCTTCCTGTGGAGGAGTACCCCGCGCTGCCGCAGATGCCCACAGCGACCGGCACGGTCCCCGGTGAGGTCTTCGCCTCCGCCGCCTCCCAGGTGGCCATCGCCGCGGGCCGCGACGACACGCTGCCCGTCCTGACCGGCGTACGCATCGAGATCGAGGGCGACAAGGTCACCCTGGCCTCCACCGACCGCTACCGCTTCGCGGTCCGCGAGTTCCTGTGGAAGCCGGAGAACCCCGAGGCCTCCGCGGTGGCCCTGGTCCCCGCCAAGACGCTCCTGGACACCGCCAAGGCGCTCACGAGCGGCGACACGGTCACCCTGGCGCTGTCAGGGTCCGGTGCCGGTGAGGGGCTGATCGGCTTCGAGGGCGCAGGGCGGCGTACGACCACCCGTCTCCTCGAGGGCGACCTGCCGAAGTACAAGACGCTCTTCCCCACGGAGTTCAACTCGATCGCGGTCATCGAGACCGCCCCGTTCGTCGAGGCCGTGAAGCGCGTGGCCCTGGTGGCCGAGCGGAACACTCCGGTGCGGCTCAGCTTCGAGCAGGGCGTGCTGATCCTGGAGGCGGGCTCCAGCGACGACGCACAGGCTGTGGAGAGGGTCGACGCCCAGCTCGATGGCGACGACGTCTCGATCGCCTTCAACCCGACGTTCCTGCTCGACGGCCTGAGCGCGATCGACTCCCCGGTCGCTCAGCTCTCGTTCACGACGTCCACGAAGCCCGCGCTCCTGAGCGGCAGGCCGGCTGTGGACGCGGAGGCCGACGAGGCGTACAAGTACCTGATCATGCCGGTACGTCTGAGCGGCTGAGCCCACAGGTGTGAGCGGGCGTCCGGGCGTAGGCTCGGACGCGGGTACGAAGGTGCCTCCACGCCACATCGCTACTGTAAGGAACCACTGATGGAGCTCGGTCTCGTCGGCCTCGGCAAGATGGGCGGCAACATGCGCGAGCGCATCCGCCGCGCAGGCCACACCGTCATCGGATACGACCGCAACCAGGATGTCGCGGATGTCCCCAGCCTCGAAGAGCTTGTGGGCAAGCTCAAGGGCCCGCGTGTCATCTGGGTGATGGTTCCGGCCGGAGCCGCGACCCAGTCCACCGTCGACGAGCTCGGCGAGCTGCTCCAGCCCGGTGACGTCGTCGTGGACGGCGGAAACTCCCGCTGGACGGACGACGAGAAGCACGCCGAAGAACTCGCCGCCAAGGGCATCGGCTTCGTCGACTGCGGCGTCTCCGGAGGCGTCTGGGGCCTGAAGAACGGCTACGCGCTGATGTACGGCGGCGACGCCGAGAACATCGCGAAGGTCCAGCCGATCTTCGACGCCCTCAAGCCCGAGGGTGACTTCGGTTCCGTGCACGCGGGCAAGGTCGGCGCGGGCCACTTCTCGAAGATGGTTCACAACGGCATCGAGTACGCCATGATGCAGGCCTACGCCGAGGGCTGGGAGCTCCTGGAGAAGGTCGACTCCGTCACGGACGTGCGTGAGGTCTTCCGCTCCTGGCAGGAGGGCACGGTCATCCGTTCCTGGCTGCTCGACCTGGCGGTCAACGCCCTGGACGACGACGAGCACCTGGCGAAGCTGCGCGGCTTCGCGGCGGACTCCGGCGAGGGCCGGTGGACGGTGGAAGCCGCCATCGACAACTCCGTGCCGCTGCCCGCGATCACGGCCTCGCTCTTCGCCCGCTTCGCCTCGCGGCAGGACGACTCCCCGCAGATGAAGATGATCGCGGCGCTGCGCAACCAGTTCGGCGGCCACGCCGTCGAGTCCAAGAGCGAGAACTGATCCACAGCCTGTGCGGGAAGCCGCGCAGGCCTGTCAGCAAGTGAAGTAGGCCGGGGGAGGTCGGCGCACACCATGCACGTCACGCATCTGTCGCTGGCCGACTTCCGCTCGTACGCCCGGGTCGAGGTCCCTCTCGATCCGGGCGTCACCGCGTTCGTGGGCCCCAACGGCCAGGGCAAGACGAACCTCGTGGAGGCCGTCGGCTATCTCGCCACGCTCGGCAGCCACCGGGTCTCATCGGATGCCCCGCTGGTGCGCATGGGCGCCGAGCGCGCCGTCATCCGGGCCGCGGTCCGGCAGGGCGAGCGCCAGCAGTTGATCGAGCTCGAGCTCAATCCGGGCAAGGCCAATCGTGCTCGCATCAACAGGTCGTCGCAGGTCAGGCCCCGTGACGTACTCGGAATCGTGCGTACGGTGCTGTTCGCCCCCGAGGACCTGGCGCTGATCAAGGGCGACCCCGGTGAGCGCCGGCGCTTCCTCGACGAGCTGATCACGGCGCGCTCCCCCCGCATGGCGGGCGTGCGCTCCGACTACGACCGCGTACTGAAGCAGCGCAACACCCTCCTGAAGTCGGCCGCCCTGGCGCGGCGGCACGGCGGGCGCTCCATGGACCTGTCCACCCTCGACGTGTGGGACCAGCACCTCGCGAGCGTGGGCGCCGAACTGCTCACGCAGCGGCTCGACCTGATCGCCGCGCTGCAGCCGCTCGCCGACAAGGCGTACGAGCAGCTGGCACCCGGCGGTGGCCCCGTCACGCTCGACTACAAGCCGTCGGCGCCGGGCGAGGGCCACACGCGTGAGGCTCTGTACGAGCAGCTGATCGCCGCCCTCGAAGAGGCACGCAAGCAGGAGATCGAGCGGGGCGTGACGCTGGTCGGGCCGCACCGCGACGACCTGCTCCTGCGCCTCGGCCAGCTCCCCGCGAAGGGGTACGCGAGCCACGGTGAGTCCTGGTCGTACGCCCTGGCGCTGCGCCTGGCCTCGTACGACCTGCTGCGCGCCGAGGGGAACGAACCGGTGCTCGTCCTGGACGACGTGTTCGCGGAGCTCGACGCGCGCCGCAGGGAGCGCCTCGCGGAGCTGGTGGCGCCGGGCGAGCAGGTCCTTGTGACCGCCGCGGTGGACGACGACGTGCCGGGCGTGCTCGCCGGGGCGCGGTTCGCCGTGTCGGACGGCGCGGTGGAGCGCGTATGACCACGCGCCTGAGCCGGGAGTGCGTATGAGCGCCGAAGAGCCCGCCAAGGACACTCCCCAGGACTCGGCCAAGGACACGCCGAAGGTGCCCGAGCCCTCCGGCGTCGATCTCGCCCGCGTCGCCCTCCGGGCCGCCAAGGAGCAGGCACGCGCGCGTGGCGACGCCGCGCAGCAGAAGAAGCAGGCCCGCAGGGGCGGTCTTCGGTCCGGTGCGCGCGCCGACGGGCGTGACCCGCAGCCGCTCGGCTCCGCGATCAACCGCTTGATCACCGAGCGGGGCTGGGAGACGCCGGCCGCCGTCGGCGGGGTGATGGGCCGCTGGCCGCAGATCGTCGGCGAGGACCTGGCCAACCACTGCGTCCCGCAGAGGTACGACGAGAACGAGCGGATCCTGACCGTCCAGTGCGACTCCACGGCGTGGGCGACGAACCTGCGCCTCCTGGCCCCGCAGCTGGTCGCGCGCCTCAACGAGGACCTGGGGCACGGCACCGTGCGCCTCATCAAAGTCCTTGGCCCCCAAGGCCCCTCGCGGCGCTTCGGACCCTTGCGCGCACCGGGCAGCACGGGCCCCGGCGACACCTACGGATGAGGCCGTACCGGTTGGTAGCTCGGGGTTGACACCCCGAAGCGCTGAGTGCCGCTGTGAGCCTCCTAGGGCCCCGGGCCGCATATGGGGAGTCGGGCGAGGCCGGTTCAGGACGGCACATGCGGACTCAGGTACCGGCAAACCCCCATCACTGTCGGCGCTACCGGTAGACTGGAAGCTAATCCCGCCCCACTTGTGGGACGCATAGAACAACGCTGACTATCGCTGAACGACGCAGCCGCTCCGGCCACCGCCGGGTGCTTGGCTTGTGCTGTGCCAGAAAGGGCGCTTCGTGGCCGATTCCGGCAACCCCAACGAGAACATCCCGTCTACCGTCGCTGGTGAGCACGGCGAGGTGACAGCCTTGTACGACGCCAGCGCGATCACCGTCCTCGAGGGTCTGGACGCGGTTCGCAAGCGGCCTGGCATGTACATCGGGTCGACCGGTGAGCGTGGCCTGCACCACCTCGTGCAAGAGGTTGTCGACAACTCCGTCGACGAGGCCCTCGCCGGGCACGCGGACACCATCGACGTCACGATCCTCGCCGACGGCGGCGTACGCGTCGTCGACAACGGCCGAGGCATCCCGGTGGGCATTCACCCCGTCGAGAAGAAGCCGGCCGTCGAGGTCGTGCTCACCGTGCTGCACGCGGGCGGCAAGTTCGGCGGCGGCGGATACGCGGTCTCCGGTGGTCTGCACGGCGTCGGTGTCTCCGTCGTGAACGCACTGTCGACGAAGCTCGCCGTCGACATCAAGACCGACGGCTACCGCTGGACCCAGGACTACAAGCTGGGTGTGCCGACGGCCCCGCTCGCCAAGCACGAGGCGACCAAGGACACGGGCACCACGGTCACCTTCTGGGCAGACCCGGACGTCTTCGAGACGACCGAGTACTCCTTCGAGACGCTGGCACGGCGCTTCCAGGAGATGGCGTTCCTCAACAAGGGTTTGACCATCAAACTCACTGATGAGCGCGAGTCGGCGAAGGCGACGGCGGGTGCGGACTCGGTCGAGGCGAAGGACGACGCCGTCGACGAGGCCCGCACGGTGACGTACTACTACGAAGGCGGCATCGTCGACTTCGTGAAGTACCTCAACTCCCGTAAGGGAGAGATGATTCACCCGACCGTCATCGACGTCGAGGCCGAGGACAAGGAGCGCATGCTCTCGGCCGAGATCGCCATGCAGTGGAACTCGCAGTACACCGAAGGGGTCTACTCCTTCGCGAACACGATCCACACGCATGAGGGCGGTACGCACGAGGAGGGCTTCAGGGCCGCGCTGACGGGCCTGGTCAACCGGTACGCGCGCGAGAAGAAGCTGCTGCGCGAGAAGGACGACAACCTCACGGGTGAGGACATCCGCGAGGGTCTGACGGCGATCATCTCGGTGAAGCTGGGCGAGCCGCAGTTCGAGGGCCAGACCAAGACCAAGCTGGGCAACACCGAAGCGAAGACCTTCGTACAGAAGGTCGTGCACGAGCACCTCACGGACTGGTTCGACCGGAACCCGAACGAGGCCTCGGACATCATCCGCAAGGGCATCCAGGCCGCCACGGCCCGCGTCGCCGCCCGCAAGGCGCGCGACCTGACCCGCCGCAAGGGCCTGCTCGAATCAGCTTCCCTGCCCGGAAAGCTGAGCGACTGCCAGTCGAACGACCCGACGAAGTGCGAGATCTTCATCGTCGAGGGTGACTCCGCCGGTGGTTCGGCGAAGTCCGGCCGCAACCCGATGTACCAGGCGATTCTGCCCATCCGAGGCAAGATCCTGAACGTCGAGAAGGCGCGGATCGACAAGATCCTGCAGAACCAGGAAGTCCAGGCCCTGATCTCGGCCTTCGGCACGGGCGTGCACGAGGACTTCGACATCGAGAAGCTCCGCTATCACAAGATCATCTTGATGGCGGACGCCGACGTCGACGGCCAGCACATCAACACCCTGCTCCTGACGTTCCTGTTCCGCTTCATGCGGCCGCTCGTCGAGTCCGGGCACGTGTACCTCTCGCGCCCGCCGCTCTACAAGATCAAGTGGAGCCGGGACGACTTCCAGTACGCGTACTCCGACCGCGAGCGCGACGCGCTGGTCGAGCTCGGCCGCCAGGCCGGCAAGCGCTTCAGGGACGACTCGGTCCAGCGCTTCAAGGGTCTCGGTGAGATGAACGCCGAGGAGCTGCGCATCACGACGATGGACCAGGACCACCGCGTTCTCGGCCAGGTCACCCTGGACGACGCGGCGCAGGCCGACGACCTCTTCTCGGTGCTGATGGGAGAGGACGTGGAGGCACGGCGCTCGTTCATTCAGCGCAATGCCAAGGACGTTCGTTTCCTCGACATCTGAGTCGGCCGTACGAGCCGCACCTCGAAAGGACTTTGACCAGCAATGGCCGACGAGAACACCCCTGTGATGCCCGAAGAGGAGCCCGCCGTTCCCGGCGTGGGCATGCGTGTCGAGCCCGTCGGGCTCGAGACGGAGATGCAGCGCTCATACCTCGACTACGCGATGTCCGTCATCGTGTCGCGTGCGCTGCCCGACGTACGGGACGGTCTGAAGCCCGTCCACCGCCGCGTCCTGTACGCGATGTACGACGGTGGATACCGCCCCGAGAAGGGCTTCTACAAGTGCGCCCGCGTCGTCGGCGACGTCATGGGCACCTACCACCCGCACGGCGACTCCTCGATCTACGACGCCCTGGTCCGCCTGGCCCAGCCGTGGTCGATGCGGATGCCGCTTGTGGACTCCAACGGCAACTTCGGCTCTCCGGGCAACGACCCGGCGGCCGCCATGCGGTACACCGAGTGCAAGATGGCGCCGCTGGCCATGGAGATGGTCCGTGACATCGACGAGGAGACCGTCGACTTCACGGACAACTACGACGGCCGCAACCAGGAGCCGACGGTCCTGCCGGCGCGCTTCCCGAACCTGCTGATCAACGGCTCGGCGGGCATCGCGGTCGGCATGGCCACCAACATCCCGCCGCACAACCTCCGCGAGGTCGCGGCGGGCGCGCAGTGGGCTCTGGAGCACCCGGACGCCTCGCACGAGGAGCTGCTCGACGCGCTGATCGAGCGCATCAAGGGCCCCGATTTCCCGACCGGCGCACTGGTAGTGGGCCGCAAGGGCATCGAGGAGGCGTACCGCACGGGTCGTGGCTCCATCACGATGCGCGCGGTCGTCGCGGTCGAGGAGATCCAGAACCGCCAGTGCCTGGTGGTCACCGAGCTCCCCTACCAGACCAACCCCGACAACCTCGCGCAGAAGATCGCCGACCTGGTCAAGGACGGCAGGGTCGGCGGCATCGCCGACGTCCGCGACGAGACGTCCTCGCGTACGGGCCAGCGCCTCGTCGTCGTCCTGAAGCGGGACGCGGTCGCCAAGGTCGTACTGAACAACCTCTACAAGCACACCGACCTCCAGTCGAACTTCAGCGCCAACATGCTGGCCCTGGTCGACGGCGTGCCGCGCACCCTCTCGCTGGACGCGTTCATCCGCCACTGGGTGACGCACCAGGTCGAGGTCATCGTCCGGCGCACGAAGTACCGGCTGCGCAAGGCCGAGGAGCGGGCGCACATCCTGCGCGGCCTGCTGAAGGCCCTGGACGCGATCGACGAGGTCATCGCGCTCATCCGGGCCAGCCAGACGGTCGACGTCGCGCGTGAGGGCCTGATGGGCCTGCTCTCGATCGACGAGATCCAGGCCAACGCCATCCTCGAGATGCAGCTGCGCCGCCTGGCCGCCCTGGAGCGCCAGAAGATCGTCGCCGAGCACGACGAACTGCAGGCGAAGATCAACGAGTACAACGCGATCCTGGCCTCGCCCGAGCGGCAGCGCCAGATCATCAGCGAGGAGCTCGCGGCGATCGTCGACAAGTTCGGCGAGGACCGTCGCTCGGCGCTCGTGCCCTTCGACGGCGACATGTCCATGGAGGACCTGATCGCCGAGGACGACATCGTCGTCACGATCACGCGTGGCGGTTACGTCAAGCGCACGAAGACGGTGGATTACCGCTCCCAGAAGCGCGGCGGCAAGGGCGTCCGCGGTACGAAGCTGAAGGAAGACGACATCGTCGACCACTTCTTCGTGTCGACGACCCACCACTGGCTGCTGTTCTTCACCAACAAGGGCCGGGTCTACCGCGCGAAGGCGTACGAGCTGCCGGATGCCGGACGCGACGCCCGCGGCCAGCACGTGGCGAACCTGCTGGCCTTCCAGCCGGACGAGAAGATCGCCGAGATCCTCGCGATCCGTGACTACGAAGCGGTGCCCTACCTGGTGCTCGCCACCAAGGGCGGCCTCGTGAAGAAGACCCCGCTCAAGGACTACGACTCGCCGCGCGCCGGTGGCGTCATCGCGATCAACCTCCGTGAGACGGACCAAGGCAAGGACGACGAGCTGATCGGCGCCGAACTCGTCTCGTCCGAGGACGATCTGCTGCTCATCAGCAAGAAGGCGCAGTCGATCAGGTTCACCGCAACGGACGATGCGCTGCGTCCCATGGGCCGCGCGACCTCGGGCGTCAAGGGCATGAGTTTCCGCGGCGGCGACGAACTGCTCTCGATGAATGTCGTCAGGCCGGGTACTTTCGTCTTCACCGCAACCGACGGTGGGTACGCCAAGCGCACCAACGTCGACGAGTACCGCGTCCAGGGCCGTGGCGGCCTCGGCATCAAGGCCGCCAAGATCGTGGAGGACCGCGGCGAACTCGTGGGCGCCCTGGTGACGGAGGAGACCGACGAGATCCTCGCCATCACCCTGGGCGGCGGTGTGATTCGTACGCGAGTCAACGAGGTCAGGGAGACGGGCCGTGACACCATGGGCGTCCAACTGATCAACCTGGGCAAGCGCGATGCCGTGGTCGGTATCGCTCGTAACGCCGAGGCCGGACGCGAGGCAGAGGAAGTCGACGGTGACATCGTCGTCGACGAATCGGCCGACGGCGAGCCGGTCGTCGGTACGGACGAGGGCACGGAGTCCACGGCCGAGTAGCGCGAGGAGAGAGTCATCGTGAGTGGAGCCACGGGCGCCGGAGCGAGTGGAACCGGCAAATCCGCCGGTACAGACGGTGCCCGTGGCTCCGCCACTGATTCTCAAGACTCGCATGAGTCCCGTGGATCCCAGGGGGGAACCGTGACCGACACCCGAGGGCCGCAGTCGGCTCAGTCAGCGCAGTACGGCGGGTCCTACGAAGGCGGCGCCCAAGGGTCCCAGGGGGCTACAGGCGCACTGCCCGGAGAGCGGCAGCCCCAGCAGCAGGGGGGCCAGGCGTACCACCCGCCGCAGGCCTACCAGCAGGGGTCCCAGACGGGTTCCGTGCGCAGGCCGCGGACCGGGGCACGCACGACGCCCCGTACGCGCAAGGCGCGGCTGCGGGTGGCCAAGGCCGACCCGTGGTCGGTGATGAAGGTCAGCTTCCTGCTCTCCATCGCACTCGGCATCTGCACGATCGTCGCGGCTTCCGTGCTGTGGATGGTCATGGACGCCATGGGTGTCTTCTCGACGGTGGGCGGCACGATCTCGGAGGCGACGGGCTCGAACGAGTCCAACGGATTCGACCTCCAGTCCTTCCTGTCGCTGCCGCGCGTCCTGATGTTCACGACGATCATCGCGGTCATCGACGTGGTCCTCGCCACGGCGCTCGCTACGCTCGGTGCCTTCATCTACAACCTCTCCGCGGCCTTCGTGGGCGGCGTGGAGCTGACGCTGGCCGAGGACGAGTAGTACTTACTCCTGCTCGCTCCCGCTCTTCCGCTCTTCCCCGTTTGCCAGTTTCCCCGCCTTCTCGCTCGCTCGCTCGCTTCCTTAGGTCTACGTAGCCCAGGGTCCCGCCCGCAGAGGGTGGGGCCCTGTTCTGCTTCCCGGCCCCTCCTCACGGCCGCGTGTTCCCGGCCGATCCGGTCCCGCGGGGCCCGTCCGGTGCCTGCGGGGGTATCGATTTTGGGACTGGCCCGCACGTGCGCTAATCTTCAGAGGTCAGCGCGCGGGACACACCGCAGCGCGGCGGGGCTATAGCTCAGTTGGTTAGAGCGCATCCCTGATAAGGATGAGGCCACAGGTTCAAATCCTGTTAGCCCCACCAGCCAAAAGACCCCCAGTCGATCATGACTGGGGGTCTTTGACATCCACGGGTGACATCAGCCGATGAGTGGATCTTCCAACAGGTCGGCGAGCAGCGAAACAGCTTCCCGCTCACCGTCGCCCACAACGTGTGTATAGACGTCCATGGTCATGCTGATCTGGCTATGCCGCAGGATCGCCTGAGCGACCTTGGGATGCACCTTCAGGAACGCGAGCAGGGTGCCGCAGGTGTGCCGCGCGAGCCGCACCGTGATCCGGCGAACTCCAGCCCGCTTCACCAGGGCGTTGAACATCCGGGAGAACCCGACAGGGTCCGTCAGCCCACCACGCTCGGACGAGAAGATCACGTCATGATCCGGCTCTTGTCCCCAGTCATCACCGACGATCTTCCGTTCCAGCTCTTGCAGGGCACGACGCTCCTCCAGGGCACGAGCGCAGAACTCCGGCAGGGGCAGCACCGCCTGTGAGGACTCGGTCTTGAGGTCTTTGAGGACCAGGCCCACGCCCTTCTCGCGCTGTACCTGCTTGGTCGGCGTGAACTGTCCGGTCTCGAAGTCGATGTCTTGCCAGCGCAGGCCCAGGACCTCGCTGCGGCGAAGCCCGAGGACGAGCACCAGGACACAGGCCGCGTAGAAGCGGTGGGCACGCGACGACCGAAGGAAGGTGATCGCCTCAGGGGCGTTCCACGCCTTGCCCTTGTCCTTGCTGACCTTGGGCATGTCGACCAGCAGCGCGACGTTGCGCGTCAGCAGCTCCTCTTTCACGGCGCGGTTGAGCGCGTTCCGGAGGGTCCGCAGCACCTCGAAGCGGGTAGCCGCACCGACCTTCTCGCGCGTGAGAGCACCCATGAACGCACGGAGCTGCGCCGGGGTGAGCTTGACCATCGACTTCTTGCCCAGGTGGGGCGCGAGGTAGAGCCGTACCTTCGACTCGTACTTCACGTACGTGTTGTGCTCCTTCTCCGGCTTCACGATGTGCTCCAGCCAGTAGGCCAGCCACTCGCCGAGCGACCACGAGCGAGACGGCACGGGGACACCGTTGCGCTCCTGGTCCTGGAGCTTGCCGAGCTTCTCGTTGGCTTCGTCCCACGTCCGGCCGTACACGTACTTACGGACCCGGTTGCCGTCCGTGTCAGTCACATAGGCAGCGCCCTGGTACCGGCCATCGGACCGCTTGGTGATCGTGCCCCCGCCGTTGGGCCGACGCTTCGCCATCAGGCAGGCTCCCCGATCTGACCGGTGATGAAGTCGCGGACCGCCTGATCCGGGATACGACGGCACCCGTCGACCTTGATGGACACCAGACGGTGCGTGCGGATCAGGTCGTAGACCTTGGTCCGGCCTACCTTGAGTCGCGCCATGACATCGGGCACGGTCAGCAGCTCGGGGACGGCGGTGGTCACGTGACGGCTCCTTCCATGTCGAGGAGCGTGGTTTTCTCCTCGCGGGCGAGTTCTCGGTTCTGCTCGATGTCTCGGCGGATGTTGGCGGCGAGCCAGGATTCGCCGGGGGTGTGGCCGTGTCCGGCGTAGGTCCAGTGGGCGAGGGTGAGGGTGGTCTCCTCCGGGATGTCGCCGGGGTCGGGGAGGCCGAGGGCGGCGCGGTGTTGTGCGGCGCGGTAGTCGGCGCGGACCTGGCGGAGGGCGCCGAGGGTGGTGGAGTAGCGGCGGGATTTGGTGGAGAAGTGGCCGCGGAAGCCGAGCATGTGGGCCCAGTCGCGGAGCTTGCGGTCCGGGTAGACGTGGTGGAGGTCGAGGCAGGCCTCGATGAGCCGCCGGGGGTGGTCGGGCACGCCGAGGAGGACGAGGGCTTCCTTGTTGCCGATCCGGCGGTCGACCGTGCCGGTGGTCTCGGCGGCTTTGGTGGCGTACTTGGCCACGTAGGAGGCGACGGCCTGTTCGGTGATCTCCGTACCGTCCCCGAACGCCTTGATCGTCTGGACGTCGAGCCGGTCACCCCAGCACAGGACACGGGCACGGTGTTCGCCAGAGGCGGGGAGGTCGACGCGGACGCGAGCAGCTGCAGCGTGGATCGCGTCGGTCAGCAACGCGAGGGTGGCCCAGTGCGGGGGCGGGGTGTCGGGGCCTTCGGGGCCGTCGAAGCGGATGACGGCATGGAAGTGGATCGCGCCGCGCTTCTGGTACTCGGCGACCTTGCCGAAGGACAGCCGGGACTGTTCACGGGCTGCTTTCTGCGTGAGTCCGGCGCGGGCAGCGATCTCGCGGCGCAGGTAGATCGTGAAGTAGCGCCACAGGTCGGAGGCGTGGTTGTTCCACAGCACCGAGCCCGCGTAGTCGTAGGTGTCCGGGTCGAGCGGGGTGCCCAGCTCGGATGCGTCTTCCGGGTGCCGGGTGCCGCAGTGGCAGGCACGGGTTCCAGGCCGGTTATGGACCGGTCCGAACGACGGAGCGGTGAGGGTGGCGAAGACGCGGGGGTGTTCGCGCACGGTGGGCGGGGTGCCCTTGGCCGGGTCTCCGACGAGTCCGGCGCGGATCAGGTGATAGGTGTCCCCGGCGTAGGTCCAGGCGCAGGAGGGGCAGCGCGAGGCACGGCGATTTCCGCAGGCGACCCGAAGTCTGCCGCCGGGCTCGGTGTCGGTTGAGTAGGAGTAGAGGGCCTGGCCGGTGGTGCGGTCGCGGGTGACGGTGGCGCCCTGGAGGTGGATCGGGTCGGAGCAGCCGCCGGTGCGGCGGATCTGGTCCTGTACACGGTCGAAGCCGGGGGACCCGGCCACCCTCAGCACGTCGGCGAGGGTGGCCGGGTCCAGGCCCGCCATGGTGGCGGTGTCGTTCATCAGCAGGTCACCGACCAACGCGGGCGAGGGCGGCGGCCGAGGTGGTGTGACCGTCGCCCTTGCAGGTGCGGCAGTCGGCCTGAAGGGTCACGCGGGAGCCATCCAGGTTGCGGGTGCCGGTGGTGATGGCGACGGTGGCGAAGCCGTCGCAGTCGCGGCAGATACGACGGGCAGGAGCGAACTGGGCCATGATGGGACTTCCCTTTCGGGTCCGTTGGATCTGGAGGGATGAGCCGTCCGGGGCGGCGGAAGTTTGGCGACCGAGGCCGCCCCGGGGGGCGCTAGTACTTGCGGTAGGCGCTCTTCGAGCGGATGGGCCGAGAGCGCGTAGGGCGCCCGCGCACGGGGCGGGAGCGGCCCTTGGAGATGCGGCCGGATGAACCGCCGCTCTTGGATGCGCGGTTGAACGTGTAGCTGAGACCGCAGCTCGCGGACAGGACCGCGATGATCGATGCGGCGATGATCTGGACGACGAAGGCGAGCACCAGCAGCACGACCGCGCATCCGGCGGTGATGGCCAGGGTCAGCAGGATCGGCCCCTTGTAGGAGCGGGGAGCCTCCTGCACGATCACGACCGATCGCGGGTCGATGCCGGGCGGAAGCCGCTCGTAGAGATCGGCGGGGATGTGACCGGCGCGGATCTGTTCGTCGGGCAGTCGCATGGCTGGGCTCCTCGTCAGGCCGTGCAGCGGTGGGTGCGGGCGGTGAGTTCGGCAGCGGAACGGTCGCCGTGCTCGGTGGAGAAGCCGCAGTTGGGGGCGGTGCAGGCGGCGGTGTGCTTGGTGCGTCCGCGTCCGTTGTTGTAGCTGGCGACCTTGACGGGTCCGATGCGAAGGACGTCGTAGAAGCGGTTCGGGCGGGTCATGGGTGGATCTCCTCTCGGGTCAGGCGAGTTGGAGGTGCGTGGCGATCTCATCGACGACGGGCGCGGGGAGACCGAGTTGAGCGCGAAGGTTGGCGGCCGAGAGCGGTGTGCCGGTGGTCGCGCGGTGGTTGTCGGCGAGCTTTCGGGCGTGGTCCAGAAGTGCCGGCGGAACGCTCACCGCATCCGGCTTCGGCGCCGGGAGTGGCGCCGGTTCGGCGGCCGGGAGCTCAGCGGGTTCGGGGAGATCGGGGCTCTCGTCGAGCGTGGGCGAAGGGTTGGCGCGGTGCAGGTCGACGGCGGCCGGTTCCTCGGTTGGATGCGGTGCCGGAGCCGGGGCGCTGTCGGTGGGGGTGTGGACCAGGAGCGTGCCGCCCAGGAAGGCGAGCGCGGGCCAGCCAGCGACCGTGATGCGCAGCCAGGCCGGGACGGCATCCAGGTCGAGGAGTCCGGCGGTGGCGATGTTGGCGCCGAGCGAGGCGAACAGGGCGATCACGAACCAGGTCCAGGCAGCACGGTCACCCCGGGCGGCGCGCAGTCGGCGCCAGGCCGCCACCAGCAGCAGATCGACGCTGATCGGATAGGCCCAGGCTTGCCAGCCGGTCTGCCCGGCGGCTTCGGCCAGGTCGTGCAGGTGGGAGAAGGACAGCGCACCGGCGATGACGGCTTGCACGAGCACCGCATCCATACGGATCGAGCGGACCATGTCCTCACCTCCTTCAGGGAATCGAGCAGGGGCGGGTAGGGACGTGGCGCGAGACGGTCACGCCGACCGGGAAGCGGGAGGACTGTTACTCGGTGACCGGCCGAGGATTCACCAGCGGCGGAGCAGGCTCCGGCGTTGGTTCGGGGCGCACCAGCGGCCGGAACGGGGCCAGAAAGGCCAGCTCGGGAGTCAGGTGCGCGAACTCCCGGCAGGTGGCCGCAGCCTCAGCGGAGGTCATGGCGGGGGTGCGGATACGGGACCAGCCGCCGGAGGAGTCACCGGCCACCGCCACCCCGGGGCGATCCGGCGCGATGGTCGTGACGGCCTGTACCGCTTCGGGGGCGATGTCGCCCAGACCCATCTCACCGGTCTGCTTGTCGTTGACCCGGTGCACGACACGGCCGGTCAGCTGAGCGCGCAGCGTCGTGGCGCCCTTGCCCAGCTCGGAGCCGAAGCGCTGGCCGCACACCTCGAGGTAGATGCCGATCGCGCGGGCCATCTGTCCCAGCCGGACCATCTGCATGACCATCTGGTCCCGGGCGGCCTCGTCCTTCTTGGAGGCCACGAGGAACAGTTCGGCGACCTCGTCGACCAGGACCACCAGCGGCACAGGCCGGACATCTTCCGGCAGATCCCACAGGTCCGAGACGTCATGCAGGCCCAGCAGATCGAAGCGGTCCTCCATCTCGGCAACCAGCACATCGAGCAGCTGCCCGGCCTCCTGCGGGGTGGTCGCCAGCGCCGACAGGCGAGGGGCGTATCGGCTCTGTTCCACCCCGCGCTTGCAGTCGATGCCGACCAGGCCCACCGGCAGCCTGGCCAGACCGGCGACGAGGTTGCGCTGATACATCGACTTGCCCGACTGGTTGGCGCCGAGCGTCAGGGCGTGCGGCACCTTGCGGTACTCCCGGGCGAACACCGAGCCGTCCTCGCGCAGCGCGACCGGAACGACCATCGGCCCCTCAGACTTCGAGCGCGGCATGCGCACACGGGCCAGCACGTCGTAGCCGGTCATCCGCAGTTCCACGAGGCCCGGACGGGTCTCCCGCACGATCACCGAGCGGACTCCCCAGGCGTGCCGCAGCCGTTCGGAGGCCGCCGCCACATCTGCCGGTTCTAGACCAGCGGGAAGTCGCAGGGAGATCCGCAGCCCGGTCGAGGTGGGCCGCACCCGGCGGACCTTCGGAGGCTGCGGCCGAACCTCCCGCCGGGCCACGTTGCGGGTCATGAACGCCCGGAAGCCCGACGGCTGCACCGTGAGCCCACAGACCTCCATCGTGGAGCGGTAGGTCAGGGTGAACCGGCCCCAGGTGAGCGGCAGGCCGACCAGCGACCAGTACACGCGCGGAGCGCGGAACTTCGTGAAGCCGAGCCCACCGGCCACCACCGCGATTGCGGCAAGCAGCAACCAGGCGCCCAGGTTCTCCATGATCAGGACCCCGCCGTGATGGCGACCGCGCGGAACGAGATGCCGTGGCGCTTCTGGCCGTTGAACTCGTTCTCCCAGTCACGCGCCTTGAGACCGATCACCGAGACCGGCATGCCCGGCGTCAAGCTCTCCGGGATACCCGTCTCGGGCACGGTCACCTGGTAGAGGTTGCCCTCCCCCTCATCCGAGATGAGCAGGCCCACCGTCGACAGAGCCGCACCGGTCTCCCGGTCCATGGCCCGCTCACCGGTCTGCTTGTTGATGACCTTGGGCGTCGGCGCGGTCGCCACGAACACCACAGCGGTCGAAACGTCGATCTTGAAGGACGGCATGAAGTACTCCCTGAGTCGATTCGTTGGAGCAGCCCCAAAGGGAGGCTCCGCACCCGCTGTCCTAGGACTGCGAGCGACTTAGGGAGACTGTGGCACGCAGTCCTGGGACTGTCAACAGTCCTAGGACTGTGTTTGACTGGTCTCGTAGAAAGGAGTCGTCAGATGGCGCCGAAGTGGCGAGAGCTAGCGGACAAGCTGACTGAGCAGATCAAGAGAGGTGACTACCCGCCGGGCAGGCAGCTTCCGCAGATCAGGGAGCTAGTAGCAGCGGGCGAAGGCTCTAAGTCGACCGTCCACGCGGCGTACAAGGCCCTTGAGGCCGAGGGGCTTGTGACCTCGTCCCGAGGGCACGGAACGGTTGTGCGGCAGCAAGTCCCGCTCAAGCGACTCGGCATTGCCCGGTACGACAAGGCCAAGTGGCGGGATGGCGATGAGGTCGCGTTCATCGCAGACCGCGTGGCCTCCGGGCGCAGCTACCGGCGGAATGAGCAAACCCAGAAGGTCAGCCTCGTCGAGGCTCCGCCCGCAGTCGCAGCCGCACACGGGCTGCCCGAAGGCTCACAGGTGTATGCCCGAGCGCGTCTCGTGAAGGAAGGCGACCAGCCGACTCACACCTTGACCAGCTACTACCGGCCTGAGCACGTCGAGGGCACTCGGATCGTGGACCCGACGCCGGGACCGGCGGGCCGTGGCGGCGGATTCCGGGTCCTGTATGACGCGGGGTACGAGATCGACCACATGAAGGAAGCGATCTTCGCTCGGGCTGCGACACCGGACGAAGCGAAGCTGTTGCAGCTACCGGCAGGCGAACCCGTCGTCGAGCTGCATCGGACGACTTACACGGCCTCTGGCACAGTGGTCGAATTCGCCATTGGTGTACACGCGGCTTCGCGCTTCGCCTGGGAGTACGACTTCAAGGTTCCAGACTCGGCGAAGGGCGAGAAGGAGCAGTAATGATCTCGACGCAGGCATGGGCTGACGCACGACGCCTGTGGGACTACCACCAGATGGGCCACGCCCTCCGACCCTGCTCAGTCGCGATCGGCTTGGGTAGTCACGACTTGGGCGTGGCCGATGCGGCGGTAGATCTGTACGAGCGCGGATTGGCTCCACTGCTTGTGTTCACCGGAGCCACAAGCCCCACGACCCGAGAACGTATGCCGCGGGGCGAAGCCGTCCACTACCGGGAACGGGCCCTTGAACTCGGTGTCCCCGGCTCAGCTGTGCTTGTAGAACCCCGTGCGCGCAATACGGGCGAGAACATTCACTTCTCAAAGGCCGTGCTCGAGGAAGCTGGAGTGGATGTGTCCTCCGTGCTTCTGATCAGCAAGCCGTATGAAGAGAGGCGCGCATACGCCACGGCGCGGAAACTGTGGCCCGAAGTCGAGGTCGTCAGCGCGTCCACCCCGATGACGTTCACGGAGTACGTCGATTCGATCCAGGACGCCCGTCTGGTCATCGACATGCTCGTGGGCGCGCTTCAGCGATTGCTGATCTACCCGGATCAGGGATTCATGATCAGCCAGTCCGTGCCGGATGACGTGCTTGAGGCCTACGAGCGGCTATGCGCCGAAGGCTTCACAAGCCGACTCCTCGCCACCGACCGGCCATCAGCCTGAGGCCAGCTACCAACACCACCTTTCCGGCCCGGACGGCAACTAGTCCACCTGCCCTTAGGGCCTGAGAGCTGTTACGAGTTTCTCTACCTCATCAAGCCCCGGCTGCGCTCCGCTCCGCCGGGCGGGCTCCCGGCTCCGCTCGGGGCGCCGCTCCTGCCTTCGGCCCGCTCCGCCCCGGCTGCGCCGACGCCCGCCCACACGCGGATAGGGCCCGGGGCCATAAGGCGAGCACTGCAACCACGGCGGCCCTGGCCAAGGACATGCCTCCGGCGGGGGCGCTCTGACTCTGGGATGGAGGGGGCGCCGTGCGCGACTGCGGGCCCATCGTGGCGAGCGTTGGGGGCTCCCATCCCGTCCACCATCGCCCCAGGCAAAGCCGAGCAGACGCGGCCCATGGCGTCCAGGTCGTTCGTACAGTGGCGCGCTCCACCTGGACGCCATGAACCACGCCCGCTCCACGGTGTGTGGGTCGACGGCGGACGGGATGGGAGCTGGGGTGAGTGGTGGGTGGAGGACGGGGCGCGAGGGGATACTGCCGACGTGAACGCCACCGTCGCAGTCGCAGCCATCACAGCCGGATCTACTCTTTGTGGTGCTGCGTTAACCGGCGGTTTCACCCTCTGGTTGCATGCGAAGCAGAGTGCTTCCCAGCGCGCGTCAGCTCGGGAAGAAGCGCGTCGCACTGCCTACGCCACGTTTCTGACCGCAGCGACACAAGCATGGATGGCGCTCGACGACATATGGACGTTGAGGCCGCCCTCACACCTCTCCGAGCAGGCGCCAGCCCAAATCGCCACAGCCGAAGCGGCCCTCAAAGACCTGGACCACGCTATGCACGTGGCAGTGCTCCACGGCCCAGTAGAGGTGAGCGAGCCCGCTGGAGCCATCTACTTCAAAGCAGTCGAGGAGTATGTGACCGCTACCGGCCTGCTGCTGAATGGCACAGGCCGACGTGAGACAGCGTCACAGCTTCACGGAAGAACGGCCCCCGACCGAGCAGGCCGCCTAAGTCAGCGACATGTCTTCGTCGTGGTGGCTCGCCGGGCATCCGGAGGGGAACAGCACCTCTGAGCAGCCCACAGCGAGTGTCGCTGGAAGTGAAATCGTGTTGTCGCTCTCGTGCCAAAACAGATGGAGCTGGACACGCATACCTCGGGAGAGGCAGGGGGCGCCTTGTCAAGACGGCCCGGACTCGTGACATCAGCACCTGACACCAACACGGACGGACGACGTCGGTCTACGCCGAACCTCGGCAGCCGTCGAGCAGGGGCAGGCGTGCGGTTAGACGAGGTCGAGGAGCCCCATTGATCGACCTGATAAGGATGAGGCCACAGGTTCAAATCCTGTTAGCCCCACAGACACGAAGAAGACCCCCAGCCCGTATCGGCTGGGGGTCTTCTTCGTGTCTGAGAGGCCCCTTGGGGACGGTGGCCGAGTCGGCCGGGGCCGTGACTACGGCTCTGCGGCGAGCCCGCCCGGATGGGCCTCGGCCTCGACGGCCGTCTCCGTGTCGTCAGTGGGGAGGTGGCGGCAGCTGGGGGACGATCCGTGCGCCTCGGCGCGGATGCGCTGCTTCATCGTGGGCGGCAAGGACCGTTCGTACGCTGCTGCCCAGTAGGCCGCCAGTGGTGCCGTCATGGTCGGCGCGCTCTTGCACGTTTCCGTGGCCTGCTGTACCGGCGTGGCCGCCGCTGCCGTCGTGGTGAATCCAAGCGTGGCGAAGAGTGCGAGGAAGGCGGTGATGAGCGTGGTCCACAGCTTCATGGCCTTGGTGCCGGTCATGGCGTCTCACTTTCGGGTTGGGCGATTTGCGTACTTTCCTCATGATGTGTATGTCGAGCCGAGAGTGGGGGACCGACGCTCATGGCGCGTCGATGTTCAGATGAACACCACCCGGATGGCCGTAAAAGGCTCCTGAGGGGCCTGGGAGGGGGCCAGGTGAGGTCAGGAGCGGTGAAACTCCCGGCGGGCCGTGAGGCGCCAAAGGGGCGGCGATGCCCGATTCGACTGCTGTGTTCGGGGCGGGAGTTGGCGTGGATCCAGGTCACCGATCGGTATCGGTCGGTGTGTATAGTCGGGCGCCAAGAGGTCCCTTACGTCAAGAAAGACGAGGTCGCGCGGTGAAGAAGCTTCTCCTGGTCGCACTGGCCGCCATCGGCGGGCTCCTCGTGTACCGCCAGATCCAGGCGGATCGCGCCGAGCAGGATCTGTGGACGGAGGCGACTGACTCCGTGCCCACGGGTTCGTGAGTACAGACAACAGTCTCTTCACAGGGCCAGGGGGGGGGGGGGGGGGGGGGGGGGGGGGGGGCTGGGGGGGGGGGGGGGAGGGGGGGGGGGGGGGGGGCGGGTGGGGGGGGGGGGGGGGTCCCCCCCCCCCCCCCCCCCTGGCAGTGCGCCGGCCTCTCCCTCCC